>NZ_AGSX01000174.1 GCF_000235745.1 Stutzerimonas stutzeri SDM-LAC | reverse complement strand
CCCTGTGCGGCTCGGCAGTCGGCATCTACGTGGCGCTATTGGCTGGCACCCCCGAACCAGCCGCGCTGGCCGGGTTGGCTGGTTACAACCCGGCGCTCGCCGCTCTGGCGTTGAGCCAGGTTCATCGTTCGGCACTGGCGCCAGCACTGGGCATCGGCTTGGCGATCATATTCCGACTGTTCTTCGATCACCTCAGCCTGCCGCCGCTGACCATGCCCTTCATTCTCGCCTGCTGGGCGGTCACGCTGGGCAAGCGCCGGTATCAGCGGCGGGGCGAATCGCTGCCGGCTTGAGCCTTAACCTTTGCTCGCCATGGGGTCTTGGTCCCGCGGGTAGGTCCGCTCCTCCTCGATCTTGCCATCGAGGGTGTGAATCTTCACCGAGGCGGTGCGCAGCTTCATGTAATCGCGGGTCTCATTGATGATGTCCTCCTTGGTGACGGCTTCGAGCAGCGCGCGCTTGTCGCCTTCCTCACGCAATACCCAGCGATCATCGTCGTGCGTGATGTGGTAGTTCTCCATGTTGCCTCCTCTATTCAGCAGTAAGTGAAGCTATAGAACGCGGCGGCTAATGACGGTTCGCTCGGCAACTGATCGACAACGCCATGCGGGTGAAAACTACCCAGAACGGTTCAATGAACCCATGAAGTCATGGTTAAAAAAACCGCGCATACGCCGCAACCCTTGATTATGGTCAATTCCAAGCTGGAACGATTATTGAAACAACTCCAGTACCTGTCCGGGTCGCGTGGTCGCCACGCTGCCGAATCAGAGACAGTGTTACCAATAACTGGAGTTATTCATGCTTTGCGCCGAACACCGTGCCCTTATCACTGCCACCGTCCCGTTGCTGGAGAGCGGCGGCGAAGCCCTCACCGATCATTTCTACAAATTGATGCTGGCCGAGCACCCAGAAGTTCGCCCGCTGTTCAACCAGGCGCATCAGGCCAGCGGTGACCAACCGCGCGCACTGGCCAATGGCGTGCTGATGTATGCCAAACACATCGATCGCCTCGATCAGCTCGGCGGGCTGGTCTCGCAAGTGGTCAACAAGCATGTCGCGCTGCAGGTTCTGCCAGAGCACTACCCGATTGTTGGCAGCTGCCTGCTGCGAGCGATCCGTGAAGTCCTCGGCGCCGAGATCGCTACTGATGCGGTAATTGATGCGTGGGGTGCCGCTTACGGCCAGCTCGCCGACATCCTGATCGGCAGCGAGGAGCAGCTCTATCGCCAGACAGCCGAGACGCTCGGTGGCTGGCGCGGGGCGCGGCGTTTCCGGATCGCTCGCAAGGCGGCCGAGAGCGCGGAAATCACTTCGTTCTACCTCGAGCCGGAAGACGGCAAGCCAGTGGTCGTGCATGAGCCGGGCCAGTACATTGGTCTGCGCCTGCTGGTCGATGGTGAGGAGATCCGCCGCAACTATTCGCTTTCCGCAGCAAGCAATGGCAGCGACTACCGGATCAGCGTCAAACGCGAACCGGGCGGTGTGGCCTCTAACGCGCTGCACCAGATGCAACCCGGCGAGACGCTGGAGCTGTTCGCGCCAGCTGGCGACTTTATCCTGCAACCCAGCGACAAGCCGCTGGTACTGATCAGCGGCGGCGTCGGCATCACCCCGACGCTGGCAATGCTCGAAGCGGCTATCGGCACCAGCCGGCCGATCCACTTCATCCACTGCGCACGCAACGCCGAGGTCCACGCCTTCCGCGCGACTATCGACCGGCTCGCCGAAGAGCACACCCAGCTCAAGCGCTTTTATTGCTACGACGAGCATCGCGGCGATGAGCATCAACCAGACGCCATCGGCCTGCTGACCGAAGCACGGCTGGACGCCTGGTTACCCGCCGAGCGCGACCTGGATGCGTATTTCCTCGGTCCGAAGCCGTTCATGGGCGCGATTCGCAGGCAACTGCACGCACTCGGCGTGCCGGCCCAACAAATGCGCCACGAGTTCTTCGGACCGGCAAGCGCGCTGGAGTAAACCCGAACGGGCCGACCCGGGTCGGCCCTCTCGCATCACCGACACGAGGTGTTTCTTATGTTTACGCAACCATTCGACTCGCACCGCCTTCTGTTTTTCGCCAACCTGTCGATGGTAATGGGGGTACTACTGCTTCTGTTGGGTATCGCCGGCGCTTATGTATTCGACGACCATCTGCAGCTCGGTGCGGTGGTGGCCAGCCATGCCTTGGTGATCCTCGGACCGACTGCGCTGAAGATTGGTTATGTGATGCGGCTGCTGGCACAGCGCCAACTTGCGTTGGTGGCCTGACGTGAAGCAGCAGACGGCAATCTTCTAGACCGTTAAACAACCTCAGCTGCAGTTGCCGTTCCGTTGTACTTGCACTTGGCCATTTATCCACGCCAGATATAACCACTCGTCCGCCGCTTGTTAAATAGCGGAAACTACTGGCGTGCTCCTCTGCTCTGAAACCATGAAGGCTGACGAAGTTGTTCAGCCCCGCAGAAGTCTTGTCCATTGAGGAGAGAGAGAGATGGCAAACAAGAATCCTGGCAACTTTGCAAACGACCGCGAAAAGGCGTCTGAAGCAGGCAAAAAAGGCGGCCATAACAGCGGCGGCAACTTCGCCAACGACCGTGAAAAGGCCTCCGAGGCCGGCCGCAAGGGCGGACAGAACAGCCATGGCGGTGGTCGTAACAGCAACAGCTGATGTAGACATAGACACAAACAGGGCAAAGGTTAAATCTTTGCCCTTTTTATTGCCCGCAGCTTTTATCAGTCGTTAACTAATGTCTAGGCGGCACCGTTACTACGACAATAAACCGGCACTACTAAGCTGGCTGTTTGGCTTAAGTTTATTGGCGTCTATAAATAAAAGACACACAGCAGAGGAAGTGTCGAATGAACAATACCCCCTCTTCAACAAACCCCGGCGACGAAGCAGCGCCCGGCACTCCCGGTACCGGTGAGAATATCTGCCCCATATGCCATGGCAGCGGTCGTACCGATGCGCAGGAATGTAAAAATTGCGGTGGCACCGGTAAGGTGATCGAAGGCATCGGCGGAGCCTGATCCCGCCCCGCAATCAGGAAGCAGCCCATGCGTGTCAGCGCCTTCTCCGAACGAATCATCCAGAGCCTGCTCGACACCGACTATTACAAGCTGACGATGATGCAGGCAGTGCTGCATCACTACCCTAATGCAGAGGTGGAGTGGGCCTTCCGCAGTCGATCTGATGAAGACCTGGCGCCATATATAGGCGCAATCCGTGAACAACTGGAGGCACTGGCGGAGCTACGATTCGAACCGCATGAGCTGGCATTTCTCGAACGCATTCCCTACATGCAGCCAGATTTCATCCGCTTCCTCGGGCTGTTTAGCTTTGATCCCCGCTACGTGCGGGTGGAGCTTGATGACGGCGAGCTGGTGATCTACCTGCGCGGCCCCTGGTTGCATGTGATCCTTTTCGAGGTGCCGCTGCTGGCCATCATCAGTGAAGTGCGTAACCGCGTACGCTATCCCCAGGTAACACTTGAGCAGGCCACCGATCGACTGGATGCGAAGCTGCAATGGCTGCGTGACGAGGCCACACCCGCCGAGCTGGCCGGCTTCAAGCTGGCGGACTTCGGCACCCGCCGACGCTTCTCGTTTGGCGTCCAGGCCGCTGTGGTCAAACGGCTGAGCGAGGCGTTTCCGGGTCACTTCGTTGGCACCAGCAATGTGCATCTGGCGCGCTGCCTGAACCTCAAACCCATGGGCACCATGGCGCATGAGTGGATCATGGCCCATCAGCAACTCGGGCCCAGGCTGATCGACAGCCAAAGCGCGGCTTTGGACTGCTGGGCGCGTGAATACCGCGGCGCGCTGGGCATTGCCATCACCGACTGCATCACCATGGACGCCTTCACTGCAGATTTCGATCTGTATCTGGCGAAGCTGTTCGACGGGCTGCGACATGACTCGGGCGACCCGGTCGAATGGGCTGAAAAGGCGATTGCTCACTATGAACGGCTGGGCATCGACCCAATGACCCGGCAACTGGTGTTTTCCGACGGACTGGATTTGCCGAAGGCACTTGGCATCTATCGCGCGCTTGCCGGGCGCAGCAACACCAGTTATGGCATCGGCACTCAATTGACCTGCGACATACCCGGCGTCGAGCCGACCAACATGGTGATCAAGATGACCAGCTGCAACGGTCAACCGGTGGCTAAAATCTCCGACTCACCGGGCAAGACCATGTGCCGTGACGAAGCTTTCATCAGCTATCTCAAGCACGTATTTGGGGTGAATCGCTGATCCCGCTCAGGCGGCTGACAGAGGCGTTTCGGATGCCGCGTCAGCAGCCGTTTCGAAACACAGGCGGTTGCGCCCGGATGTCTTAGCCAGGTACATCCGCTTGTCGGCCAGGTCCAGCAGTTCCTCCGCGTCTTCGGCGAAGTCAGCGCAACGCTCAGCCAAACCCATACTGGCGGTGAGAACGCTGCCATCAGGTCGCGCTCCAAGGCCACCCCTGACCATGCGAGTAAGCGCCAAGCGAGCCTGTTCGCGGTCGGTGTCAGGCATGATCACAACAAACTCCTCGCCCCCCCAGCGCAGCAAGGTATCGGTGCTGCGCAGGCTAGCCAGCATCTGCTCGGTACACTCGCGCAAAACCAGGTCGCCGGCTTCGTGGCCGAAGGTATCGTTGATCTGCTTGAAGTGGTCGAGATCGATGAAGGCGACGGCGAGACCGGTGTCGTGACGGCGGGCGGTGTCCCATTGCAGCTTCAGGATCTCCTGCCCGCTACCGCGCGAAAAAACACCGGTAAGCGGGTCGCGGATCGCTTGGCGTACCAACGCGATCATGAACGCCAACTGACTGAGGCTCGCCAGCGAGCTGACCCCGGCGATCAATATCAGCAACCAGAACCCGCCCGCGTAGGACGGCCAGTTGAGCGTTGTCCATGACAGATAACCCGCCACCGCGTGCGCAAGAAGCAGAACGGATGCCATGACCAGATTCTCTAACAAGGTCAGCGGGAATATGGCCAGCCCGGCTACCAGCACGAAGGGCAGGAACGCATACCCGGTGGCGACCATTGCCGAAATCTGGGTGAGCTGATAACCCCCAAGCAGCGTATGCGAAGCGATGTAAAACACGGTGGGGATGGCAAACAGCAGCGCAACGGCCCGATACGCATCAAACAGGTTGCCGCTGGGTCGATAGAACAGCAGCAGGCAGGCGAAGGCCGCGCAGGCAAGCAGGCGAAAAGTTGCCAGTCCGAGCCAGAGCGGGTAGGTGAAGACCATCATGTCGATGATTCCCCACAGCGGCGTCAGCACCGCAAAGAGAAACGCAAACAGCCTGACCCGGTTGACGATCAGCGTCGCGCGGCGCTGGCTCATCAGCATGGAATGGCGGTGCGGAATGACCAGCTTCATGAACTCATTGGACTTGAGTTCGCTGGGCAACAGTGTAGCCAGGCGGCTCGACAGCAGATCGATCAAGGACGGCATTTTTATAGTCACCCGAATGGAGCATTGGAGCGGTCACGCACGTCCTCGTGCCAGCCGCGCCGAATAGTAGCACTTAGCCATAATCGCCATCACGCCACCGATGGACTTTGCCGACGCTTACTTCGCACCCGAAGCCGTGAGCAAAAAATAGCCTGGCGGAATCCTCATGTTTCATGCGGCTTTGGTGCCTCTCTCGTTAGCGGCCTGCGCTAACCGGTCTACAGCGCTATCGTCATAAAAAAATTGTAACAACGCTTATTGAGGGCCTCGTCGCGCCAGTAATCCATTCGAGCGACAAGTCTCTACTCCGCCGAATGACGCTTTAGAGCGCTTATGTCTCCCTCGATGGGCGACTAGTTTGGCTAGGGCCGGGGCGACGGCTTCGGCTGCCAAACAAGAACAATAAGGAGATTATCCAGTGCAGAGCGCTTTAAAGCCCCTCGCCCTCGCCATACTGCTGGCGGGAGTATCCGTCCCAGCTAATGCGGACACCAGCCCGTACAGCCAATTTGTCAACTTCGGCGACTCACTGAGCGATGCTGGCAACTTTCCGGACATCGGCAGTCCTCTTTTATCGGGCAACCCAACAGGCGGCCTGCGCTTTACCAACCGCACTGGGCCGACCTACTTGGCCAACAACACCGAGTATGCGGGACAGGTTGTTACCCAAGTACTCGCCAACCGCCTGGGCCTTCAGTCGCTGCCATCGACCCCGATCCTGCCGCGCCTTCTGACGGGCAATCCAGACGGTACCAACTACGCCGTAGGTGGTTACCGTACGGATCAGATCCTTGACTCGCTCATCGGTACTTCAACCGTCAACGCCGGAGGCGGACTGACACGCAGTCGGCCTGGTTATCTGGTAGAAAATCCACAGGTCGACCCGAATGGCCTGTACTACCTCAACGGTGGCGCCAACGATATTTTTCAGCTTCAAACCAACCCTGTGACCATGGCGCAAGCCGCTGGAAATATGGTCGCAGCCGTCGGAGCGCTGCAGGCAGCCGGCGCGCGCTATATCGTCATCTCCGACCTACCGGATGTAGGTGACACGCCATTGGGTAACAGCCAGCCGGGCTTCGGTAACGTTTTGAACGACCTGAGCGACAGCTTTAACGCTGAGCTCGCCGCCGGGCTTCAGGCGCAGGGCGGCAACTACGTCCTGCTGAACAATCGCCTGTTGCTGTCGGAAGTCCGCGCCGATCTCGCTCGCTACGGATTCGATCCCACCATCAACCAGACCGCGGTCTGCTTTGATGGTGGCAATTGTCCGCTCGATCCGACTTATGGCCTGGGTACCGCAAACCCGGATCCGAGCCGTTTGTTGTTTAACGATGCGGTCCATCCAACCACCGCAGTCCACCAGATAAGCGCTGACTATATCTATTCGATTCTTTCAGCACCGGCAGAGGTATCGCTGCTGCCCGAGATGGGGCGTTCGGCGCTGCGCAATCACCTCCAGTTGCTCGACAACGAACTCGCGGCCCAGCGTGGCAATTGGCAGGCAGTTGGCGGTTGGCGAACCTTCGTTCAAGGGGGTTACAACCGTCCCGAGTACGACGGTTTCGGAGGCGGCGATGGGGATAGTCCGGCCCTGGCGATCGGCACGAGCAACCGTGTCAGCGAGCACTGGCTGGCGGGCCTCAGCCTGGGCCTGGCGCAGAACTCCCTCAGCCTCGGTGCAGGGGACTCGGACTACGATATGCGCAGCTATCTGGCGAGCGCGTTTGCCAGCTATCAACAGGACCGGTTTTTCGCTGACCTCAATGCCAGCGCGGGCTACCTCGATTACGACTCACTGGACCGCACCTTTTCCCTCGGCGTAGCGGAACGCTCAGAAAAAGGCAGTACTGAAGGCATGATCTGGGGCGTGTCCGCCAAGACCGGATTCAACCTGATGCAGATGGGCGATCCACTAGAGTTCGGCCCGTTCATCGGTGCCAGCTATCAGAAAGTCGACGTCGACGGTTATAGCGAGCAAGGCGCCAGCTCGACCGCGTTGAGCTACGAAGACCAGGAGCTGGAATCACTTCGCTTGTCGGTTGGCCTATTTGGTACGTATACGGTGTCGGAGCGCACTCGGCTGTTTGGCGAGGTCGCCCGCGAGGTCGAGCGCGAGGATGAGCAGCGCGAAGATCTGCGTATGTCGCTGAACAGCGTGCCGACTAACAGCTTTGAGCTGCCGGGTGCGACCCCGACGGGCGACCAGACCCGCTTCAGTATCGGCATTGCGCACCAGCTGACGACAGGCCTCAGCGTCCGAGCCAACTACAACTATCAGGGCAACGACAACCGCAACCAGGGAGTCGGATTATCCCTGGCGCTGGACTTGTAAACCGCTACTCCTCGTTTGGCTGATTCGCCGGGCCGCTGCGTAACATACGCAGCGGCTTTTTTTATCAAGGTTTGCCTAGCGCTGGTCAATCTGTTGCTGGAGGTTGGCAATCTGCCCCTGCAGCGTGTTGATGTTGCGGGTCATCTGGGCTCTAAACGCGTCGAACTCAGACGTCACTACACCTGGCGTAGCGGCAGGCCGGTTATCCAGCTCGCTGCGCAAAATCAGCACATCCTGCTCCAAGCGACTGATCGCCTGGCTGGCATCGCCCCGCTGTTTCAACGCTGCGACGTCCTTGCTCAGCCCGTCAATTCGACCAGACAGCTTGCCCAGCTCGTCCAGCGAACCCTTCAGCCCCGACATCGAGGACGTGAGCGCGGCCTGTTCACTTGCAACCTTTTTAACGGTATCGGCGAGCGCTGCAGTCGTAGACTGATGCCCTTGTACGTCAGTGGCGATTCGCTCGATCTGGCTGCCCTGTTCGGCCAGGCGCTTGTCCTGATTGCCCTGCTTGCCAGTCAGACTCTGCTGCTGGGTAGTGATGGCCCGCTGTTGCTCAGCCAGGTCCAGCACCTGCTTTTCAAGCTGCTTGATGCGCAGCTTCAAGGCCTCGCCTTCGGTGGTGACGCTGGATTCGGTCGCCACGATCTTGCCGGAGATATCCTGCAGCCGGCCGGTCGCGTCTTCGCTGATGCGTGCAAAACTTTCTTGTGTGGCCACCAGCTGCGCCTCGAGCCTGGATACTTGCTTCAGGCCCCACCAACCCAATGCGATCAGCAAGCCGAACAGCACCACAATCAGGAACCACAGCGGTGCGGTGCTGGCGGCACGGCGTTTCTGGCGTGGCCGCGTACCGTCGGAGGCGCTATCCGTCGGCTTGCCGATCGGCTCGAGCTCGGGCGCTGGGTACGGATCGCGATCACGTCCGGCGGTCAGGCTGGGTATGTTGTCCAGTTCGTCGTGAGCATCGTTGCGCATGGGATACCTTTAATGGCGCGAAGCGAGAGACAGCGCGCAGTATAACGATTCAGCAGGGGGTCTTCAGCGCCATCACGTGTTCCCAGAACCTGCACTTGGAACAGGCGTCTCGCGCCGAGGCGATTCGAGACCGTGCCACCCGACAGGAGGGGAAAGTTATCTACGCATCACTTTGCCATGTTGGGAAAACGGTATTCCAGAACCGGGTCCAGCCAGCTGGGCTTCCTACAGGGTTGCACATCGACAGAAGTCGACCCGAACGGCAAATGGTACGCCTGCAGCTCAGTGATGCCAGCGGAACAGCTTCTTGGCTAGCCCGCCTTAATGGATCAACCATTGCCTGGCCGAGCGTGACAGCTGCCGTGTGAGCTCGCCGAGCAACTCACCGCCATTGCGCCAATGATGCCAATACAGCGGCACATCAATCGGTTCGCCGGGATAAACGTCAATCAGCGCCCCGCTCGCCAATTCCGCGCTGACCTGCAGTTCAGGCACCAGCCCCCAACCCAGATCGCTTTGCAGCAGCCGGACGAAACCTTCCGACGAGGGACACAGATGATGGCTGAACGCCCCTTTCAGACCTAGCGCTGCGAGATAGCGATGCTGCAACTGGTCATCTGGGCCGAATACGATCGCCGGGGCTTTCAATAAGGCCTCGACTGGCGCGCCCGGCTTGAGGTGCCGGGCAACGTAGGCGGGACTGGCAAGCGCGCGGTAGCGCATGGCACCGAGAAATTCACTGCGCGCACCCGCCAAAGGCCGTTCGACTGCACATACGCATGCAGCAACCTCCCCCACGCGCATCCGCTTGAGCCCGACATCCTGATCCTCCAGTACGTGATCGAGCACCACGCCATGACCCGTGCAAAAAGCTGCGACTGCACCCGGCCACCAGGTAGCCAGGCTGTCGGAGTTCAGCGCGATGCGCAGTCGCTCCGGCAGTTGGCTCTCGTTCAGCGCCGGAACCTGCCCCTGCAAATCACGTTCGAGCAGACGCACTTGCTGCACGTGGTTAAGCAAACGCCGGCCAACCTCAGTTGGCTGGGGTGGCGAAGCGCGTAAAAGCACCGGCTGCCCCAACCGAGCCTCGAGCAGCTTGATGCGCTGCGACACGGCCGACTGCGACAGCCCCAACGACTGCGCAGCGCGATCAAATCCGGCTTGTTCAACCACCGCTGCCAAAGCGACCAGCAATTTGTAATCGAACATTCGATTTCCTTATGAGGCATTACTGAATTTCGTTTTTCTTATAGAGCAACAGCCCCGAGACTGCGAGCACCTCTTGACGACACAGGCAAAGCATCATGTGGCAGAGCTACTTCAACGGGCTGCTCATCACCGCCGGGCTGATCATCGCCATCGGTGCGCAGAATGCTTTCGTCCTGGCGCAGAGCCTGCGCCGTGAGCACCATCTGCCGGTCGCCGCGCTGTGCATCCTCTGTGACATTCTGCTGGTCAGCGTCGGCGTCTTTGGTCTCGCCGCAGTACTGGCGGAGAATCCGTTACTGCTACAAATCACGCGATGGGGTGGCGTGCTGTTCCTGCTGTTCTATGGCGCCATCGCGTTGCGCCGCGCCGCGCGTCCACAAGCCCTGCTGGAGAACGCCCAGCGCGGCCCGCGCTCGCTGCAGAGCGTGTTGCTCGCCGCACTGGCCGTCACATTGCTGAACCCGCACGTCTATCTTGATACGGTCTTGCTGATTGGCTCACTCGGAGCACAGCAACCCGAGCCAGGGGCCTATACGCTGGGCGCTGCGAGCGCCTCGACCCTATGGTTTCTAATCCTCGCACTGGGGGGCGCCTGGCTCGCACCGTGGCTGGCACGGCCACTGACCTGGCGGCTGATCGACCTGGGTGTGGCAACCATGATGTTTACGGTAGCCGCGCAACTTGCTGTCCTGGGCTAAAGAACGCTAAGGAACGACCATCGCAATCGGAGGTCCACGCAGAGGGCCTAAGGCAACCTCACACCCTGCGTCAGACCTCGGTTACGAGGCCCTGGCCCCGGCTTTCCCACACAGTTGATGCGTGGTTTTGCCACAGGCTGAGTGCTATGATCCTTGGTCCGCGGGCATGGAGTGGAACGTTTCAGCCCGCCATTACGGCCGCCCGTGATCGGCCGAAGAATGCGAACGCATGTAGCGAGCGAAGGGAAAGACAGGCGTAAACGGACGAACATCAGTGCAGTAGTTTTCTCCGTTCCGCGAGGCGCTGGTCACCGGCGCAGACTGCCTCCTTCCGAGCCGCATCTATTCTCGACACCTGAGCAGGAGATACACCATGGCTTTCGAATTGCCGCCGCTTCCGTTTGAAAAGAACGCCCTCGAGCCGCACATTTCCGCCGAAACTTTCGAGTATCACCATGGCAAGCATCACCAGGCCTACGTGACCAACCTGAACAATCTGGTTCCGGGCACCGAGTTCGAAGGCAAGGATCTGGAAACCATCATCAAGACCTCTTCCGGTGGCATCTTCAACAATGCCGCTCAGGTCTGGAATCACACCTTCTTCTGGAACTGCATGGCGCCGAACGCCGGCGGCCAGCCGACTGGCGGGCTGGCTGATGCCATCAACGCCACCTTCGGTTCCTTCGACAAGTTCAAGGAAGAGTTCACCAAGACCGCCATCGGGACCTTCGGCTCCGGATGGGCCTGGCTGGTGAAGAAGTCTGACGGTAGCGTCGGCCTGGCCAGCACCATTGGCGCCGGCAACCCGATGACCGCTGGGGACAAGCCGCTGCTGACTTGCGACGTCTGGGAACACGCCTACTACATCGACTACCGTAATGCCCGTCCGAAGTTCGTCGAAGCGTTCTGGAATGTGGTCAACTGGGACTTCGTCGCGAAGAACTTCGCTGGCTAAGCCGCAGCCTGCTTGATAGGGCGGCCTGCCGCCCCGTGGCCCAAGCAACAAAAAAAATGCCCGCATTCATGCGGGCATTTTTTTGTCCAAGCGAAACAGAAGAACAGCGGCAGCCGAACAACGCGGGTTCGAACGACCCGGCAAGAAAGCTTTGCCTGCCGGGTCACAGCCCAACCTCAATGCGACGTAAAACAGTGATACAGAGGCCGCATGATGCGCCCCTTTGCAGCGGGATACTCAAGAATCGGGACGTGGCTATGCGACGCTGGTCGCCGCGACCCGCTTGAGTGGCCGCACAACCGTGAAGCCCATCAGGCCTTTGGCAAGGTCACGCCGCGCTGGCCCTGATACTTGCCACCGCGATCCAGGTAAGAGGTTTCGCACTCTTCGTCCGATTCCAGGAACAGCATTTGCGCCACGCCTTCATTGGCGTAGATCTTCGCTGGCAACGTAGTGGTATTGGAGAACTCCAGCGTCACGTGGCCTTCCCACTCGGGTTCGAGTGGCGTGACATTGACGATGATCCCGCAGCGAGCATAGGTGCTCTTGCCCAGACAGATGGTCAGCACGTTACGCGGAATCCGGAAGTACTCGACCGTGCGCGCCAATGCGAAAGAGTTCGGCGGGATGATGCAGACGTCACTTTTGACGTCGACGAAGCTTTTCTCGTCGAAGTTCTTCGGATCGACGATCGCCGAATTGATGTTGGTGAATATCTTGAATTCGTCGGCGCAGCGCACGTCGTAGCCATAGCTGGACACGCCGTAGGAAATCAGGCGCTCGCTGCCCTCGGCCCGCACCTGGCGCTCCACGTAGGGTTCGATCATGCCGTGCTCCTGGGCCATCCGGCGAATCCACTTGTCCGATTTGATGCTCATGGCGGGCGTCCTGATTTGCTGATGGTGGTAGATAAAGGCGTGCATCTTACCGAGCACATGGACCGGTTCAAAGGCCCCGAACCGGCTCTATGTGTCGCATCGCTGACGCCTCAGTCGGAAACTGAAAATAATGCTCGCATTGCGACAGAAATAGAGTATCTTTCATTGGCTGCTGCTGCATGTGTCACCGTGAATCGCTACATGTTTAGATTTCGATCCGATCATTGCTACGACTCCTAACTCCTTGCACACAGTCACCGTTCGGGGTATTTGCCCGTTCAAATTATCTCTACACCTTGTTCAAGGAGACATTTCAAATGTCCAATCGCCAAACCGGTACCGTTAAGTGGTTCAACGATGAGAAAGGCTTCGGCTTCATCACTCCGCAATCCGGTGACGACCTTTTCGTACACTTCCGCGCCATCCAAGGCGACGGTTTCAAGAGCCTGAAAGAAGGCCAGCAAGTTTCCTTCGTCGCTACTCGCGGCCAGAAGGGCATGCAAGCTGAGGAAGTTCAGGTTATCTAACCTGAAGCTTCTCTGCTGAAAAAGCCCCGCTTCGGCGGGGCTTTTTTATGCCTGCAATTTGCTGCAGTTTCAGCAAGGCCGAGCGAGAGACCGGGCCTCTGGCTCACATTAAGCTAAAAAGATGCACCGCTGACTTTGTCCGCGGGCGCAGTTGCGCTATCCACCGGTTTCATCTGTGGGAGCGGTCTTGACCGCGAAGCGACCCAAACCGTCGAACCATGCTGCCACAGCGCGCCGCGAAGCCATTCGCGGTCGAGACCGCTCCCACGATTGCACATCGCAAGCCACCCACGATCGAAACTGCTCGCGCTGGTGATGCCGTACGCCAGGTGCCGTTGCGCTATCCACCGGTTGCGTCCGTGGGAGCGGTCTTGACCGCGAAACGACCCAAACCGTCGAACCATGCTGCCATAGCATGTCGCGAAGCCATTCGCGGTCGAGACCGCTCCCACGATTGCACACTGCAAGTCACTTGCTGTTGAGTTGCCCCGACGGATGATGACGTACGCTAGGCGCCGTTGCGCTACCTACTGGCCTCGTCCGTGGGAGCGGCGGTCTTGACCGCGAAGCGACCCAAACCGTCGAACCATGCTGCCACAACACGTCGCGAAGCCATTCGCGGTCGAGACCGCTCCCACGATTGCGCAACGCATGCCACTTATGGTCGAAATCGCCACCCGTCGATCAGTCGTCGGAGACACTGATGTTCGGCATCGACTGCGCAATAATCTGCCCGCTCTGGGAAATCCGTGCCCCAACACTGCGGGCCATTTGCTGGTAGATCATGGCGATCTGACTCTCCGGGTCGGCAATAGTCGTCGGCTTGCCTGCATCGGCCTGGGTGCGGATCGCCATCGATAGCGGCAACGACGCCAGCAACTCGACGTTGTATTGAGCAGCCAGTTTCTCACCGCCGCCTTCCCCGAACAGGTGCTCGGCATGGCCACAGTTCGAGCAGATATGGATGGCCATGTTCTCCACGACGCCCAGCACGGGAATGTTCACCTTGCGGAACATCTCCACACCCTTTTTCGCATCCAGTAATGCCAAGTCCTGCGGCGTGGTGACGATGACCGCCCCCACCACCGGCACCTTCTGTGCCAGAGTCAACTGGATGTCGCCGGTGCCCGGCGGCATGTCCACGACGAGATAGTCGAGATCATTCCAGGCGGTCTGGGTGATCAATTGCAGCAAGGCGCCGGAGACCATCGGGCCACGCCAGACCATCGGCGTCTTGTCATCGGCCAGAAAGGCCATCGACATGATCTGAACGCCGTGCGCTTCGAGCGGAATAAAAGCCTTGCCGTCACGGATCTGCGGCCGCGTGCCTTCTGGAATGCCGAACATGATGCCCTGGCTCGGCCCGTAGATATCAGCGTCCAACACTCCCACCCGCGCCCCTTCACGCGCGAGCGCCAGCGCCAGATTAGCTGCGGTAGTGGACTTGCCGACGCCGCCCTTGCCGGAGGCAACGGCAATGATGTTTTTCACGTTAGAAAGAGCCGGCAGCTGATCCTGCGCCTTGTGCGAGCGGATCACGCAATCGACCTGAACGTCCGCACGCGTCACACCATCAAGCTGCTCGACAGCCATCGCCAGCATTTGCGCCCAGCCGCTGCGAAACAGCGCGGCTGCATAGCCCAGCTCAATCTGCACGCTGACGCGATCCCCCTGGATCTCGATAGAACGCACGCAACCGGCGCTTACCGGGTCCTGATTCAAGTTAGGGTCGGTGTACTGACGCAGAACGGCTTCGACAGCTTCGCGTGTGACGGTCATGACTTCTCCCAAGAAAACCTAGTAAAACAGACTGACATCTTACCTCGTGCCGACATATGGCTCATCAAGCGCATCAACGTGGTGCGGCACGCGATATTCGACCCGTGCCGCCCGTTCCAGTGCGGATGAAAAAAAACTGCATGACCTTTATAGTGGCCGACTCACTTCGCAACCTCGACTGCAGATTTTCCCCATGTCCGAAGCCCGCCAGATCCTCGTCACCAGTGCCCTGCCCTACGCCAACGGTTCGATTCACCTTGGCCACATGCTCGAGTACATCCAGACGGACATGTGGGTGCGGTTCCAGAAGCTGCGCGGCAACCAGTGCATCTACGTCTGCGCCGACGATGCGCACGGCTCGGCCATCATGCTGCGCGCCGAGAAAGAAGGCATCACGCCCGAGCAGCTGATAGCCAATGTGCAAGCCGAACACAGCGCCGACTTCGCCGACTTCCTGGTCGACTTCGACAACTTCCATTCGACCCACTCGGAAGAAAACCGCGAGCTGTCGAGCCTGATCTACACCAAGCTGCGCGACGCCGGCCATATCGCCACGCGCTCGGTCACCCAGTATTTCGACCCTGAAAAGGGCATGTTCCTCGCCGACCGCTTCATCAAGGGCACCTGCCCGAAGTGCGCCGCCGAAGATCAATACGGCGACAACTGCGAAAAATGCGGCGCCACTTACGAGCCTACCGAGCTGAAGAATCCGCGCTCGGCCATCTCGGGCGCCACGCCGGTGCTGCGCGACTCCAAACACTTCTTCTTCAAGCTGCCCGACTTCGAGGCAATGCTCAAAGAGTGGACCCGCAGCGGCAGCCTGCAGGATTCCGTCGCCAACAAGATCGCCGAATGGCTCGACGGCGGCCTGCACGAGTGGGACATCTCCCGCGACGCGCCCTACTTCGGTTTCGAAATCCCGGATGAGCCCGGCAAGTATTTCTACGTCTGGCTGGATGCACCGATCGGCTACATGGCCAGCTTCAAGAACCTCTGCGCCCGCCGTCCGGAGCTGGATTTCGATACGTTCTGGAAAAAAGACTCCAGCGCCGAGCTGTACCACTTCATCGGCAAGGACATCATCAACTTCCACACCCTGTTCTGGCCCGCCATGCTCGAAGGCGCCGGCTACCGCAAGCCCACCGCCGTCGCGGTGCACGGCTACCTGACGGTGAACGGGCAGAAGATGTCCAAGTCACGCGGCACCTTTATCAAGGCGCGCACCTACCTGCAGCACCTAAACCCGGAATACCTGCGCTACTACTACGCGGCCAAACTCGGCCGTGGCGTGGATGACCTGGACCTGAACCTCGAAGACTTCGTACAGAAGGTCAATTCCGACCTGGTCGGCAAGGTCGTCAACATCGCCAGCCGCTGCGCAGGCTTCATCCACAAGGGCAACGGCGGCGTGATGGTCGACCGCAATGCCGCGCCGAAACTGACTGATGCCTTCCAGAGCGCCGCACCGTCTATTGCCGACGCCTACGAGAGCCGCGATTTTGCCCGCGCCATGCGCGAAATCATGGCCCTGGCCGACCGCGCCAACGCCTGGATTGCCGACAAAGCGCCCTGGGCACTGAACAAACAGGAAGGCATGCAGGATGAAGTCCAGGCGATCTGCGCCACCGGCATCAACCTGTTCCGCCAACTGGTGATCTTCTTGAAGCCGGTGCTGCCGAACCTGGCCACCGACGCCGAGCGCTTCCTCAACGTCGAGCCGCTGGCCTGGGCCGATCTGCAAACGTTGCTCGCCAATCACGAGCTGAATGCGTTCACCCCACTATTGACCCGAATCGAGCCTGCGAAAATCGAAGCCATGATCGAATCATCTAAGGAAGACCTCGCCGCCACCGAAACCGCCGCGCCGACTGGCAATGGCGAGCTGACGAAGGAGCCCATCGCCGCCGAAATCGCCTTCGATGCCTTTGCCGCCGTGGACCTGCGTATCGCACTAATCGAGAAGTGCGAGTTCGTCGAAGGCGCCGACAAGCTGCTGCGCCTGACCCTGGATATCGGCGATGCCAAGCGCAACGTCTTCTCCGGCATCAAGAGCGCCTACCCGGACCCCAGCAAGCTGGAAGGTCGCCTGACCCTATACGTCGCCAACCTGGCCGCACGCAAGATGAAGTTCGGCGTCTCCGAAGGGATGGTGCTGGCTGCCGGCCCAGGCGGCGAAGAGATCTACCTGCTCAGCCCGGACAGCGGTGCCAAACCCGGCCAACGCGTCAAGTGACAACGAAGCACCAGAGGCCCGGCGCAATGCCGGGCGTCTTTTTCGAATTCCGACTGCCTCACCGCATCAAGCGCTGCCACTACCCGGAGCCGGTTATGACCGATACCCATAAATGTCCGATCTGTGGCGAACCCAACCAATGCAGTCTCAGCAACCCAGCGACCGCGACGCAGGCGTGCTGGTGCTTCACGGCCGAGATTGCCCCCGAAGCCCGCGAACGAATTCCCAGAGACGCACAGAACAAGGCCTGCATCTGCTCGCGTTGCGCACGCGGTGAATTGCCCACCAAAGCCTGATGCGCCTCGACCGCTTCCTCGCCAATCTGCCTCACTGCAGCCACCGCCAGGCGCGTCTGTTGTTGGCGTCTGGCCGCGTCTTGGTGAATGGCAAGACGATCTGCGACGGCACTCATGACATCCGTGTGTTCGACTGTATTGACCTGGACGGCCAGGTGCTGCAAGCCGGCAAGCCCGCACGCTTTTTTATGCTCAACAAACCCGCCGGCTGCGTCAGCGCCACCGCCGATCCGCAACACCCCACGGTGCTGGACCTGCTGAACGAACCGGACAAGGAAGAACTACACATCGCCGGCCGGCTGGACTTCAATACCACCGGGCTGATGATCATCACCAACGACGGCCTCTGGTCCCGCCGCCTCACCCAGCCGGAAAGCCTGCTGGGCAAAACCTATCTCGTGGAGACCGAAGACCCGATTGACCCCATCTGCATCGAGCACTTCGCCAGAGGACTCTACTTCCGCTTCGAGAACCTCACCACCCTGCCCGCGCAACTCGAACTACTGGGCCCACGCCAGGCACACCTGACGCTGCACGAAGGCCGCTACCACCAGGTCAAGCGCATGTTCGGCCACTTCCGCAACAAGGTCACCGCCCTGCACCGCGAACGCATGGGCCCGCTCAGGCTCGACCCCACACTCGCACCCGGCCAATACCGCAGCCTGACCGACAGCGAGATCGCCCAGATCTGAGCCTTTCGCCGAAAAGTCCCGTGTCCGCTTCAATTCCATGCGGCCTTCTGGTACAAAGGCACCCATCGCGGGCGTCGTATAATGGCATTACCTGAGCTTCCCAAGCTCATGACGAGGGTTCGATTCCCTTCGCCCGCTCCAGATACCAAAAACCCTGCAGATGCAGGGCTTTTCTCCTTGGACCGTTTTACCGGCATTTCACCCTCGACAACTGCCCGTCCTCGTCGTAGAACGACGGCTCATCATTTCCCTTTGCATGTCCCAATCATTCGCGATGGATATGCGCTGATCTGATCGTATTTCGGCCCTACTTCGCATTGACCGCATCGACAGCGCCCATGACCCGTCTAAGATCGCGGGGTTGGGTTTCGCTGAGAAGGCCGTCGGTGTACTCGCTGCGCAGGGAAAGTCCATCAGCAGCACCTCGGCTTTTCTGAAGCCGTAAGCGAGAGGCCAGCCGGGGCCTGAAGTGCAGGCTTTCCTCATCATGTTTGAGTGATCGGTCGCACGGTCGGCTGCTGCAGTCGAAGTGACGCCACTGATGCGTGCGGCTTTCGCCTGGATCGTCACGTGATGCTTTGATCATTCGAGCGCTGACATCGCCATAGGAGCGTACTTTGAAAACAGTAGACCCAGCCGTTTTCATGCAGATCAACGATGTACTCTGCCGGTTCTTCTTGACCTTCGATATCCGAGATTGGCCTGCCATGGCTGAGTGTCTGGCGCCTCAAATCGCGATTGATTACTCGTCCTCGGGGCGTGAGCAGCCGACGACGATGACCGGTCCGAACTTTGTCAGCCGCAGGCAGAACGCTGTAGACACGCTGGCCAAGCACCACAGTTTTTCCAACCTCTTGATTACGCCAGGCGCAGACGAGCATGTTGTCAGTGCGCGGTGCAATTATTTGATTCTTCGCTTTGACCCTGCTGGCTCGGACGAGGACTTCTATCACTCGTGCGGCAGTTATGAGTTCGGCTTCGAGGGCATCGACGGTGATTGGAGAATTACCAGCATCAAGCAGAATGCGCTTCGGAGTTGGGGCAACCC
>NZ_AGSX01000175.1 GCF_000235745.1 Stutzerimonas stutzeri SDM-LAC | reverse complement strand
GGAACGCACCAACGTCGAATTGCGCGCGCAGATGACCGAGCGCGCGCGCATCGAAGAAACCCTGCGGCAGACGCAGAAGATCGAAGCCATCGGCCAGCTCACCGGCGGCATCGCACATGACTTCAACAACCTGCTGATGGTCATCTCCGGCGGGCTCGACATGCTCGACCGTCGCGCCGATCCGGACCGTCGCAAGCGCCTCATGGATGGCATGCGTCAAGCCGCCCAGCGCGGCTCGGCACTGACCCGGCAGTTGCTCGCGTTTTCCCGCCGGCAGTCCCTGGCGCCCGAGGCTGTCGACCTGGCTCAGCGGATCAGCCAGATGCGCGAGCTGCTCGACCGCAGCCTGCGCGGCGATGTGCATGTAAAGGAAGAGTTCGCGCCCGATCTCTGGCCCGTGGAAGTGGATCCAGGCGAGCTTGAGCTGGTCATCCTCAACCTCGCGGTCAATGCGCGTGATGCCATGCCCGAGGGCGGCTCGATTCTTATGCAGGCTTGCAACGCGCCCGATCAGCAAGTGCTCGGACGCAGGGGCGATTTCGTCCGCCTGGCGGTCATCGATTCGGGCGTCGGCATACCAGATAACGTTCGCAACCGGGTCTTCGACCCGTTTTTCACCACCAAGGAAATTGGCAAGGGTTCGGGCCTCGGATTGGCGCAGGTCTATGGTTTCGCACGTCAATCCGGCGGCACGGTGTGGATCGATTCCGAATGCGGCCAGGGCACCAGCGTCGTGATGCTGCTGCCGCGCTCGGTGAACCTGCCGAGCCCCACCAATGATCAGCCACCGGTGGACGAACCGGCCCGGCGGTCGGCCGGCAACGTACTGTTGGTAGATGATGACGACGAGGTCTCGGCGCTGGTCGGCGAAATGCTCGAACATCTTGGCTACGAAGTGACGTACGCCGCTAGCGCCGCGGCAGCGCTGGGTGCGCTCGCCAACGAGCGCGAGGTCGATGTGGTGTTCTCGGACGTGATGATGCCCGGCAGCATGAACGGCTTGGAGCTGGCCCGCGAAATCCGTGCGCGTCAATTCGGCGTGCCCGTGCTGCTCACCAGTGGTTACGCCGAAGCGATCAAACAATCGGCCGAAGCCGAAGGCGTGCAGGTGTTGGCAAAACCCTATCGGCTGGAAGAGCTGGCTGCGGCGCTCAAGAGCGCAGTCGAAGTCATCGAGGCCTGATCGTTCTGCCTTCGCGCATGCCGTGGACGAACACCGTTTCCCGGTCGACGGCAGCATGCCTGGTGTAGGAGCGCTTGCTCGCGAATCGTGTTACTGGTCCTCTCCGAACGCGCATTCCGGTCATCGACCGGCTTGTCGCTTCGAAAGCCTGTTGATCCGCACTGCCCCCCTGCTCGCGACGTGTATCGCCTTGATGGCTTGCACATCCGTCCAGAACTAAGCGCCTCCCAGATCGTCGAAACGCCAGCCCTGCCTTTACGGTACGCCGCAGGCTCCCGCCTCCCCTTGCATCGCGCTCGTTTGCGCTTCAATCACAAGGACCCGATCGATGCCCTTTGCTTCCAACCAGTCCCGCCGAGCCATCCTGCTCCCTAGAAATCCGATCGTTTATGCCGCTTTCACCGGCCTCCTGCTTTCAGGCGCCCCGCTGCTAGCCCATGCCGACGAGCAGGCCATCGCCGCGCGCGATGCGCAGAACAAGCGCTGGAGCCAACAGATGATCGAACAGCCCAAAAGCCAGCCGCCTGCACTCGAAGCCAAGTACAACCACGTCATCACTTTCGGCCAATCGCTGGCATCGGCTGCCGAGGGCTGGCCCGCGCTGTCGAAGCGGCCGGGCTACGACAACCTCATGCTGGGCGACTCGACGCGCTCGGCGACCTTCAGCGGGGATCGCTTCGTCCCGGTCGGCGACGCGGTGTTCAAGCCGCTCAGGGCGGTGGTGCAGCTCAAACGAGATCCGAAGGTTCTGCTCGATGCCGAGGCCGTCGCGAAGCTGGAAAAACAGGCGCAGGAAGAAGGCGAGTCGGTGGAAGTCGGCGCATTGAACATGGCCCGACGGCTCTATCTAGAGAACAAAGGCATCAAGGCCGACCCAGAACATTTGCTCGTCGCCAGCAATGCCGCGACCTCGGGTCGCTCCATCGCACAGCTGTCCAAGGTGGGCGGCACCAACGAATACAGGCGCGTACTCCAGGCTATGGATCAGGCCCGTCAGGTCGCGCTGGCCGATGATGCCAGCTACAGCCTCAGCGCACTGTTCTGGCTGCAAGGCGAATACGACTACGCCGAGGTCCAGGGCGGCGTCAACGACAAAGCCACATACAAGAAGAGGCTGCGTCAGTTGCGCAACGACCTGTACGAAGACACCGCCAAGGCCATCGGCCAGAAGCGGATGCCGGCATTCATCAGCTACCAGACCGACGCCAAAACCTCGGTCGTCGATGGCAGCCTGGACATCGGCCTTGCGCAGTCGGAACTGGCGCAGGAAGAACCCAACTGGTACCTCGCCGGCCCGGTCTACCCCTACGTCGACAAAGGCACGCACCTGTCGGCCAACGGCTACCGCTGGTTCGGCCAGATGCTCGGCAAGGTGTTCCATCAGGTGGTGGTCGAGCAGCGTGGCTGGCAACCACTGTCACCGCTGCACGCCACGGTCGAGGGCCGGGAAATCCTGATGGACTTCCACGTCCCGCATCCCCCGCTGGCCTTCAGCGAGCCCTATCTTGGGCACAAGGCGCAGATGATCGAGAACTACGGCTTCGTCATCACCGATGACAAAGGCAAGGTGCCGGTGGAAAACATTGAAGCCGCCGCCGATACCGTGTTGCGTCTGGTCGCAGGCCGTGATCTGGCGGGCATCCCGACGATCCTCTACGCCAGCCATGCAACAGGCGGCGCCGGCGAACTGCATGACAGCGACCCCGCCGTCGCGGACGCCAATTACGAATACCTGCCCGACGAAGGCATGCCGGATGAAGCCAATATTGAAGCGCTGGTGGGCAAGCCCTACCCGCTCTACAACTGGTCGATTGCCTTCGAGATCAAGCCCGTCAGAGGGCATGACTCGGCGCGCTGAGCTCAGGCGCTGCAGCGCAACCGGGCCAGGTCCTTGACCGGGGAGGCGCCGAACAAGCGGCTGTATTCGCGGCTGAATTGGGATGGGCTCTCGTAGCCGACCCGATAACCCGCCGCCGACACCTCCAACCCTTCGGCCACCAGCAAACGGCGGGCTTCCTGCAGGCGCAGCTGCTTCTGGTACTGCAATGGACTCATCGCGGTCAGCGCCTTGAAACGGTGATGCAGGCTGGAGCTGCTGAGATTGACCCGTCGCGCCAGCTCCTCGATGCGCAGCGGCTCGACATAGTTGCGATTGAGCCATTCAATGGCATCGTTGACCCGGTGCGACTGGCTCCCCTGCAGCGCCACCGCCTGCAGATGATGGCCCTGCGGCCCGCAAAGCAGTCGGTAGAAAATCTCGCGCAACGCCAACGGCGCCAGGACCGGAATATCCTTCGGATTGCTCAGCAGGCGCACCAGCCGTAGCGTGGCATCCAGCAGCGGCGCATCGATACGGTCCAGATAGACGCCACGTCCCGCGGTCTCTTCGGGTGCAGGCTCGGGGCTGACGTCTGCGACCAGCCCGGCAATCAGCGTCGGGTCGATGTCCAGCCGAATACAGATGTAGGGCTCATCGCTGGACGCCCGGATCACGCAGCCGGCAACGGGCAGCGTCACCGACACCACCAGATAGTGCAGCGGGTCGTAGCGATACAGCTCGTCAGCCAGGCGCACTTCCTTGCCGCCCTGCACGATGACGCAGAGCGCCGGCTTGTGCAGCCCGTAGGTCATCTCGCCAGGCTTTGCGCTGCGGATCAGATGCAGCGGCTCGATGGCGGTCGAATGCATGCCGTCGCCGTTGACGACAGCTTCGACCAGCCGCGCCAGCTCGGCACGCTGGGCGCTGGTCTCGTCGCTCGATGGGGAAATGAAGGAGTTCATGGGCAGCCGGCTCCGGAAAACGGATGAAACAGCTTAGCAGTTCATCTGCTGTTGCCTGAGCGAGGCGAATTTTGTTTGCGGACGACCCGTGTGCCAGCGACTCGCATGCCAAGCAACAGCGGCAGGCCACCATTGCCTGCTGTCATCGGCATGAAACACGGTGATGATATTTTGCCATCACTGCATTATTGAGTGCCCCGCCGTGATTCGACGGTTCCTGTCCTCCCCCAAGTTTCCGCAGGTGCTGCTGCTATCGATCTGTATAGCCACGCTGGCATTCATATGGGGGCAACATTGGCACAACGAACAGGCGTCTCGAAGGGAGGCGGTGGTCAGCCAGCAGATCGATGAAATCCTCGATGCACAACAACACAGGTTCAGCCGCCAGCGATGGATGAACCTCGGCATGACGCTGGCCATCCTCGGAGCAATGGTCTGGATGATGCGGCTGCTGCACAAACACCACGAGGCTTTTTACGTGCTGGAGCAGGCGTATCGAGTCAACCAGGAGCGAATCAGCCGACTGGAGGACGAGCATCGGCGCAGTAGCCATGCGGCCGCGACCGATCATCTGAGCGGCCTGCACAACCGCCGGCAATTCATGGATATCTGCGCCGAAACCCTGGCCCGGCAGCGCAGTCAGCGTCGGCTGATGGCAATCCTGTTTATCGACATGGACCGCTTCAAATCGATCAACGACTCACTGGGGCACAAGGTCGGGGATCTGCTTTTACAGGCCGTGGCGGGACGGGTAAGCCGCGCGCTGGAACCCGGCGATCAGGCGGCACGGTTCGGCGGTGATGAGTTCGTGGTGTTGCTCGCAGGCGACCGCAGCGAGGAGCAGATCGATAGCTGGGTGCGCGATCTGGTGAACAAGCTCACCGCCGTCTATGCCCTCGATGAGCACGAGGTCAACACCAGCCCGAGCATCGGTGTCAGCATCTGCCCACGCGACGGGCAGGAGGTCGATGGCCTGATCCGCTGCGCTGATGCCGCGATGTATTCGGCCAAGCAGGGCGGTCGCGGCCAATACCGGTTCTTCGACCCCTCGCTGAACCTTACAGATATCAATGAGTTCTCCCTGGAGCAATCGTTGGTCGCCGCGTTGAGCGAGCGGCAATTCATCCTGCATTACCAGCCGCAAATCCAGCTGGATTCGATGCAGGTCACCGGCTATGAGGCGCTGGTGCGCTGGGAGCACCCTCAGTTCGGCCTGCTCTACCCGGATCGCTTCATCCCGTTGGCAGAGCGCAGCGGGTTCATCGTCGCGCTCGGCTGGGAGGTGATACGTCTCGCCCTCGAAGAGCTCAAGCATTGGCGGGTGCAAGGGCGCTCATCGCGTCTGGCGGTCAACGTCTCAGCCATACAGCTGCGCCAAGCCGATTTCAGCGAACGCCTGCTAAGCGAGCTGGCGAAGCGCGGCATTGAGGCCTGGCAATTCGAGCTGGAGATCACCGAAACGGTGGTGCTGGATGATGAAGGGATGGCGGTCGAGCATCTCGAACGGCTGCGAGTGGCCGGGTTGAATATCAGCCTCGACGACTTCGGAAAAGGCTATGCGGGTTTCGCGCACCTGCATTCGATGCCGCTCAGCACGCTGAAGATCGACCGTGCGTTGATCGCGCCTCTTTCCAATAGCTACGACGACAACCCAATCGTTTCTTCTACCATCACCCTGGCAAAGCGCCTGGGCCTGACTGTCGTGGCCGAGGGCGTGGAAACGCGCGATCAGCTGGTTTACCTGAAGCTGGCCGGTTGCGACATCGCTCAGGGCTACCACTTCAGCCGCCCCATGTCCGCCGAGCAACTCTACCAGTACGAACCGTTCATCAGCACGGCGGAACCCGTTTGCTAGGAAGCCGCGGCTCGCACCAATTTCTCCGCAAAAAAACGCCGGCGCTAGGGCGGGCGCTCTTCGCACATTGCTCGATCAGCTGCGGGCGCGTTCGGCGTCGCGCAGTGCTTTGACCTGATCATGGTTGCGCTGCACGCCCTGCATCTGCCGCTCCACGACTGAACGCACGTCCGTCGGCAGGTCTTTTTCCAGCGCCTTGCGGTAGCTCTTGAGGGCGACATCTTCGCCACGCTCGCACTCGTTGAGGATGGCTTCGTCATCCTTGCCGGTGACCATCGCCTTCAGGTCGACCCAACGGCGGTGCATATCGCCAGCGGTGCTGGTGCTGGTCTCGGGGTCGCCACCCAGGGTGCGCACCAGTTGCTGCAGTTCGGCGGCCGCCGTGGCGCAATCCTGGGCACGCTGGTTCATGGTGGTTTTCAGCTGCGGATTCTTCAGGTCCTCGGCGCATTCGCGAAAACCCTTCTCGCCGTCCTTGCTGGTTTCGATGAGATCGTTGAGTACGGAAATGGTGTCTTTGGTATCCATGAACAGTCCTCCTGATGGCTTCTGAACGGGCCGGAACAAACACGGCCAACCTGTTAAGTCGACTGTGCCATTTCGACAAAGGTTCAGCCGGGACGCCCGGTGGAAGCCGCGCTCAACGAGGAAAGGACAAGCTGAAGCAGGTGCCTGTCGCGTCGCTTGTCACCCGCACCTCGCCGCCATGCAGCTGCATGATCGAGCGCACTATGGCCAGTCCCAGCCCGCCGGAGTCGCCCGGCTCGGCACGGGACGGATCGCAGCGATAAAAGCGGTCGAACAGGCGCGGCAGGTGCTCCGGAGGAATCGCCGGGCCCTTGTTGGCGACGCTGATCACGATTCGATCGCCCGTGCATTGGCTGGCCACGGTTACGGTCGTGCCCGCCTCGCCGTAGCGCAGCGCATTGGCAATCAGGTTGGCCAGCGCCCGGCGCAGCAGCTCGGGGTCGGCCCGCAACTTGCCGGTTGCCTCATTCTGCAGGCGCATGCCGTGCTCTTCGGCAATGCCTTCAAAATAGTCGCCGAGCTGCTCCACCGCTTCGGCCAGGTCGATCTCCTGCAGGCCGACCCGTTCGTTTGCCTGCTCGGTACGCGCAAGGAACAGCATGTTGTTGATCATGCGCGCCAAGCGCTCGTACTCCTCCTGGTTGGACGCCAGAAGACTCTGGTAGTCCTCCAGCGAACGCACCCGACGCAGCGCCTGTTGGGTCTGGCCCATGAGGTTGCTCAGCGGGGTGCGCATCTCGTGCGCCAGGTCCTCGGAGAACCGCGACAGCTGGGTGAAACCCGCCTCCAGCCGCGCCAGCATCTGGTTCAGTGCATCGCTCAAGGCCCGCAGCTCGCTCAACTCGGCGCAATCGTCGATTCGCAGGTGCAGGTGCTGGACGTCGATCGCCAGCGCTCGGCGGGTCAGCTGACGCACCGGCCGTAGCCCACGCTCGCTCACCAGCCAACCCAAGAGAAACGCCAGCAGCGCGCCGGCTACCAGCGCCAGCCAGAGTTTCAGGCGGTACGCCGCCAGCATCTGCTCGCGCTCGGCCAGCAATCTTCCGGCAATCAGCGTCAGCCCGCCCTCCGCCCGCTCGACGTGCACCCAGGCCAGGCGCGCCTGGTCGCCAAGGTCATCGAGTTGCGGCTGCGCCTCGAGCGGCAGCTGCGGGATCGCCAACTGAACGGGATTGATCTCGATCAGCGGCTGGCCGCTCTCTCCCAGCACCCAGAGCAGGTTGTCCCGATTGCCGAGCATGTTGGCGTAGAGCTGGGGCCGCTCGCGCAATGCCTCGATGCTATCGCTGTCATCGAGCAGGGCTCGCATGCGCTCCAGCCGACCCAGCAAGGCCTGATCGTCGCGCCAGGCGATCTCGCGCTCCAGTGACTGGTACAGATAAAACCCGATTGCGCCCAGCAGCGCCGTGCTGACCAGCGCGAACATCAGCGCCAGCCGCAGGCTCAGCGAACTTGGCATCAGGCTCATTCCGGTGCCTCCAGCAGGTAACCCATGCCGCGTACGGTATGGATCAGCTTGGGCTGGTAGGGGTCGTCCACTTTGGCGCGCAGACGGCGAATGGCGACATCCACCACATTGGTGTCGCTGTCGAAATTCATCTGCCAGACCTGCGAAGCGATCTGCGCTCGCGACAGCACCTCGCCTTCGCGGCTGAGCAGCAGATGCAGCAGCGCGAACTCCTTGTTGGTCAGCGTCAGCCGCTCGCCGTTGCGGCTGACGCGACGGCGCAGCAGGTCCAGCTCCAGATCGGCCACCCTGAAATGCTCGACCTCGCGCGGCGGCCCGCGACGCAGCAAGGTGCGCACCCGCGCCAGCAGCTCGGCATAGGAAAACGGCTTCACCAGGTAATCATCAGCGCCGAGTTCGAGGCCCTTGACCCGATCCTCCACGGCATCGCGTGCGGTGAGAAAAAGCACCGGCGTCTGCGCATTGCGCCGCACGATTTGCAACAGCTGCCAGCCGTCGATGCCGGGCAGCATGACGTCGAGAATGATCAGGTCGAACTCGCTCTCCTGAATCAGGTGCTGGCCGTCCAGACCATTGAGCGCGACCTCCACCAGATAGCCGGATTCGCTCAAGCCCTTGCGCAGGTAGTCGGCTGTCTTGAATTCGTCTTCCACCACCAGTATGCGCATCTGTACCTCCCGGGCGAAGCGCATAGGCTAGGCCGGCCAGAGCGTTTATCCCATTACAAATACGTAATCCGCCGGCAATGGGTTTGACGGAGCCGCCAGCACAGGATGGCGCCACCTGCTCCACGGAGCCCATTGAGGAGAAACCGATGCGCATTGTTCCCCTGTCCCTGCTCGGCCTGGCGCTTGCCAGTGCCCAGGCGCTGGCCGCCACACCGCAACCTGTCAGCCAGCAGAACGTATCGCTACAACTGGCCAACGCCCTGCTCGACTCGACCATGGCGGCCTGCCATGCCGACGGCCGTACCGCCGCAGTGGCGGTGGTCGATCGCGGCGGCAACCTTGTCGCGCTACAGCGTGATGACAATGTCGGGCCGCACAACACCATCGCCGCACAGCGCAAGGCCTACACCGCGCTGTCGAGCAAGACGCCAACCCGCTTGTTCGGTGAGCGTGCACGTAACAACCCGGACGCCGCCAATCTCAACACCTTCGATGAACTGCTGCTGCTTGGCGGCGGTGTCCCGCTGCGCGTCGGCGACGAGGTGATCGGTGCCATCGGCGTAGCCGGTGCTGGCGGCGCCGAAACCGACGAAGCCTGCGCCACCCAGGCGATCGCTCAACTGCTGCCTTCCAAATCCTGATCGGAGAAACACCCATGACTTCTTTGAAAACCCTTTGCGCCAGCCTCGTCCTCGCCAGCCTGTCCAGCCTCGCCATGGCGGCCGACAACCCGCTCAGCGTACACGTCCTCAACCTCAACGACGGCCTGCCGTCGCCTGACGTGAAGGTCACGCTGGAGAAGCAAAACGGCAAGCAGTGGGCTGCGCTGAACGATGGCGTCACCAACCAGCAGGGCCGCATTACGGCGCTGTACCCACAAGACAAGGCACTGGAAAAAGGCACCTACCGCGTCACCTTCAAAACCGGTGACTGGTTCAAGGCGCACGACACGGCGAGCTTCTTCCCGGAGGTCCCGGTGATCTTCGAGGTGGACGGCACCGTGCCGCATTACCACATCCCGTTGTTGCTCAGCCCGTACGGTTTCTCGACCTACCGGGGTAACTAAGCCGCCGGGCATGCCTGAGGTGGGCAGGTGGTTTTCGAGTGTTCGGCACCGGTCGCCCAAGGCTTCCGTCCGATCGAAACCGTCGCTGCCAGCCAGACAGGCTCGACTGTTGCTCCCTCGCTCGACGCCGCTCTGGGCGTGCAGCGTACCACCCTGTACCAAGTGCTCGGCGGCGGTTGGCGGGGGGAGCCCTGAGCGGCGCCAGAACACGCCTTAACGAGCGATGGACGACCCATCGAACGCGCTGGAAACCGGTGTGGTAATGGGGGCCGGGCGACCAAGCAGGAAGCCCTGCGCCTTGTTTACCTTGAGTTCGCGCAGTACGGACAACTCCGCTTCAGTCTCGATGCATTCAGCCACGACCTTGCTGCCCGTCTCTTCGGCAAAGCGAATCAGTGCTGCGGCCAGGGCACGGCACTCGGTACTGCTATCGATGTTGCGGATCAGGCTGCCGTCCAGCTTGATCACATCCGGCTTGAGCTTGAGGATGTGGCGGAAGCTGGCAAAACCCGCCCCCGCGTCATCAACTGCCAGTCGCAGCCCTTGCTTGCGAAGCGGTTCGAGGACGCTGGCGACGACTTCGTAGTCGCTGATGGACACATGCTCGGTAATCTCGAGGATCAACCGGCCTAGCGGCTGGTGCGCCAGCGCCGCTGCGAGCGACCCCGTGAGCACAGTCGTCGGCGAGACATTCAGCGACATGTAGGTCTGCTCCGGCAGAAAGACGAGCCCCTTGAGCGCCTCCTCGATCAAGGCGATTTCCAGTTCAGCTTGCAGGCTAACTGATGCCGCCTCAGCGAACCATAAATCGGGCGTTCGCGCAGGCGTTGCGCTGAACCGGGCCAAGGCCTCGTATCCGACGATCCGGTTTTCGAGCAAATGCACGATCGGTTGGTAAACCACCGAATACGCCCGCTCTTCCAACACCGAGCTGATCCGGCTATGGATTTCAGCGCAGTGCAACTCGCGGATCGCATGGCGCTCGAGCAGCCGCCCGGCGAATGCTGCGAATAATCTCAGGGTGTTCAGATCGCGCTCGTTGAGGGTGCCGTCGCTGGTCGTACTGAAGCAGCAGAACGTACCGTATAGGCGACCATCACTGAAGCGCAGCGGCACACTGAGGTGGGCACCGACCGGCAGGGCTTTGGTTACCGGCATGGTCAGCGCTTCGGGCAGCAACGCTGCATCCTGGATCAGCTCCGGCAGACGCCCGTCCAGAACGCGCTGACAGTAGCTGTCTTCCAGCGGATCGGAGCCGCCAATTGCAAGCTGCAGTGGCACAAAATTGCCGTCAAGGTAGCGAAACACCCGGCTTCCGCCGCGAAACTCGCTGATGAAGGCTACATCCATGCCCAGATGCGTGCGCACCGCATGAAGCGCCTCGGTGAGCATCTCACTGAGCGAAAGGTCGCTTCCCTCGAGGCGCAGCAGGATCGATACTGGATCATCGATCACCGTAAAACGGTCAGCTTGATGTGGCTTCACATCGTCAGACATGGATTCCCTCCCCCACCACGACCGCCATGCTTTGCCGTGCTGAACAAACCTACGGCGCCAGAAGCCGCGCCTGACCGAACAAACTTGAACGGATGTTACTGTTATAAAACTGAACGCTGTATTTTCGCCGACGATCGGCGCAAAAGCGTACCGGCATCATCGATGTTACTTGGTGGTGTTATCGGCCTTGCTGCGCTTGGCCGGCTTTTCCGACTTTTCCTGCCCGGCTTCGGCGCGAAGGGTTATCCACGTCGGCGCATGGTCGCTGGCATGTTCCTGGTCACGCACCCAGCGATCCACCCCGGCATCGACCAGTCGCGGCGCGAGATCGGTGCTCAGCAACAGGTGGTCGATGCGCAACCCTGAGTTCTTCTGCCAATGCTGGCGAAAGTAATCCCAGAAGGTATAGATGCGTTCGTCCGGGTACTTGGCGCGCAGCGCATCGGTCCAGCCCTGGGCCAGCAGTCGCTCGAAGCATTCGCGGCTTTCCGGCTGTAGCAGGGCATCTTTCCGCCAGGATTTCGGGTTGTAGATGTCTTCGTCGGTGGGCACGACGTTGTAGTCCCCCGCCAGCACGACCGGGTGGCCATTGGCAAACAACCCGGCCGCATGTTCGATGAAGCGTTCAAACCAGCTTAGCTTGTAATCGAACTTCGGCCCTGGCTGAGGGTTGCCGTTGGGCAAGTAGAGGCAGGCGATGATCACGCCATGAGCAGCGGCTTCCAGATAGCGACTGTGGGTGTCGTCCGGATCACCCGGCAAACCGCGGCGGATCTCCAGCGGGTCGTCGCCTTTGGCCAGGATCGCCACACCATTCCATGACTTCTGCCCCTGCCAGATAGCGCCGTAACCGGCCGCGCGGATGTCGTCGATGGGGAAATCGGCGTCCTGCGCTTTCAGCTCCTGCAAGCAGACTACGTCCGGCTGTTCGCGCTCCAGCCATTCGAGCAGGTTTGCCCGACGCGCACGGATGCCGTTGATGTTGAAAGTGGCGATTTTCAGGGAGTCCACGGGTAGCCTCGCGCCGATACATGACATTTGTTGTGACTCACGGTGGCGTGGCGCAGTTCGACGATTCGGGCGCACTCGTGGGAGCGGTCTCGACCGCGAATGGCTTCGCAGCTCGCTATAGCGGTGTGGTTGACGTTCGGATCATCGCGGTCAAGACCGCTCCCACAGACGAGGCCGGTAGACAGCGCGGAGCATCATTCAGCTCAGCGGGTCTCCCAGTAGCCCGGTGCGTTGTAGACCTGCTTCAGATAATCGATGAAGAAGCGCACTTTGGCCGGCAGATAACGCTGCTGTGGATACACCGCCTGAATGTCATAGGCCGGCAATGCGTACTCATCGAGCACGGTCACCAGCTCACCGCGCTTGAGCTCGGCCTGGATTTCCCAGGTCGAGCGCCAACCGATGCCCAGCCCCTGCTTGACCCAGTCGAAGAGCAGTTCGCCATCGTTGCAGTCGAGGTTGCCATCCACCCGCACCGCCACCTGCTTGCCGTCGCGCAGGAAGGTCCAGCCTCGCTGCTGCCCGCCCTGCAGGTTGAACGCCAGGCAGTTGTGTCGCGCCAGGTCTTCGAGCACGCGAGGTACGCCCTGGCGCTCGAAGTAGTCCGGCGCACCACAGACCACCCGCCGATTGGGGAACAGCTTGACCGCCACGTAGTTGGGGTCGGTCACCTCGCCGATGCGGATACCCATGTCGTACCCGTGGCGCACCAGGTCCACCACGCTGTCGGTGAAGTTAAACGACAGCTGCAGGTCCGGGAAGCGGGCCTGGAAGGCCGGCGCGTGCGGGCCGATGTGTTTGCGACCGAAGGCTGCGGGCGCTGAGATCACCAGGTGGCCGCGCACCGAGGTGCGGTCCTTGGCGATGCTGGCATCGGCCTCATCGAAATCCTTGAGCAACCCGCGGGCGCGCTCCAGGTATTGCTCGCCCAGATCGGTCAATGCCAGCCCCCGCGTGGAGCGATGCATCAGCTTGACACCCAGGTGCCGCTCCAGCGCATCGAGTCGGCGACCCATGACCACCGGCGTCACACCTTCCTTCAGCGCAGCGGCTGCAAAGCTGCCGTTTTCAGCGACCAGCACGAAGCTGTGCAAGGTTGTGTAGCGATCCATTCGATACTCCTGATATCGACAGAACTGAAGTTTCGGCCAATTCCCTCGTTCCGGCCAGCCCTTCATCCTTGGGCCACGTATAAAAACTATCGAGTTACCGAAGAGGACACGACCCATGGCCCGAATGAGAGCAATCGATGCCGCCGTAGCGGTGTTACGCAAGGAAGGGATTGATACCGCCTTCGGCATCCCCGGTGCGGCGATCAATCCGTTGTATTCCGCCATGCGTGCCGACGGCAGCATCCGTCACATTCTGGCTCGCCACGTCGAAGGCGCTTCGCACATGGCCGAGGGTTACACCCGCACCAAGGCCGGCAACATCGGCGTGTGCATCGGCACCTCGGGCCCGGCCGGTACCGACATGATCACCGGCCTTTACTCGGCCTGGGCCGACTCGATACCGATCCTCTGCATCACCGGTCAGGCGCCACGCGCACGGTTGTACAAGGAAGACTTCCAGGCCGTGGACATCGAATCCATCGCCAAGCCGGTGACCAAGTGGGCCGTGACCGTGCGTGAACCGGCGCTGGTACCGCGCGTGTTCCAGCAGGCCTTCCACGTCATGCGTTCCGGCCGTCCTGGTCCGGTTTTGATCGACCTACCGTTCGACGTGCAGATGGCCGAGATCGAGTTCGACGTCGACACCTACGAGCCGCTCTCGGTCTACAAACCGGCCGCCACACGCAAGCAGATCGAGAAAGCCATCGACATGCTCTGCGCCGCCGAGCGCCCGCTGATCGTCGCCGGCGGCGGTATCTACAACGCTGGTGCCGAAGCGCTGCTGGTGGAGTTCGCCGAAACCGTTGGCGTGCCAGTTATCCCGACCTTGATGGGCTGGGGCTCGATCCCTGACGACCATGCGCTGATGGCCGGGATGTGCGGGCTGCAGACCAGCCACCGCTACGGCAACGCCAACATGCTGGCCTCGGACTTCGTGCTCGGCATCGGCAACCGCTGGGCCAACCGCCACACCGGTTCGGTCGACGTCTACACCAAGGATCGCAAATTCGTACACGTAGACATCGAGCCGACCCAGATTGGCCGGGTGTTCTCGCCGGACTTCGGCATCACTTCCGACGCCGGCGCTGCGCTGAAGTTGTTCGTCGAGGTCGCCAAGGAACGCAAGGCCGCCGGTAAATTGCCGGACCGCAACGCCTGGGCCGCCGACTGCATGGAGCGCAAGCGCACGATGCTGCGCAAGACGCACTTCGACAGCGTGCCGATGAAGCCGCAGCGCGTGTACCAGTGCATGAACAACGCGTTTGGCCGCGACGCCTGCTACGTCAGCACCATCGGCCTGTCGCAGATCGCTGCCGCGCAGTTCCTGCACGTTTACAAGCCGCGTCACTGGATCAACTGTGGTCAGGCCGGCCCGCTCGGCTGGACCATTCCGGCAGCGCTCGGTGTGGTTGCCGCGGACCCGACCCGCAAGGTTGTCGCGCTCTCGGGCGACTACGACTTCCAGTTCATGATCGAGGAGCTGGCCGTGGGTGCGCAGTTCAAGCTGCCCTACATCCACATCCTGGTGAACAACGCGTACCTCGGGCTGATCCGCCAGGCGCAGCGCGGGTTCGAGATGGATTACTGCGTACAGCTGGGCTTCGAGAACATCAATGCCGACCAGAGCGGCATGGAAGGCTACGGCGTCGACCACGTCGCGGTGGTCGAGGGCCTGGGTTGCAAGGCGATCCGCGTATTCCGCCAGGAAGACCTGCGCCCCGCCATCGAACAGGCCCAGGCCTGGATGGCCGAGCACCAGGTGCCGGTGGTGATCGAGGTGATTCTCGAGCGCGTGACCAATATCGCCATGGGCACCGAGATCGACGCCATCAACGAATTCGAGCCGCTGGCCGAAGGCCGCGAAGACGCACCGACCGCGGTCGCGTTGCTGGATTGATACGAACGAGCCCGAGCGCCATGTCCTGCTGATCGCCGGCAAGCTGGCTCCTACGAAAAGCAGTAACCGAACCGTTTGGATGTCGCGAAGCGCATCCACAACGCATATCCCGACGGGATGGAAGCATCACGAGCAGTAGCCTCCAGCCCGATCGGGGATGTCCCTACAGACAGAAGGAAGATCATATGCCCCGCTTTGCCGCCAACCTGTCCATGCTCTTCACCGAGATGGACTTCCTCGACCGCTTCGCCGCCGCTGCCGAAGCTGGCTTCAGCGGTGTCGAGTACCTGTTCCCCTACGACTACCCAGCCGAGGAGATCAAGGCACGCCTGGATGCCAACGGCCTGGCCCAGGTGCTGTTCAACCTGCCAGCCGGTGATTGGGCCAACGGTGACCGTGGCGTCGCCTGCGATCCCGAGCGAGTCGAGGAATTCCGCACCGGCGTCGACCAGGCGATTGCATACGCCAAGGTCTTGGGCAACACCCAGGTCAACTGCCTGGCCGGCATTGCGCCTAAGGGTGCCGACATCGGCAAGCTGGAGATGACCTTCATCGAGAACCTGCGCTACGCGGCGAAGAAGCTCGAAGCCGAAGGCATCCGCCTGGTCATGGAAATGATCAACACCCGCGACATCCCGCGCTTCTTCCTCAACAACACCTCGCAGGCGTTGGAGATTCGCGACAAGGTCGGCAGCACCAACCTCTATCTGCAATACGACATCTACCACATGCAGATCATGGAAGGTGACCTGGCGCGGACCATCGAGACCAACCTCGCGGCGATCAACCACGTGCAGCTCGCCGACAACCCCGGCCGTAACGAGCCGGGCACCGGCGAGATCAACTATCGCTTCCTGTTCGAGCACCTGGACCGCATCGGCTACCAGGGTTGGGTCGGCTGCGAATACAAGCCGGCCACCACCACCGCAGCCGGCCTCGGCTGGCTGAAGGCGCATAACGCGATCTAATAAACAGTGAAAAAACGTAAGCGAGGCAGGCAAGACGAGGCGAAGAATGCCGAAGAAGCGGACCGGGCTCGCGGGCGAGTTTAGTTTCTAAATGGACATTCTGACCGGGCTGGCGACCCAGGCCGCCTTCAACCAAGTATTGCCAACGCAGGTAGTTTTTCAGCGACACAAACGAATTTGAGGAGAAACATCATGGCTAAAATCGGATTTATCGGCACCGGCATCATGGGCCTGCCCATGGCTCAGAACCTGCAGAAAGCCGGTCACGACATCTTCCTGTCCGAGCATCACGACAAGGCTCCAGCCGCACTGCTGGAAGGCGGCGCCGTCGCCTTGGCCAACCCCAAGGAAGTGGCTCAAGAAGCCGAATTCATCATCGTCATGGTGCCGGATACGCCACAGGTCGAAGACGTGCTGTTCCGCGAGAACGGCATCGCCGAAGGCGTCGGCCCAAACAAGCTGGTGATCGACATGAGTTCGATCTCTCCCAGCGCCACCAAGGCGTTCGCCGAGAAGATCGACGCTACCGGTGCGCGCTACCTCGACGCGCCGGTCTCCGGCGGTGAAGTCGGCGCCAAGGCCGGAAGCCTGTCGATCATGGTCGGCGGCAGCGAAGAGAGCTTTGCCCGCGCCCTGCCGCTGTTCCAGGCGATGGGCAAGAACATCACCCTGGTCGGTAGCAATGGTGACGGCCAGACGGCCAAGGTCGCCAACCAGATCATCGTCGCGCTGAACATCCAGGCGGTGAGTGAGGCCCTGCTGTTCGCGGCGAAGAATGGCGCCGACCCGGCCAAGGTGCGTGAGGCGCTGATGGGTGGCTTCGCCGGATCGAAGATCCTCGAAGTACACGGCGAGCGCATGATCAAGGGCACCTTCGATCCGGGCTTCCGCATCAGCCTGCACCAGAAGGACCTGAACCTGGCTTTGGCCGGCGCCCGCGAGCTGGGCCTGAACTTGCCCAACACCGCCAACGCACAACAGGTGTTCAGCACCTGTGCGGCGATCGGCGGTAGCGGCTGGGACCACTCAGCGCTGATCAAGGGCCTGGAGCACATGGCCAACTTCTCGATCCGTAAGGACTGAGTTCCCAGGCGGTAGCGCATCGCGGGGTGGGTCGGGCGTGTAGTTGACGGCCCATCAAGCGGTGCGAGTGGGTCAGGACCGTACGTTCATCGTCGATGGGTTTCAACCATCCTACGGACGTACAAGCGACTTCCCGATCCGCAAGAATTGAAAAGCTTCGAGCACGCTGCGCCGAGCAAGCGGCCCCACCTTCAGGGACAGACAGACCAGGTGGTGGGAACCGCAACGATTGGCCCAGCGATGCTCAAAGGGTTGGATTGGAGTTGCATGGGGCCGGAATCACAGCGTCCCCCACAACCTCAGCCCTGTGCATCTGTAATCCAACCGCTGCCCTCGGGCGGCACCCCTTTCGACCTGCTCGGCACGAGGAGTCACGGCCTGACTGCCGGGCGGGTCGATTCCAAACCTTAGGGCTTGCCTTTTGTGCTTGCATAACCGAGCCCTAAGGTCTGGAATCGGGCACCTGACCTAATAGATGGAGTTGTACATGAACCTCGACCCGCAAGCCTTCCTGCGCGACCTGTTCACCGCCGCCATCGATGCCGCCCATCCACGCCAGGTGTTGGCCGACCATTTGCCGGCAGACCGCAGCGGTCGGGCCATCGTCATCGGCGCCGGCAAAGCGGCTGCCGCCATGGCCGAATCCATCGAAGCGGCATGGGAAGGCGAGCTCTCCGGCCTGGTGGTGACGCGCTACGGCCACGGTGCCGACTGCCGCAAGATCGAAGTGGTCGAAGCCGCGCATCCGGTGCCGGACGATGCCGGTGAACGCGTCGCCCGTCGCGTGCTGGAAATGGTCAGCAACCTAGAGGAAAGCGACCGCGTGATCTTCCTGCTCTCTGGCGGCGGCTCATCCCTGCTGGCGCTGCCGGCCGAAGGCATCAGCCTGGCCGACAAGCAGGCGATCAACAAGGCCCTGCTGCGCTCCGGCGCGCATATCGGCGAGATGAACTGCGTGCGCAAGCACCTCTCGGCGATCAAGGGCGGGCGTTTGGCCAAGGCCTGCTGGCCAGCCAGCGTCTACACCTATGCGATTTCCGACGTACCCGGTGACGAGGCCACGGTGATCGCCTCGGGCCCGACCGTGGCCGACCCGACCACCTCGGCCGAAGCGCTGGCGATCCTGGCGCGCTACAACATCGAGATTCCCGCGAACGTGCGTGCCTGGCTGGAAGATCCGCGTTCGGAAACCGTCAAGGCGGACGACCCGTGCCTGTCACGCAGCCATTTCCAGTTGATCGCCAAGCCCCAGCAGTCCCTCGACGCGGCGGCCGATAAAGCGCGAGCAGCAGGCATCACGCCGCTGATACTTGGCGATCTGGAAGGCGAAGCGCGCGAAGTGGCCAAGGTCCATGGCGGCATCGCCCGTCAGGTCGTGCTGCACGGCCAACCGATCGCCCCGCCCTGCGTGATTCTTTCCGGCGGCGAAACCACCGTCACCGTGCGCGGCAATGGCCGTGGCGGGCGCAACGCCGAGTTTCTCCTGAGCCTCACGGAAAATCTGCAAGGCCTTCCCAACGTTTACGCGCTCGCTGGCGATACCGACGGTATCGACGGTTCGGAAGATAACGCTGGCGCGCTGATGACACCGGACAGCTTCACCCGCGCCGAAGCGTTGGGGCTCAGTGCCGCCGACGAACTGGCCAACAACAACGGCTACGGCTATTTCCAGGCGCTCGACGCCCTGCTGATGACCGGCCCGACGCGAACCAACGTCAACGATTTCCGCGCCATTCTGATCCTGCCGCCGTCCCGCTAGGGCGACTGCTACACGCGTCTGCTACACGCGCCTGTTACACGCGTCTGCTGGTGCGCCTCATAAAAACAACTGCCGATAGAGCCTGCCATGACACCCGATAAAAAGGTCAAGATCCTCGCCACCCTGGGCCCTGCCACCCGCAGCATCGATGATGTACGCGAGCTGGTGGAGAACGGCGTCAACCTGTTCCGTCTCAACTTCAGCCACGGCGAGCATACCGACCATGCCGAGCGCTTTGCCTGGATTCGGGAGGTCGAACGCCAGCTGAATCAGCCGATCGGCATTCTCATGGATCTGCAAGGCCCGAAGCTGCGCGTCGGTCGCTTTGCCGAAGGCAAGGTAAACCTCACACGCGGTCAGACCTTGCGCCTTGACCTTGACCCGACACCGGGCGACAGCACGCGGGTCAACCTGCCGCATCCGGAAATCATCGATGCGCTGCAGCCGGGCATGAGCCTGCTGGTCGATGACGGGCGGCTACGGCTGACGGTTATTGCCAAGCACGCCGATGCCATCGACACCCGGGTGGTCGCTGGCGGTGAGTTGTCCGATCGCAAGGGCGTCAATGTGCCCGAAGCGGTACTCGAACTGAGCCCGCTGACCGAAAAGGACCGCCGTGACCTGGCCTTCGGCCTGGAGCTGGGCGTCGACTGGGTGGCGCTGTCGTTCGTCCAGCGCCCGCAGGACATTCACGAAGCCCGCGAGTTGATCGACGGCCGCGCCTTCCTCATGGCCAAGATCGAAAAGCCGTCAGCCGTGCAGCACCTGCGAGAAATCGCGCGGCTGTGTGACGCCATCATGGTGGCGCGTGGCGACCTGGGTGTCGAAGTGCCGGCAGAAAATGTGCCGCGCATCCAGCGCAACATCGTACGCACCTGCCGCCAGCTGGGCCGGCCGGTGGTGGTCGCGACGCAGATGCTCGAATCGATGCGCTTCTCCCCGGCACCGACCCGTGCCGAGGTGACTGATGTGGCCAACGCCGTGGCCGAAGGCGCCGACGCGGTGATGCTCTCGGCGGAAACCGCATCCGGTGACTACCCGCTGGAAGCAGTAAGCATGATGAGCAAGATCATCCGCCAGGTGGAAAGCGGCCCGGATTACCAGGCGCAGCTGGACGTCAACCGACCGAGTGCCGAAGCCACACTGCCCGATGCGATCAGCTGCGCGATTCGCCGCATCAGCGGCATCCTGCCGGTGGCGGTGCTGGTCAACTACACCGAATCCGGCCGTTCCAGCTTGCGCGCTTCGCGAGAACGACCCGCCACGCCAATCCTGAGCCTGACACCGAACCTGGCCACTGCGCGCAAGTTGAGCGTGGCCTGGGGCGTCTACTCGGTAATTGATGCGCGGATGTATGACATGGAGCAGGTCTGCCTCAATGCGCTCGAGCTGGCGCGTGCACAGGGCATGGCCGGCACCGGGGACACTGTGGTGATTACCGCTGGCGTGCCACTGGGGCAGTCTGGCACCACCAACTCGCTGCGCATCGAAACGCTCAACTGACCGTTCTGGCATGATCCTTCATTGGCGGAGCTGCGCTCCGTCGATGCAAGCCTGTGCGTCTTTCTCACGACATGATCATGCCCCCACCTTTCTCGCTCTTGCTGCGGTCGATGCTCAACGGGATCAGCCAGATCTTCTTACAGCGCCATCTGGGCTGCGGACTGCTGATCCTGTTTGCGATCGGCCTGCAGGATCGGCCGCTGCTGGCTGGCGCCCTCGTCGGCCTGTTGAGCGGCACCTTTACCGCGTGGTGCCTCGGTTATAGCCGTGACGATATCGAAGCCGGCCTATACGGTTACAACGCCGCGCTGCTGGGGCTTCTGGTCACGCTGATGCTCGGTCTGGTGCCGCTCGCCTACGCGCTGATCATCCTCGCCGGCGGATTGTCGAGCCCCTTGCAGCAGCTCCTGCTCAGACGGATGCGCGAACGGCGCAGCCTGCCGGGCTTCACCCTGGCCTTTGTACTGTTGGGGTGGCTGACCATGGCAGGCTGCGGTGTTCTGGGGGGTGTTGTTGAAGCGCGCATGCCCGACTATCTACTGGATGGATGGGGGGCACTGAGCGCAATACTGCGAGGGATTGGTCAGGTGCTGTTTCTGGCGGACCCGCTAGCAGGTCTGTGCCTGTTCGCCGCATTGCTGTTGGCTGATCGACGCGCCGCAACGTGGACCCTGTGCGGCT
>NZ_AGSX01000176.1 GCF_000235745.1 Stutzerimonas stutzeri SDM-LAC | reverse complement strand
CACTGCTTTTTAGCGTTTGCAGTGGCTCGCCAGGTTTTCCCTTCCGAAACACCCGAGCCCGCCATGACTGACCCGATACGCCTGTCCAAACGCCTCGCCGAGCAGCTCGGCTGTTCCCGGCGCGAGGCCGAGCTGTATATCGAGGGAGGCTGGGTCAGCGTCGACGGACAGGTCATCGAAACTCCCTATTTCAAAGTCGGCGAGCAGCGTATCGAACTGCTGCCCGGCGCCACCGCGTCCGAATTGCCACCGGTCACCCTGCTGCTGCACAAACCCGCCGGCCAGCCTACAGCTGCAGAGGCCGCCGACGCGCTGAAGCAACTGGCCGAGGCCAGCCACTGGAGCGGCGACGGCTCGCGCCTGGCTCCTCGTGCGCGTCATTTCGCGCGCCAGACCGTCATTCTGCCGCTGGAGCAGGCCATCAGCGGCCTGGTCGTGTTCAGCCAGCAGCGCGAGGTGATCCGCAAACTGGCCGATCCGCGCGATGCGCTAGAGCAGGAATACATCGTCGAGGTTGCTGGCGAGCCGGAGGAAGGCGGCCTGGCGTTGCTGGGCAAAGGGATCGGCCATCGCGGCAAGATCCTGCCCAAAGCCAAAGCCAGCTGGCAAAACGAAACCCGCCTGCGTATCGTGCTCAAGGCGCCTCAGGCCGGCGACATCCAGCAGCTCTGCGAAGCCATCGGCTTGCAGATGGTCAGCTGCAAGCGGATTCGCATCGGCCGGCTGTCGATGGCCAAGCTACCGGTTGGTGAGTGGCGTTTTCTCGGCGAACACGAACGCTTCTAGCCGGGCACCGTCTCTGTCATAGCTGCTCGCACGTTGCGGCCGCTGGACTATGCTGATGTCGTGACAAGTGAGAACAAAGCCAGCTGCCGGTCGTCGTCAAAGACCCAGGTTGTCGCCTTTCGCCATCCCACGATAAAGGTTCACCATGCACAGACTCGTCCTGTTGCTGATGTTCGTCCTGCTGCCCTTGGTCTGCGGGGCCCAGCAACGAGTCGAGGTGTGGACCTATCATTTCTCACCGCCATTCATTCTCGAAGACGGCAAAGGGCTGTCGCATGCCTTCGTCGACCTGCTCAACAATGACGCTGCTAACAACCGGCGTTTTCGCTTCGAGCTGGTCAGCCTGCCGCGCAAGCGCCTGGATATACGAATCGCGCAACAACGGCCCGGCGTTCTACTCTGGGCTACGCCATCCTTTGTCACAGTCGCGCGCGAAGCCAACGGGACATGGTCGGAGCCGTTGCTGACGGATCAACAGGACTTCGTCTCACTACCCGATGCCCCCGTTGAATATGGAAGCCCCGAGTCACTACACGGCCTCATCCTGGGCGGCGTGCTGGGGCATCGATACGAAGGGCTCCAGGCGGATATCGCCAGCGGTGCGATTAAGCGCCAGGACGTCCAGAGCGACCTGCAAAACCTCGAGAAGCTACTCACCGGTCGCATCAGCACCTTATTGATTCCGCGCTCCACCCTGCTCTATTACCGTAAAGAGAAACAACTCCGGGATTTATACGTTTCGAACACGCCGCTGTATCAGTTCACTCGACATCTGTGGATCGCCGATACGCTTGGTCAGGCTGCCACGCTGTACCTCGAGAGATTCCTGCGCAACTTGCCAGAGAACCCCGAGTGGCAGATCCTGCTGTTCCATTACGGGCTGCAGCCCATTGCCACCGCGCAATGAGACCGGCTGAACAGCTGTCGAATACGCCGGTCAGATCACGCACTTACACACTTGAATAATAGAGGGAACAAGGCAGCAATGAAGAATGCACTGGTGATCGGGCTGCTCGTCGTGCTGGGCGGCTGCGCCTCTCAGCCCTGTAACCAATCCGGCGACGACGGCAGTTGCCGTGCCGAGCGGTTGCTCTATCAGAACGACTTGCTGCAGGCCAAGATCCTCATTTCCATCGGCGACGAAAACGGCTATGAACTTGCCGATGCGCTACTCGAACGTAGCGCTCGCCTCGATGAACGAGGCGAGATCGAGTTCTACCAGGCGCTGCTGTTGATCCGCCAAGGCCCACAACCCGAACAGGTCCTAAGCCTGCTCGAGGAGGCCCGCGCCAAAGGTCACCCGCATGCCGTGGCGCTGCTCTACAAGATCTATCAGGAGCCCTACCTGCTGGACCAACGCAACGCCATCAAGGCCGAGGAGTACCGCCAGGCCTACGCCGGGCTCGACGTAGCCCAAAGCGGCTATCCCTCGTTCGACAAGGCCCTGGCGCTGGTTTCCCAGCTGGTCGAGCCGCCTCCGCCACTCCCGGAGAGAGAGGACCCGTGCGCCAGTCGGTGCCTCTGACAACCTTCACCGTGGCGTGGGCGTCTGCGAGAGCTTGGGATCCTGTTCCCCATCCAGTACAGCCTGCGCTTCCGCTTCGGAGGCGTACGGTCCCGCAATCGTCTGGCCGTCGATCTCTACCACCCAACAGGTGACCCAGGTTGGTCGCCAGCCCTGGGGCACTTCATTCCCGGTCAAATGTTTGATCCTGCGCTGCATATCCACCTCCGCATTTCTGTCAGGTCTGGGCGTCGCGCTTGCTACGCACTCTGAGTTAGGACAGCGATCGCCGGCGTTTTCTCGCAGAAACAAGCCGTTGCTGTTTTGCCTCGAACTGACGAGGCACTTGCGGCTCTATTGAACAGCGCAACCGAAACCCGTTCCGACATCTAGACGAGGGCTGCGATGCAGATCAGGCAAGCGCTTGGAGGTAAAGCGATTCTGCTGTTGCTGGCATGTGCCGTCGCGTTGTCCGGGTGCAGCCGTATGAATCTGGCCTACCGCAATCTGGACCTGCTGATTCCTTGGTCGCTGAACGATTACCTGGACATGAACCGTGACCAGCAGACGCGTTTTCGTGCGCAATTGCGCGAGCACATCAGCTGGCACTGTCGCACCCAACTGCCGGGCTATCTGGATCGCATCGAGCAGTTGCAGGTTCAGGTCCGCCAGGGATCGCTGGATGAACCCGCACTACGGGCGCACTACGAAAGCGCCCAGGAGGCGATTCAAACGATCGCCCTGGAAATCACCCCGACCACCGTACAACTGCTGCAAGACCTCGATGACAGACAGGTACGGGAACTGGACGAGCAGTTCGAGAAAGACCATCAGGAGCGCGAGGAGAAATACCTGCAACCGCCGCTGGACGAGCAAATCCGTAAGCGCACCGACCGCATGCAAGAGCGCGCCGAGCTGTGGCTTGGCAAAGTCAGCGCAGCTCAACGTCAACGCATCCACGAATGGGCCAGTGCGCTCAGCGAGCAGAATCGGCTCTGGCTCGATAACCGGGCCCAGTGGCAGCGATCACTGGTCGACGCCGTTCGCAACCGTGGCCAGGCCAATTTTGATGAGCGCGTTGCTCGGCTGCTTCAAGACCGAGAGGTCTATTGGACGGCGCCCTATCGCGCCGCCTTCCCGGCAGTCGAGCAGGCCACAATCGACCTGGTCCTCGACCTTTACGACATGGCCGACGCGACCCAGCGTCGTCAGATCGATGAGCGCCTACAGGACATGAGGCGCGACCTCGGTTCGCTGGACTGTCTACCAGAGAAGCCCTGACTAGCTGCAGTCACTGCCCCAGCCCGACAACATGAAACGCTAACGGCGGCGTGCCAGCAGCAGCCCAACGATGCCCGCGGCGGCAATGCCACCGGCCAGCAGCAAAGCGCGCTGGTGTTTCCCGTCACTGCGCCAGCCGCCGTCGATTCGGCGCTCGCCCAACGCCGGATAAAACAGGTTGCCCGCGGACGGCGCGACACGATCGGCACGGCTCAGTGCGGCGCCCGTAAACAGGCCCGATAAACGATCGAAGCCCGGCGTAATGAAATGGGCAAAACGAAGCAGCGTCGCAGCCAGCCCGACCGAGGTCGTATGCCGTGGATGCAGGGCGAGACTGACCATCGCATCCGCTACCTGACGCGGGTCGCACAAGGGTGACGGCGGCTGTAGCGAACGACCGGCGAAGTTACCGCCGTCCCGAAAACCGGGGGTATCGACCATCGAGGGATACACATCGCAGACGTGAATGCCCGGCCACTGCGCCAGCTCGCCGCGCAGCGCATGGGAAAACCCGCGCAGGCCGAACTTGCTCGCCGAATAGGCCACGGCGTACGGCTGCGGCACCCAACTACCCACCGATTGCGTGTTGATCAGAATGCCGCCGTTCTGTTGTTTGAAATACGGCAGGACCACATGCGCACCGCGCAAATAACCGATCAGATCCGTCTGCACGACCTGTTCGTGGGCGTCCAGCGGTGTTTCGTCAAATGCGCCGACCGCTCCGACACCTGCGTTGTTGATCCAGATATCGATAGAGCCCCGCCCGAACTCAGCGGCCGCGCTGGCCAGTTGCTCGACCGAATCACTGAGCGTCACGTCGGTCGGCACCACCAGCGCCTCGGCCCCCAAAGCGCGGCATTCATTGGCCACTTCGTGCAACGCTTCCTCGTCACGCGCCGCCAGAACCACTCGGGCCTGCTCACGCGCAAACGCTTGTGCTGCTGCGCGGCCGATACCGCTGGAGGCGCCAGTGATGACCACCACCACGCCGTCGAGTCTGGACTCGCTCATCTTCGTTTCTCCGGTTTGCTGTCAGTCATAAGCTGACACCTGCCGCGAGGCAAACATTCCTCCCGCAGCACCCAGGCGGCGAAGTTTCAGACCATCTGCAAAGGCTCGGATCTGGAGGGCGGCGGAAAGGCCTTATCGAGCAGATCCAGGTCGTCGGCGCTCAAGCTCAGCTCCGCCGCGCTGGCATTTGCTCGCAGATGAACAGGGTTGGATGACTTTGGAATCACCAGCACCTGTGGCTGGCGCAGCGCCCATGCCAACGCGATCTGGGCAGGTTCCGTATTGTGTTGCCGTGCCACGTCGAGGATCGCCTGATGGCGTAACAGGTCCCCGCCCTGCCCGAGTGGGCAATAAGCCATGACGGGCATGCCTTGCATTTGGCACCAGGGCAACAGATCGAACTCGATGCCACGCTCCTGCGGGTTGTAGAGCACCTGATTGACAGCACAATCCGGCGCATCCAGCTCGCGCATGTCGCCCAGATCCAGGTTGGATACACCCCAACGGCGAATCTTGCCCGCGTCTTTCAGCCGCTCGAATGCCTCAACGGTTTCCGCCAGCGGATACTGGCCACGCCAGTGCAACAGGTAGAGATCGATGCAGTCGGTACCGAGACGACGCAGGCTGCGCTCGCAGGCCTGCGGGATACCCTTGCGGCTGGCGTTGTGCGGGTAGACCTTGCTGACCAGAAACACCTGATCCCGGCAGTTGCGGATCGCCTCGCCGACCACGTCTTCGGCACCGCCTTCACCGTACATCTCTGCGGTATCGATCAGGGTCATGCCTAATTCGATACCCAGTTGCAACGCAGCCACCTCATTGCGGCGCGCTGCCGGATTCTCGCCCATGTGCCAGGTACCCTGCCCGATCACGGGAACGCTGGCGTCGGCTAGCTCGAGGCAACGCATCAGCAGTCTCCTCGCGGAGCGTTTTGCTCGGCGACCGGCTCGGCCCAGGGATCATAGGTGCCGAAGTTCCACAGATGCCCCTCGAGGTCACGACAGCTGAAACCACGGCCGCCGTAGTCCTCGTCTTTCAGCTCGACGACGATCTCGGCTCCGGCCGCCTTGGCTTTGGTATAGAGGGCGTCGGCACTGTTGACGATCACATAGATGCTTTGTGTAGAGATGCCGCCGACTTCGTCCGGCTGCCTGACCTGGCGGCCATATTCGGAATCCGCTACCGGCCCCAGCATCAACATTCCGCTGCCGAAACTGAGCTGGGCGTGAATGACGCCGACTTGTGCGTCTTCGATCACGCGCTGCTGCTCGAAATCAAAAACCTGGCAAAGCCATTTCAGCGCCGCAGGTACATTCCGATAGCACAAACAGGGAATCAGGTTGGACGTGGTGTTCTTGCTGTACAGAGACATGAGCGCTCCTTCCGGTTGCGCGGTTGCGTCCATGAAAAACGCACCGCATACCTGTGAGACCGAAACCGCCGCTGACGTTCCCAAACATGGCCCATGCCGCTTATGCCCGCTCAGCCAAACCGAGACGGATACCCAGCCCGATCAACACCGAGCCGAGCATGCGGTCGAGCCACAGACTCAAACGACGATTACCGCGCAACGCCGAACTTGCCCGGGCGGCCAGATACACCATGGCGCATTCCACAACGACCGCTACCAGCACAACCAGCACACCCAGCACCAATAGCTGCAGTGCTACTGCGCCGTGGTCGGGCCGTATGAACTGTGGCAGAAACGCCATGAAGAAAATGGCCGCTTTGGGATTGAGGACGTCCACCAGAATGCCCTGGCGATAAGCCTGCCAAACGGTGACTCGAGGCACCGCTTTGAGATTGAGCGACGCGGCAGACCCAGCAGAGCGCAACGCTTGAACGCCAAGATAAAGCAGATAGACCGCACCGACGTATTTGACCACGGTGAAGGCCAGTGCGGAGGTCGCGATGATGGCGGATATGCCCAGGGCAGCGGCCGCGACATGAACCAACGCACCGCTACAGACCCCGCATACCGAAGCCACTCCGACCCGCCGCCCACCCGACAACGTGCGCGAAAGAACGAACAGCAAGTCGGGCCCGGGCGATAGATTGAGCGCCAGCGCAGCCGAGAAGAACACTACCCAGAACATCGGCTCGGACATCGCCGTCACCTGCTACTCATAAAAATGACCGTTGAATGTAGTCGGGCATGCGTCTGTTTTCCACTTCTCACCGCCCCTCAACTACATGGCGCGATGTGTTTCGTCGGAAAACAGGCGAAATCTCACAACAACGACTTTTTATTGTCACCACCCTGAACTATCTTTTCCCGGGCAATGTCAAAGCGCCAGTCCCGGCCATGGATTTCCGGCGCACCACAGTCTTTTCTGCAAAGGAATGCATATGTTCGATGAAGCCCCCGCGGTGCTCGCCTCGCCTACCCGCCTCGTCCTGCTATCCAATAGCGAATTGCTGGATGGCCAGCTTCAACAGCACCTTCTTGGATGTCCAGACTGGCAGTTGCGTCTGGCGCGCAGCAGCACGCTGCGTCCCGGAACCGTCGACGCGGATCTGGTCCTGCTCGACGTAGGCAGCTTCACGGATGAAGATTGCCTGCGCCTGCTTCGACAACTGCGCGACACCTCAACAGCACTGGTCAATGTCCCAGCCGATCAGGCGCGGCGGTTGCTGGTTCAGCACCCCTGGATCAAGGGCGTGTTCTACCCGAACGCCAGCCGCAATAATTTCAGCCGCGGCGTCGCCATCATCCTCGAGGGCGGCGACTGGTTGCCCCGTGCGCTGATGGAAAAGCTGCTGGGTCGCTACCGTCAGCTGACTCACGCCTCGCGCGCCATCGACGACCTCTCGGTACGGGAGAAGCAGATCCTGGCCTTGGCCGGCAAAGGCCTTTCGAACGCTGAGATCGCCGAGGCCCTGCACCTGAGCACCCACACCATCAAAAGTCATATCCATAACGCCCTCGGCAAACTGGGCGCGTCCAACCGCGCGCAGGGGGCGTCGCTCGTGCTTGGACATGTCGGCGAGGCCGGTATATGAAGGCGGCCTGTCTGGGCCTGATGCTGCTGATCAGCATCCAGGCCTGTGCCGACGAGGCCGAACTCAAGGGGTTCATCACCAACAACACCGTTTCCCGGTCCGGCCAGGAGTTCTACCGCAAGTTCTGCGAACGCCTGAACAGCACCAGCGCGCTGGATTTCAACCTGGCCGTTAAAGAGCGCCCATCGGCGCGCTGGGGGATTCTTGTCTGGGTGGAGCATAACAACCAGCCGGTGTATCGCCGCTTTCTGCAACCGAACGTCAGTGACATGGAACAGACCGCTTATGAAGCAGCGGATTTCGTGCTGCAAGAAGTAAACCGTAAGAAAGTCGAAGCACTATTCGAAGACACCATTGACCTCGCGAGGGATGAGTTATGAACCGGCTACAAGAAAAAATTACCGGCGTCTTCTTGGGCGGATTGCTGCTCAGCTCCGGCCTGAGTGCGACCGAACTGGTTTACACCCCAGTCAATCCATCGTTTGGCGGCAGCCCCCTTAACGGCGCATGGCTACTGGGTAGTGCTCAGGCGCAGAACGACAAGAAGGATCCGGACGCCGTTGAATATGATCGGTCGATTTATGAACGTCCGTCCGACCTGGAACGCCTGACCAGTCAGCTCGAATCAAGCCTGCTGAGTGAACTGCTGAGAGATGCGCAATCAGGCGAGACCGGCTCACTCACCACCACAGACTTTTTTGTGCGTGCTTACAACGGCGATGCAGGCTTACTGATCGTCGAAATCACCGACCGGGTAACCGGCGAGATTTCCGAAATCATCATTGGTCAATAATCAGGGAGAGAAAGGCCATGAGAAGCCTATTTGTAGCCATCGGGATGATGGCTGTTCTGCAAGGCTGCGCCGTACGCGAGCCAATGTCGGCAGACCAGGAAACCCCAACACTCACGCCGCGGACCTCAACCTACCAGGACCTGCTTGAACTGCCTCGTCCCCGGGGCCCGTTGGTAGCAGCGGTCTACGGCTTTCGCGACCAGACAGGGCAGTACAAGCCCAGCCCGGCCAGCTCCTTTTCGACGGCGGTCACCCAGGGCGCAGCGAGCATGCTGGTCGATGCCATGCAGGCAAGCGGCTGGTTTGTCGTGCTTGAGCGTGAGGGTCTGCAGAACGTGCTAACCGAGCGCAAGATCATTCGTGCATCCCAAGCCAAGCCGGACGTGGCCCCCAATATCCAGGATGACCTGCCCTCGCTACTAGCGGCCAACATCATCATGGAAGGCGCCATCGTCGCCTACGAAACCAACGTGCGCAGTGGCGGACAAGGCGCTCGCTATCTAGGCATCGGCGTCTCGCAGGAGTATCGGGTCGACCAGGTCACGGTCAACCTGCGCGCCATCGACGTACGCAGCGGCCAGGTGCTGTCCAACGTGATGACCACCAAAACCATCTATTCCATCGGACGCAGCGCCAACGTCTACAAGTTCATCGAATTCAAGGAACTGCTCGAAGCCGAGGCCGGCTATACCACCAACGAACCGGCGCAGCTTTGTGTACTGTCCGCCATCGAGGCGGCCGTTGCTCACCTCATCGCCCAAGGCGTCGATCGTCGCCTTTGGCAAACGGCCGACAGCAGCCCCGCAGTCGAGGAGCAACTGGCGAAATATCTCGGCACGCCAGCCAATCCATAACAAACGAAGCGGTTTCACCCGTTCGATGGATTTGCACGATCGCGGTTTAAGTCAGGATGACCTACCGCGACTTAACTAGGGATGAGTAATGATGGACGCGCAAAGGATTGCCCGCCAAGCGCTGCTGCCGCTGCTTTTCGCAGCGCTAAGCAGCCCTATTCTCCAGGCCGCTGGCCTTCCCAATTCGCTGGATCTGGCGCCTAACGAAATCGCCTCTAGTCGGGCCCAGATGGTCGCACTGGGGCAAACCGGTACTACCGCGAGCAACCTCGCTCTCGTCGCGCAGGCCGGGGACAGCATGGCGGCAGACATCACCCAAACCGGCAACGTACTGGAGGCCTTCATTCTCCAGAGCGGCTATGCCCTCGATGGCTCCATCGAGCAGCAAGGCAGCCACAACCTGGGATTAATTGTTCAATCGGGCAGCCACAACGAGGCCCGTATCGAACAGTACGGCGCATACAACAACGCGCTGATCGAACAGACCGGCACCGGGCATCGCAGCAGCGTCACGCAGCATGGCCAAGGTCTGAGCGTACTGGTCCGCCAGTACCGCTAAAAAAGCACCACCAGGAAGTACCGCTGAAAACATTCCATGGAGATACAACAATGTTCAAGATCAAACCCCTTGTAGCTGCCCTGCTGACCGTCGCCGCCACCCAGGCTATGGCCGCCAATAACACGTCCGAACAACGCCAGAACGGTGTCAACAATAGTGCCGAAGTCACCCAGAGCTTCGGCAGTTCAAACTCGGCCAAACAGGTGCAGAGTGGTTGGGGCAACGGCGCGATGGCCGAACAGACCAACTCGTCTTCTTCCTCTGCGCTGCAAACCCAGACCGGCAACTTCAACAAGGCAGACGTCGACCAGAACCTGACTATTAACAGCAGCTCCGTGCAATGGCAGTACGGGTTCAACAATGAAGCCAGCGTCAGCCAGGATAGCGTGGTATACAGCAGTGCCGGACAGCGTCAGGAAGGACGCCGCAACGTTGCCAATACCGAACAGAACGGCACCTATGGCGTTGATGCCTTCACCAAGCAAGTAGGCGCGGACAACTCCGCCTCGAGCTATCAGTTCGCGGCCAGTGGTAGCAAAACCGCCTTGTTCCAAGACGGTGATTCCAACAACGCTACCGTCAGCCAGTCCTTCAGCGCCAGCGACCGCGCCCTGATTGATCAACGCGGCGAACAGAACGATGCCACGGTTGTCCAGACATGGAGCGTTGGCTCGGTCGCCGAAGTCGAACAGGTCGGAACCGACAACGATGCTTATGTGAATCAAACAGGCTTGAGCCAGGAGGCTTATACCTATTCGAGTGGTGAGCGCAACGATCTGGCTGTTTACCAAAGCGGCAGGAATCAGAACGCATTCGTATACCAGCAAGGCAACGACAACCAAGCCGACGTCACTCAGAAGAACAACGGCAACACCGCGAAGGCCAGCCAGTACGGGGCCGGCAATGCGACCTCGATCGATCAGAATGGCCGCGACCAAATCGCCACCGTAGATCAGCGCGGCGGCTATAACGACGCCACTGTCGATCAGTACGGCAGGAGCAACTCGCTGGACTTCGACCAGTCGGGCTTCGGTAATACGCTGACCGCTGTACAGGAAGGGACCGGAAATAGCATCACCGGCTCCAGCAACATCGCCAACAATGACGTCGATATTGCCCAGGACGGTGATTACAACCTGGCCAACGTCAACCAGTTCGGTTTCGGCAACGACGCCACCGTCTCCCAGTATGGCGACAACCTTCAGGCTACGGTTGCGCAGAATGGCGCAGGAAACGAGGCATTGGCCGTTCAGAGTGGCCTGGGCAACAATGCGCTGATCACCCAGGCAGGCATCAACAACATGGCAATCGTTACGCAACACTAATACCGCCACACGCGAAACTGCCGGCCCTGTGCCGGCAGTTTCGTTTTCAACGCTGGTCTCACGGCGCGAGCGAAAGGCCGAAAAGATTGACTGGCCCGACGCTGATACGTCGTGTCTGGGCGCCCTGCCCTGCGGGCTAGACGTTAAAGGACCTGCCGAGCAGTCACCACCGTTTCCGCAGTCGTGATGAACAACATGCGAAAGCGCTGACCGCCCCACCTTATACCCGCACCATCTACGGTAGGCAGCGATTGAACACAAGAGCTTTGAGGCCACTGCTGGGACTGATATCAGGGAATTCCGGCGGGTTTTCCAGCCGCACCTGAAACACCAGCTCCGCCGCTTCGGCCGCCATAGTCTCGATGAGGAAATCAGGCCCGGTATCCGGGTCGTTGATGCAGGCCAGTACTGTCCCATTCTCCGTGAGCAGCTCCGGCAGGCGCCTGAGGATTTTTTGGTAATCGCGGCTCAGCGCAAAGCTGCCTTTCTGAAATGACGGAGGATCGATGATTACAAGATCGTAAGGGCCGGTCTTCTTCACCTTGCCCCACGACTTGAACAGCTCATGGCCGAGAAAAGTAACCCGGCTCAGGTCATGTTCGTTGAGGCGATGGTTATCGCGCCCACGACTCAGCGCCGCGCGCGCCATGTCGAGGTTGACCACATGCTCCGCGCCGCCAGCGATAGCCGCCACCGAAAAGCCGCAGGTATAAGCGAACAGGTTCAGCACACGCTTGCCCCGCGCCTGCTGCTGTACCCAGCGCCTGCCGTAGCGCATGTCGAGAAACAGCCCGTTGTTCTGCTTGATGCCCAGGTCGAGCTTGTAGCGCAGGCCGTTCTCGCTGATTACCCATTCCTCGACCGGCTCGCCAAGCAGCCGTTGCATATGGCTGTCCGGCAGGTAGCGGTGCTGCAGCAACAGCGTATGCGCCCCGCTCGCCGCCCATGCCTGTGCTCCGGTCAACGCCAACAGGATCTCAACAAACGCCTCCAGTTCCGCCGCCGCCGGCTCGCGAAACAGCGACACCAGCACAACGCCCTGCAGCCAATCCACCGTGACGTGCTCGAGCCCGGCCCAGCAGCGACCGCGACCGTGGAAGATCCGGCGAGTTTCGTCGGGCACCTGGCCCAGGGCTTGGGTGAGGTGTTGCTGGAGGGTGGCGAGGGCGTCGGGCTGCATGATCGGGTCGTCTCGAAAAAGGCGCGCGCATTCTAAACGCGAACTGCCGGGCCTGCAGGTCCGATGGCCGTCGATGCTGCGTCACCCCAAGCGCAGGAGCGCGTGGAACGGCGTTTGCTTTGGACCACAGCGCCCCGGTGTCTCGGGTGTTAGCCGGACGTGATCGCGCAGCCCTCACGCCGGGCTGGGTGACTTCGCTCCCCGGCGCTTGCGAGGCGAGGCTTCGCGGCCGGTGCTCTTGCGCATCTTCCAGGGCACGGCACGACTGACAGATGCGGCCGGGCCGGTAATGGTCAGGCGGAGGCCTTTGCAACGCTCGACCTGCTTGCTCATCCAGGCCGATTGCTTGGTAACAAACTCGTCCAGGCTCATTTCCCCGCTCTGCACCATGTCCAGCGCCTGCTCCCAGATCGCCGTGGTGCCGGGATCGGCGATGGCGCGCGGCACGGCGTCGATGAGGCTGAAGGCCGCCGGCGTGGCCGCCAATGCTTTGCCCTGTTTGGTCAGGTAGCCACGGTCGAGCAGGCCTTGAATGATTCCCGCGCGGGTCGCTTCGGTGCCAATGCCGGTGGTGTCCTTGAGCTTCTGTTTCAACTTCGGATCGTCCACCAGCTTGGCCACGTTTTTCATTGCTTTGATCAGATCGCCCTCAGTGAAAGGCTTGGGCGGCTGGGTCCACAAATCTTTGAGCGCGACATCAGCCACCGGGTAGATCTGCCCCTGCTGCAAGGCCGGCAGGCTTTGCGTCGCCGCGGTCGTTGCAGCCGTTGCATCAACTGACCGGCTGCGGCTGGCCGCGACGGCTTCGGGCAAGGCGCGCTTCCAGCCCGGTTCGACGACTTGCTTGCCCACCGCTCGCAGCGCCTCGCCAGCACAATCGAAATCCGCCTGCGTGCGGTCGTACTCGTGGTTGGGCAGAAACTGCGCCAGGTATCGGGCGCGAATCAGCGTGTAGACGGCACGCGGCTTGCCTGTCAGCCGCTCCAGCGAACGGGCCGCCGCGGTCGGGATGATGCCGTGATGCGCGCCCACCTTGCCATCGTTCCACGCGCGCGATTTGCGCCGAGCGTCAAGGTACGGCTTGAGCACAGCTAGGGTCGGGTCAGCTCCGGCCAGCGCGCCAAGGATCGCGGGCGCCTCGCTGTGCTGGCTCAACGGCAGATAGCCGCAATCGCTGCGCGGGTAGGTAATCAACTTGTAGGTTTCGTACAGCGACTGGGCGATATCGAGGGTTTCCTGCGCGCCGAGCCCGAGCTTTTTCGAGCAGATTTCCTGCAACGTACCGAGATCGAACGGCAACGGTGCCGCTTCACGCATGCGCTCGGTCTTGAGTTTCTGCAGCCTCGCCTTAGCGGTCTGGCGCATGACATCTGCAGCCTGCTGCGCAAGATTCCGGTCGAGGCAGCGGCCCTGATCATCACAGCACTCTTCCGCTGCTCGCCATTGCGCGGTGAACGGCACGCCGTCGCCAAGCAATTGCACGTCGATAGCCCAGAACGGCAGCGGCACGAAGTCGGCGATGCTGCGATCGCGGTCGACCACCAGCCGCAGCGTCGGCGTCTGCACGCGGCCCACCGGCAGCACGCCTTGATAGCCGGATTGCCTTCCGAGCAGAGTGAACAGCCGGCTCATGTTCATGCCGATCAGCCAGTCCGCCCGCGACCGGCCCAAAGCAGACTGATACAGATTGAAGGTGTCCGCACCGGCACGCAGCCCGCCGAGCGCCTTGCGGATCGAGGCATCATCCAACGCCGACAGCCATAACCGCTGAATCGGCCCGCGGTACCGGCAATGCTCGACCAGCTCGCGCGCGATCATTTCGCCTTCGCGATCGGCGTCGGTGGCTATGACCAGCTCCTGCGCCTCGCCCAGCAGACGCTTGACCGCCTTGTATTGGCTTGCGGTCTTGGGCTTCACCTGCATTTTCCAGCGCTCGGGCACGATGGGCAGATCCGCCAGCACCCAGCGCTTGTAACGCGCGTCATAACTATCCGGCGGCGCGGTTTCCAGCAGATGACCAATGCACCAGGTCACCGTGACGCCCGCACCCAACCAGCAGCCATCGCCACGCCGCGTAGCGTCAAGCACCTGGGCGATGTCCTTGGCCTGGGAAGGTTTTTCGCAGAGAAACAGCCGCATCGGGTTTTTACTGAATCACTTATGGATGGCGCACAGCATGCGCAGCGATGATGCCCAAGGCAACATTTATCTGTATGGATAAACAGTCGTTAGCCGCCCTTCGTCAGCTTGGCCGGTAGACTTCAGCGCAACAAGCGAAACGCCGACCGGCGTCGTAAGGCCGGCCATTACAGGCGTGACAAGGCCGTCTGGGCGCATCCGCCAAACCGACCGATACGGAACGGGCGCTGGAAAAGCGAGTCGGATTAGCTGACTGCGCCCCTCGGCTATCGCCTGCCGACCACCTGTAATAAGCTCGCTCGGCATGCCTCTGACGATCCTTCGAGAGGTTTTTTGCCCGACCGCCTACACGGCATTTTTCGGGCGTGTCCGGCATGGCCTTCTCTGCTTCAGGGTTACGGTCGGCTGGAACAACAAACGCGGCTTTCTTTTCGGACAGAAGCCTGCGCAAGGAGTATGGAATGACCGATTCAATTGATCCTTCCTTCAACCCGGACGACGAACTCCCACGTATTTCCACCGGCAGCGACGGCCTGGACGATATTCTCGGCGGCGGCCTCGACGCCAATCGCATGTATCTTTATGAAGGCAGTCCGGGTGCGGGCAAAACGACCATCGCCATGCAGTTTCTGCTCGAAGGCGTCCGCCAGGGTGAGCGCGTGCTCTACGTGACCCTCTCGGAAACCAAGCAAGAGCTGGAACTGGTCGCCAAGCGCCACGGCTGGTCACTTGACGGTATCGACGTGTTCGAACTGGTCACGCCGGAAGACAGCCTTGATCCGGACCTCGAACTGACCGTGCTGCACCCGGCCGAGATGGAGCTGAGCGAAACCACCCAGCAGGTCTTCGACCGTGTGACGCAAACCAACCCGACCCGGGTAATCTTCGACAGCCTGTCGGAAATGCGACTGCTGGCGCAGAGCCCGTTGCGCTATCGGCGCCAGGTATTGGCGCTCAAGCACTTCTTCACCACCCGCCGTTGCACCGTGATTCTGCTGGACGACCAGACCTCGGAATCGGGCGACCTGCAGTTGCATTCGATCTCACATGGCGTAGTCATGCTGGAACAGTTGGCTATCGACTACGGCGCGGAGCGGCGGCGTCTGCGTGTGGTGAAGATGCGCGGCATCCAGTTTCGCGGCGGCTATCACGACTTCGTCATCCGCAAGGGCGGGCTGCAGATCTTCCCTCGCCTGATCGCGGCCGAGCATCACTCCCGTTACATTGGCGAAGCGGCGTCTTCGGGCAACCCCGCATTGGACATGATGCTAGGCGGCGGTCTGGAGCGCGGCACCAACGCGCTGTTCGTCGGTGCCGCTGGCGTCGGCAAGTCGTCCTTGGCGCTGAGTTTCGCGGTCGCCGCATGCAAGCGCGGCGAGCAGGTCTCCTTCTTCGTCTTCGACGAAAACATCGGTACGCTGTTGACGCGCGGTCGTTCGCTGGGGCTTGCCATGGAGCCCTGGATCGAACAGGGCATGCTGCATCTGCAACAGATCGACCCAGCCGAGCTGTCGCCCGGCGAATTCACAGCAGCCGTCAGGCGCAGTGTGGAAAAGCAAGGCTCACGGCTAGTGATCCTGGACAGTCTCAACGGCTACCTGCACGCAATGCCGGACGGCCGTTTCCTGATCCTGCAGATGCACGAACTGCTGAGCTATCTGGGACAGAAAGGCGTAATCAGCATCATGGTGCTGGCTCAGCACGGGCTGGTGGGCCCGATGGATACGCCAATCGATATCAGCTACCTCAGCGATGCGGTTATCATGCTGCGCTACTTCGAACACGCCGGCATCGTTCGCCGGGCCTTGTCCGTCATCAAAAAGCGCAGCGGGCGACACGAAAACACCGTTCGCGAGTATCGACTCAGCACTACCGGCGTACAGGTCGGGCCACCGCTCAGTCACTTCAGCGGAATTCTATCGGGCGAGCCGGAATACACCGGTGATGCGACTCAGCTACTGACAGACGAGCATGACAACACCCACTAAACCAGAGCAACCGTGGATTGCCGTCTACGCGCCCATCGGCCGGGATGGCCCGGCCACAGCCGAACTGCTACGCCGCAGCGGCATGGATGCAGTGGTCTGTCACGGCGTCGATGAGGTGCTGCAACACGCCGAAACTGATGCTGACGCAGTGTTCATCGCCGAAGAAGGCCTGTTCGGCCATGACCTGCAAGCATTGTCCGGCTGGGTCGAGCAGCAACCGGCCTGGTCGGATTTTCCCTTCGTCGTTCTCACCAGCAAGCACCAGCAGCCGGCGGTCGCCGCCTGGAGACAGCGGATGGTGGCGGCGCTGCGCAATGTCTCCCTGCTCGAACGTCCGGTGCAGAGCATCACCCTGACCAGTGCCGTCCAGGCTGCCGTGCGCAGTCGCCTGCGCCAGTACGAAGTGCGCGCCTTGATCGAAGCCCGCGAACGGGCCTCGCAGGAGCTCGAAGCATTGGTAGTCGAGC
>NZ_AGSX01000177.1 GCF_000235745.1 Stutzerimonas stutzeri SDM-LAC | reverse complement strand
CACCACATGGCTGGACACACCCCGGTAAGGATCAAACGAGCCGGATCACACCGTTTGTGGCTCGCTGTATCCGTAATGGTCGTAGTAGCCACGGAACTGACCGTTCTTCTTGGCTTTCTCGATATCGACGTGGTTGAGCACGACGCCGGTTAGCGGTGCATTGCTGTTCTGCAGCTGGCTCACGCCTTTCTGTACGTGCGGGATCAGCGTGCTGTCGGACTTGACGACATAGATCACCGCATCAGCGAGCGTCGAGAGAACCGCCGCATCGCTGACCGCCTGGCTCGGCGGCGAGTCGATGATGATGCGGTCGTAGCGACCCTTGACCACCTCAAGCAGCTTGGCGAAGCGTGGCGAAGACAGCAATTCCAGCGGATTGGACGGCACCGCTCCGGCGGCGATCATGTCCACGTTGCCAACCGTGTGGATGCATTCCTCAAGCTTGGCGTTACCGCCAATCAGGTTCACTAGGCCCGGCGTGCCCGGCTTGAAGTCGAACGCCTTGTCGAGGGTTGCGCGACGCAAGTCGGCATCGATCAACAGCACGCGATGCAGCTGGCCCATGGCAAACGCGAGGTTGGCCGATACCGAACTCTTGCCTTCGCCCGGTGCAGTCGAGGTGATCACCAGTACCTGTCGGGGCTGGCTCGCCTCGGTCAGCAGCAAGTTGGTGCGGATAGTCCGTACCGCTTCGCAGAAGCGCTTATCACCGCTGCGCTCGAACAGATGGCTGACTTCCTTGCGCAACTTACGCGGCACCTGCGGCACGATACCCATCACTGGCAGACCCAGTTTGGTTTCAACCTCTTCGGAGCTCTTGAAGGTGTTGTCGAGGATCTCGCGGATGATCGCCTGAGCAATCCCCAGCACCAGCGCCAGGAACAACGCCACCACCAGAATCAGCTTCTTGTTTGGCGCGCTGGCTTCGGTTGGAGGGATGGCTGCATCGACTACCCGAGCATTGGTAGAGCTGAGGTCCGAGGTCGCGGTAGTTTCCTGCAGGCGGGTCATGAAGGTGTCGTAGAGCGCGCGATCACTTTCGACCTCACGCTGCAGGTCACGCACTTTGAACTCTTTGCGGGAAATATCCTGAATCCGGCCCTTGTTCTCGTCGAAAGACGCCTTCAACGAATTTTCGTTGGCCACGGCCAACTGATAGTTGCGCTCGATGCTGGCAACGACCTGCTCGACTTGCTGCTTCAGGCTGGCGGTGGCGGCGTTCAGATCAGATCGAGCAGATACCATCGCGGGATGTCGATTACCGTAGCGACGCGAAAGATCTTCGACGCGCGACCGCGCATGGGCCTGGTCGGCCTTGAACTGCTGGATCAGCGGATGGCCCAGAACAGCCGGCACACTGGCCAGACGCTCCCAGCCCTGGCTGCGCATGGATTCGACCTGACGGTACTGGCTTTCAGCCTCGGCACGCTCACGACGCGCATCGATCATGCGGTCGCCGGTCAGCGACAGCTCGTTGGCGCTGATGGTCCCGACGCCATCGAGATCGACCAGCCCTTCCGCGTCGAGATATTCCTGAAGGCGATCTTCCGAGGCCTGCAGGTTTTCACGCAGGGAAACCAGGCGCTCATTCATCCAGCTGGCAGCCGTCATCGACATGTCGACCTTGGCTTCCAACTGCGCCTCGATATAGGCCTGAGCCAACCGGTTCGTGGCCTGCGCGGCGGTCAGGCTGTCGGCCATGGATACCGACAGATAAACCAGCTGGCTCTTGCCCTCAACCCAGACCGAAGTGACCTCCATGAATTTCTGCGTAGCGTAATCCATGACCTCGGCTTCAGTGATCGGCTCGGGCTCCTCGCCTGTCAGGGTATCCACAAGACCACCGACGTCGAGCAACGGGCCCGGCTGCTGACGCAGATCGAACTCCGGATGCTCGGTCAGGTTCAAGTCGCGTACCACACGCTCGGCAACGCCACGGCTTTGCATCAGGCTGAGCTGCGTCTGCAGGTACTCGCTGAGCTCAACGGGGGTATCGGTTGTTGGCTGGAACGACAACACCGGCGTGCCCTTGGACTCGATGAGCACCGTAGCGACAGCCTTGTAGATGGGCGTCATGCGCGATAGCAGGAGCAGGGTTAATACCGCAACGACTCCGACGAGCAGGGCAATACCCCACTTACGCGACCAGATTGCATGCCAGATCTTCTTCAGATCTATGAAGTCGCTATCAGCCGCAGGCCCAACGGGGCGCTGCCATGGTCGATCCGGGCGAACTGGGCTATTCATCAGAAGAATCCTTCATCGATGTTGATCGTGTCGCCTGGGCGAACCAGGGTGTTCATGGTGGCTTTCTCTTCCTCGCGACTGCCTTCCGAGCCGCGCAGGATGGTCATGCGTTTGGTCGAAGCACGCTCGGTCAAACCGCCCGCCAGCGCGATCGCGCGATCGAGCGTCAGGCCGGGCTGGAACGGATAGCCGCCTGGAAGCTTCACTTCACCGGCGATGTAGAACTCGCGGTAGTTGGCAACCGATACCGACACGCGCGGATCGATCAGGTAGCCATCCTTCAGCTTCTCGACCAGGAGGTTGCGAACTTCGCCTGGGGTTTTGCCATTGGCGTCCACCTCACCGATGAAGGGGAAGGTGAACGTACCGGCGTCAGTCAGGCGGATTTCTTCGAATGTCAGGTCCGGCTCGCCATGCACATTGATGCGAATGACATCGCCCGAGCCCAACTGGTATTGCGCAGCGGTAGCGCCAGCGCTGAATGCCAGCATCAACAGCAGTGAAAAGAATTTGAACATGTTCGGGATGCGCATCGGCGGCTCCTCCTTAGGCACTGGTTAATGTCCTACCTGGGCTCAAAGGCTCAGGTCGAAGCTCAGCAGGTAAACGTTACGGTCGTAGGTCTCCGAGCTCAGGCTGGAGTCGTTTTCCGTCCTGAGGTAGGAAAGGGTCACGTCAACCCAACGATCCGGTGACCAGGTCACGCCAGCGCCATAGCCGGTGCGTTCGTCGTCCCGGTTAATTCCTTCGTACTCGCGATCCGAGAAGCGATAAAGCAGTTCGGTCGAGACGCGCGACGTCCACTCGTGATCCCAGGACGCGATCGTGGTCCAGTCGTTGATGGTGCTGGCCCCGTCATCGCCTTCGTCAAAGGCGCGGCGAGAACTAATCGTGAACGCTGAATAGCTACGCGGCTTGTAGGTGACACCGACTTCCCACATGGGGCTGGTGAAGTCTTCGCGCTGATCGCTGTCGAAATCCTTGCGCTCGGCGCCCAGCTTGAATGTGCCGGAGGTCTTGGAGGTCGCATCCCAGGTTGCACCGCCCAGCAGCGCCACGTTGGTGCTGTCGCGCAGGGCGCTGGAGAGCTTATAGTCATGGTCGGTATGGCGAACTTCGACCAGTGAACGGGTTCTGGAACCCAGCCGGTGAAACCAGATGGAGTTGAACATCAAACTGTCGCGCTCTTCCGACGCGTTGATGTTGCCGCTGTTGTGGTAGCGGCGCTGCTCGTAGTTAGTACCGAATTCCAGCTGGTTGCGAGCAGTGCGGGCACCGAAACGATAAGCCGCCTGGGCGATGGCGGTGCTGTACTTGTCGTTTTCGGAATTGGTTTCGGTGTCAGCTGTCTCTTCTACCCGATGGTAGGCAAGCCCCCAGGTCAGACGGTGGCGAGAGGTGAATTCCATTGCGCTTCTGAGCCGCAGATGGTGGTCTGTATTGCTGGCTTCGGAGTCCGAATGAAAGATATCGCTGTTGAATGAGTATTCGAGTTCGTACTCACTGTTGCGATTGCCGGTCCCCAATACGAACGTGGGGTTAATACCGGTAACCCAGGATGCCTGCTCGTTATCCGACAGACCGCGGTAGTTGTCGTCATAACTTTCGCGCAAGACCAGCGTCGGGGTGAACTCGAATCCACCCAATTGGATGTACGCGGGCTCGCGCTCGGCCTGCGCCCAGCTCTGAGTCGCTGCAAGGCACAGCAGCGGTAAGCATGGAAGCGTGATCTTCCTCATTATGGAATCCCTTCTCGGAGATAAATTGTGGTGCATACCTACCCTCTGGCCGCGTCGCCTGGCTGCTGTGAGGAGGCATAGACACGCAACAGACCGCAAATATCCCCGACAGTTGCACATTCACTCGGAGGGACTCTTTTCGCGCGTCAACAAATTCTCTCGAAACGGCCCGCATGACGGCCGGCTGTCGCACGCTACCGCCTCAGACCCGGGCGCCTGGAGCGAAACATCCTGTCGAGATTGAGCCATCCGCAAGCCGCGCCAAGTCCGGCCAATCGGTCACACGCTGGTGAAACCTGGCAACGACTGAGCGCTTGCTGCACGCGCGGCTCCGTCTTGCCGCTTCACAGCAATCGTTTGCTGGACCCGGCGCAAAGGCACGGAGTTCCATGCTGTGAGGTCGGACGGTATCGACGAAGATGAGCGGTCAGTCGCTGACGGCCCAGGCGAGACGCGACCGAAACGATGCCCGGGTGAGGCGCTAACCATCCGCATTGGCGCGGACGCTGAGCTAACAGACAGGCAAGAGAATGCCCAGAGGGAGGATGCGGGCGACTGGATCGCCCGCGCAGCAGCTCAAGCGCGCTCGATACGATCAGGATAGATAGTGATGCGCCCTTGCTTGTACAGACCGCCAATGGCTTTCTTGAAATTACCCTTGCTGACACCGAACAGGCGTGCAATCTCGTCTGCGGCAGTCTTGTCGCTGACCGGCAGGCTGCCCTGATTTTCCTGCAATTTCTGCAGAATCAGCGCCTGCAACGCGTCGGCAGCCTCGCTGCCCACGGGCTGTAGGCTCAGGCTGATCTTGCCATCAGGGCGGATTTCCTTGATGTAGCCTTTCTCACGGATCCCGCCACGCAGGAACTTGAAGGCCTCGTTCTTGTGGATCAGCCCCCAATGCTTGCCGTTGATGATCGCCTTATGCCCCAGATCGGTAGGCTCGACCACCAACAGGTCGACCGCCTCGCCAACCTTGTAGCGCGCCGGCGTCTTGTCGAGGTAACGGTCCAACCGTGCCGTAGCGGTGATACGGCGGGTGTGCTTGTCGAGATAGACGTGAACGACACAGTAATCGCCCTCGTTGAGCGGCCGCTTCTCTTCCGAATGCGGTAGCAGCAAATCCTTGGGCAGGCCCCAGTCGAGAAACAGCCCGATCCGGTTGATCTCGACGACCTTCAGACTGGCGAACTCACCGACCTGTACCTTGGGCTTCTCGGTGGTTGCGATGAGCTTGTCTTCGCTGTCGAGATAGATGAAGACGTTGAGCCAGTCGTCGACCTCGGTCGGCATGTTTTTCGGAACGTACCGGTTGGGCAGCAGGATTTCGCCATCCGGACCGCCATCCAGATAGAGGCCGAAACCGGTGTGCTTGACGATTTGCAGGCTGTTGAAGCGCCCGATTGCGGCCATGTAACGATTCCTCTGGGTCGAAGGCGGCGATTCTAGCAGGCCACCCGCTTGTCGCGTGCGCACCGCTTCAGTGCACGCGATGCTGGTTTTATCGCGGCAACGCGTAGGCGATGACCGAGTCCCCGGCCTTGGTGCCGAGCGACCCGTGACCACCTGCAACGACCACAACCATCTGCCGGCCCGAACGGCTCTGGTAGGTCATCGGCGTAGCCTGTCCACCGGCCGGCAACCGCGCGCGCCAGAGCTGCTTGCCGGTGGTGACGTCATAGGCACGCACGTAGTAATCCAGCGTACTGGAGAGGAACGCCACACCGCCCGCAGTGATCACCGGCCCACCCAGGCTCGGCACACCCATTTCGAATGGCAACGGCACCGGTGCCCGATCGCGCACCGTGCCGTTCTTGCGCAGCCAATGGGTTCTACCCGTACGCAGGTCTGCGCCGGCCACGTACCCCCACGGCGGCGCCGTACATGGCAGGCCGATCGGCGAGACGAACGGCTTCAGTTCTACTGCGAATGGAGCCCCGAAGTTTTCGTTAAGGTGCGGCTCGCTGTCTGAGACATAGGTCTTCTCGTCGTTTTCGCGAGGGATCAGCCTCGAGACGAAGGGCAGATAGGAAGGCGCACTGAACACCATCTGTCGTACCGGATCGACAGCCACGCCGCCCCAGTTGAACACGCCGAAATTGCCCGGATAGATCAACGAGCCCTGCGTCGACGGCGGCGTATAGCGCCCCTCGTAACGTAACGAATTGAACTGGATGTGGCACATCATCTGGTCAATGAATGTCGCCCCCCACAGGTCGGAATCCTGCAGTTTCGGCGGCTCGTACGACAGTGCTGAAACGGGCTGCGTAGGCGCAACATAGTCACCCTCAGCGGCGCCCTGTGGCGCAGGAACCTCCCGCACCGGCAGCACCGGTTCACCCGTACGGCGATCCAGCACATAGATGTCACCCTGCTTGGTTGGCTGCACGAGTGCCGGGACCATGCCTGACTCGGTCTGGATATCGACAAGGCTCGGCTGCGCCGGCACATCCATGTCCCAGAGATCGTGGTGCACGGTCTGGAACACCCAGCGCAGTTGCCCCGTTTGCAGATCCAGCGCGACTATGGAAGACGAGAAACGCTCGCTGTTCTCGCTGCGGTTTCCGCCCCACTGATCCGGAACCTGGTTGCCCAGCGGCACGAACACCAGCCCCAGCTCTTCATCGGCGCTGGAAATGCTCCAGCTGTTCGGTGTGCTTTCGCTGTAGGTTTCGCCGGGCGCGATGGGCGCGGTCTGCTCAGGATTACCCGGGTCCCAGTTCCACTTCAGCTCGCCGGTGATGGCGTCATACGCGCGGATCACGCCGGATGGTTCGGTGGTCGAGACGTTGTCGTTGACGGCGCCACCGACGATGACCAAGTCATTGGCGACAACCGGTGGCGAAGTGGAATAGTAGAAGCCCTCCGTCACGTTCGGCATGTTCTTCCACAGATTCACCGCGCCGTTTTCGCCGAATGATTCGCAGACCTTGCCGGTATCCGGATCCAGCGCGATCAGCCGCGCATCGGCAGTGGGCATGAACAACTGCTGCTGACAGGCCTGGCCTTGCACCGGAGCCTCGCTGGTGTGATAAGACAAACCGCGACACGTCAGGTGTTGCCGATTGGTCGAGTCCGGCACCTGCGGATCGAAGCGCCAGCGTTCTTCCCCTGTCTCGGCATCCAACGCGATCACGAAGTTGTGCGGCGTGCAGATGAAGAGGCTGTCATCGATCTTCAGCGGCGTGACTTCGTAAGTGGTCTCGTTGGGATCATCTGGACGACGCACATCGCCGGTATGGTAGTGCCACACCTTCTCCAGCCGGTCGACGTTGGCCGGCGTGATCTGTGCGAGCGGCGAATAGCGGGTGCCGTGCTGGGTGCGGCCGTAGGCATGCCAGTCGCTGGCTGGCACGTTGTCAGCGGTGTTCACTTCGGCCGCCGGTGCAGCAGCCAGGGGTTGCGGAAGCATTCCTCTGATGTCATTGCTATCGGTGCTCAAGGCGTGCAGAGCCGTCGCACCCCAGAGCGCCACGGCGATCATCAGCGGAATGGCGCTACCGCCCCATGCGCGCGCACCGAAATGCTGCCAACCCAGTCGCTGGGCGATCCAAGGTGTCAGGAACCACAAACCAAGCGGCCCGATGATGCTGGCACGCGGGGCCAGCTGCCACCAGTCGAAGCCCACTTCATAGATGGCCCAACCCAGCGCACCGAGCATGACCAAGGCGTAAACCCAGAGTGCGGCGCGACGCCGAGTCCATAGCAATGCGCCCGTCAGGAGCAAACCCATTGCGAGAATCGCGAAATACCAGGTACCGCCAAGGTCGATGACTCTCCAACCACCCACCGCCAGGACCAGGCCGAGAATGATGCACAGGATTGCACTGATGGTGACCGCCACACTCCACTCCTTCGTCTTGTTGTAAGGCTTTGGGAGATGCGAAACAAATTGCCTGTTACGAACATCCCATACCGATTGCCCAATGCAGCGACGAGCACCGTCTGGGTCAGCCGATAAATCAGTGGACCGGATGCCGACGAGAATGCTCCCCGCCAGCTACAAAAACTGTCGATAAGCGGAACGGAGTCCAGCTCAGCCTGCAGCCGAGCTTGCCCAGCCAAAGCAAGCGCGCCGGGCTGTACAGGCGAAGGACAAGCAGTCGCAGCGAAAATCGAACAAAAATTAGGCAGATCTGTATAATGTCCGGTTCGACTGACCAAAGGAACCAGATGACGATGGCCTCCAAGACCACCACCGCCAAGCGCAAACCCGAACCCGCCAGCGAAACCAGCGAATCACTGGCGAGCCAGATGGCAGCCTTTCTCAAGGCTGGCGGCGAAGTTCAAAAGATCCCGAACGGGGTCAGCGGCCAGACCCAGGGCCCGTCGCGCCAGATCACCATCAGCAAGAAGTAACCGCCGCAACACCTAAC
>NZ_AGSX01000178.1 GCF_000235745.1 Stutzerimonas stutzeri SDM-LAC | reverse complement strand
CGATACGCTTGCGGAAAATCCACACCCCGGCCAGCGCCCAGACCACCATGGTCTGGCGCGTCTGCATGACCAGCCACAGGTAGGCGACGAAATAAAGAAGGATCGCAAGCCGGCCGAGGGTGACGCGATCCTTCATGCTGTACATCACCATGAAAGCGGCAATGGTCACGAACGGCGAACCGATCCGGAAGCGGTTCGGTCGCAGCAGATCCTCGTATTGCGTCCAGTCATCGACGGTGAAGGAGGCAACCTGATTCTGAGGAATGATCCCCAGGTAGTAGGCAAAGCCCAGCGTCGCGCAGAACAGCGCGACATAGAGAAAGTATTTCGCGAGCTCTTCCTGGGTTGGCGAGGCCTTGATCAACAAGAACAGCATCGGGAAGAACACCAGATACTGAAAGAAGCGGCGTTCTTCCAGCAAGCCATACGCCAGCGGCTGACTGAAGTTCAGGTTGGCGAGTACCGCAGAGATCACTGGCAGCAGGCAGCCCATGAAGATGATCCACAGGCTGGTCTTCGATTGGTAGACCCATTTCCACGCGACGAACAGACAGGCCGTCGCCGCCACCACCGCCACCAGGAACAGCTCCTGGAAGTACGCGATCCCGGCTCGCTTGTCATCCGTCAGGAAGAAGCAGGTCGAGTTCAGCAGTAACAGGATGAACAACAGATTCTTGTACGCCAGAACTTTCCTTAACAAGCGCTATCTCCAGTATCCGATTGACGTGGCGAAACATAGAACCGGGCGGCCCACCCTGATGACCAGAATGAGGCTGCCCACTGTGGCGGCGACACATGCGCCATGGATGGACAACAGCAGCGGCAGAAAGGTCCGCTACTGCCAGATCCATCCGGGGCAGTCGCTACTCGGTCAGTGGCGTGCCTGATGCTGGTTTTCCACGAACCAGCGATAGGCATCGCGCAGGCCGTTTTCCAGGCTGATGCTCGACTGCCAGCCCAACGCCTTGAGGCGGGAAACATCCATCAGCTTGCGCGGCGTGCCATCCGGCTTGCTGCTGTCGAATTTCAACTCACCCTGATATTCGGTCACCCGCGCGATGGTTTCGGCCAGTTCACGGATACTGCAGTCCACACCCGTGCCGACATTGATATGCGAGAGCATCGGCTGGGTATGCGCCTGATAGGTCTCGTCATCCAGCTCCATCACGTGCACGCTGGCTGCGGCCATATCGTCGACATGGAGGAATTCACGCTGGGGCTTGCCACTGCCCCAGATCACTACCTCGTTGTCGCCACGCTGCGTCGCCTCGTGGAAGCGCCTGAGCAGCGCTGGCACAACGTGGCTGTTCTCCGGATGGAAATTGTCGTTGGGGCCATAGAGGTTGGTCGGCATTACGCTGCGGTAGTCACGGCCGTACTGGCGGTTGTAGCTCTCGCACAGTTTGATACCGGCAATTTTCGCGACCGCGTACGGCTCGTTGGTCGGTTCCAGCACACCGGTTACCAGCGCCTCTTCCTTCATTGGCTGCTCGGCGAACTTCGGGTAGATGCAGGACGAGCCGAGGAACAGCAGCTTGTTCACATCGTTGCAGTGAGCGGCGTGAATGATGTTCGCCTCAACCATCAAGTTCTGATAGATAAACTCGGCCGGGTAGGTGTTGTTGGCGTGGATGCCGCCAACCTTGGCCGAGGCCATGTACACCTGATCGATCTTGTTTTCCGCAAAGAAGGCATTCACTGCCGCCTGGTCAACCAAGTCCAGATCTTCACGACCGCGCGTGATGAGGTTGCTGTAGCCCAGCGCTTGCAAGCGGCGGACGATTGCAGAACCCACCATGCCGCGATGCCCCGCAACGAAAACCCGTGCGTCACGATTCATATTCAATTCTCCACACTCACTGGAATTTCGAAGCCGTGCTCTTTGAGCAGGGCGTGGCGCTGAGCGACCTTCAGGTCCTCGCGAACCATTTCGGCGCACATTTCCTGCACACTGATCTCAGGCGTCCAGCCCAGCTTGTTCTTCGCATTGCTCGGGTCACCGAGCAGGGTTTCCACTTCCGCCGGCCGGAAGTAGCGTGGATCGACGCGGACCACCACGTCGCCAACCTTGAGCGCAGGCGCCTTGTCCCCTTCGATGCCGGCAACGATGGCGCGTTCATCCACGCCACTACCCTCGAAGCGCAGCTCGACGCCCAATTCTGCGGCCGACCACTTGATGAATTCCCGTACCGAGTACTGCACGCCTGTGGCGATGACGAAGTCTTCGGCCTGCTCCTGCTGCAGCATCATCCACTGCATGCGCACGTAATCCTTGGCATGCCCCCAATCACGCAATGCATCGAGGTTGCCCATGCTCAGGCAGCGTTCAAGCCCTTGGGCGATGTTGGCCAGGCCGCGGGTGATCTTGCGGGTCACAAAGGTTTCGCCACGGCGCGGCGATTCATGGTTGAAGAGGATGCCGTTACAGGCATACATGCCATAGGCTTCGCGGTAGTTCACCGTGATCCAGTAGGCGTAGAGCTTGGCCACCGCGTAAGGCGAACGCGGGTAGAAGGGCGTGGTTTCCTTTTGCGGGATCTCCTGGACCAGGCCGTAGAGTTCTGACGTCGAGGCCTGGTAAAAGCGCGTCTTCTTTTCCAGCCCGAGCAAACGGATGGCTTCGAGGATGCGCAAGGCGCCCATGCCATCGACATCGGCGGTGTATTCAGGCGACTCGAAGCTGACCGCAACGTGCGATTGCGCGCCGAGGTTGTAGACCTCATCCGGCTGCACTTCCTGAATGATGCGGGTCAGGTTCGATGAGTCGGTGAGATCGCCGTAGTGCAGGACGAAATTCTGATTTTCAACCTGGCGATCCTGATAGATGTGGTCGACCCGCTGCGTATTGAACGACGAGGCACGGCGTTTGATGCCATGCACCTCGTAGCCCTTTTCCAGCAGAAACTCAGCAAGGTAGGAACCGTCCTGGCCAGTAATTCCGGTGATCAGCGCGCGTTTCTTTTCCATTTCAGAGTACCTGTAGGTTCCAGATGACAAGAGGAGTGTTAGATCGATGCTGAACAGACAGGTCAGCGGCGCCCAGGCGCCCCGCTCCGTCGTGCAGCTGAGTGAGTCGATAGTTGGCCGGCGACGTTAACGGGGCGTTACCGCCCTGCCCGGCGCGGACAGACGGTCCGCTCATGCGAGCATTTCCTCGTACAGCGCCTGGTACTGCCGGGCGATAACGGGGCTGTCGAAGGTGGTCAGAATCTTTTCCCGGGCATTGAGCGCAAGCCGTGAGTAATCCGCCTCGCCGGTGACCCACTCGACGCCTTCGGCCAATCCCCGAGCGTCGAAGGGTTCGGCTTTAAAGCCGTCATGTTTGTGCGTCACGATGTCCTTCGGCCCGGTTGCATCGAAGCACACCACGGGCGTTCCGCAGCCCATGGCTTCGGCCAGGGTCTTGCCAAACGCTTCCATCAGGCTCGGTGCGATAAATACATCCGCGGCCGAATACAGCAGGCGTAGCGAGATGCTGTCATGCAGGTAGCCGAACGAGGTGTAGTCGAACCCCAAACCATCGGCGATGGACTGGTCCAGCTTGCCGAAGAAGCACAGGTGGTGCTTGGCCGGATCGAGGTGCTTGAGCATCTCGAGGTATTTGCCGAAACCCTTGTAGGTGTCCTTGGCGCTGGTGCAGCCGGTCAAGATGATCTTTTTCTCGGTGTCGATACCAAGCAGTTGCCGCGCTAGCTGTTTATTCAGGGGGAAGAACTCGCTGGCATCAACGTTGTTGTGGATGGTGCGCACGTCGAAGTCGCGGAACAGCAGGCTCTGCCGGGCCTGTTCGGACACCCAGTCGCTGATGCCGATCATCTTCATCGACGCAGGCAAGTACTTGCGCTTGCGGTTGAGCACGAAGCGCGACAGGTCCTTGTCAGAACTGCTGCCCAGTTGATCGCAACTGCCGCAACCGGTGGTGAATTTTTCGCAGCCCATGGCGTAATGGCAGCCACCGGTCATGGGCCACATGTCGCGCATGGTCCAGACGATCGGCTTGCGCAGCTTGGCGAGATGTTTCATGTCGACGAAGCCGCCATTGACCCAGTGCAGGTGCACCACATCCGCCCCACGACATTCGGCGCTATCGGTAAAATCGGCGCCCATGATGCCGGCACTGAACATGCCGGACTGACGCTTGCGATAGACGCTGGCGAACGCCTGATCAGCCTGGCTTCTGGCGATGCTGATGATCTTGTCTTTCTTGCTGCGACTGACCGACACCACCGAGGTGTCACCGTGGGTTTCCTGGCTGTTGGTGTATACGAGCGAGTCGACGCCCAGCGATCGCAACCCCTGGTGCAACCAGTAAGCACCGCGGGCAGCGCCGCCGGTCAATTCACCCGCGACCAAATGTAAAACCTTCATCAATCGAAACTCTCTTCTGGATGCGTGGCGTTCTGCTGGGCCGCGTACCACCTGCGCGACGCAATCAGCACGATCACGATCAATAACGAATAGATAACGATGCTGGCGACGGCGAAGGCTTGGACCGTGGCCAGCGCATTGCCGATCAACAGCGCACCGCCGAACAGTGAAACCACGCGCAAGCTGGTGCTGAAGATCTCGAACAACAGGAAGCGGGCCTGTAGCGACAGCGCCGGGACCGCCACCACGCAAGGGCGCGAGACGAAAATCACGTATTCGGCCAGCGCCAGCCAACGGGCGTATTCACCGGCCACGTGCCATTGCTCACCGAACACCAGCGCGAACAGCCAGGGGCCGAACACTGCCACCAGCGAAAACGGCACCAGGCCGACCAAACCCAGCGCAGCGGTCGCTTTCAGCAGCATCGTCGCGACCGGCTCGCGGTCGTGGATGGCACGGCTGATGCGCGGGTAATAGACATCGGCCACCGACTTGCCGATCAGATTGGTTGGCATTGTCAGCGCCTGCTTGCACAGGGCGAAGAAGCCAGCCGCCGCCGGCCCGAAGTACGCAGCAAGCACCAAAGTCGGCAAATGCTGCGACACGGCGTTGATTAGCATGACCGGCGCGCGAAACCTGGGGAAATCGCTGTGCCGGCGCGCCAGTTCGAGCATGCCGGGGTTGCCCTGTTCGGCTTCGTCCGCATGGTTGTCCGCATGAGGCTTGGCCCGCAGCATCGCCAGCCCCAGCATTGCGGCATGCAGCGCCTGTTGCAGAGCGGTGGTGCAGACCAACACCAGCGCAGATGACTGGACCAGACCCGCCACCGTTCGTATCGAATTGAAGAGCAGCGAGTGCCCCACCGCCACGCTCGCCGTGATACGGAAACGCTGGGTGCGGAACAACCACTGCTGACAGATCTCCAGCGCCGCGCCACAGAACATGACGAATGGGATGAGCATCAGATACGGCTGAATGATCTCGATATCAAGCGCCGCAGCCAGCCGATCGCCGAAGACCAACAGCGTCAGCCCGACGACTGTCGCCAGCGCCAGCGCCGTGGCCAACGCCAGGCGCACCAAACCTCGCGCATCGCCATCGCGCTTGGGCAGCACAATGGCGATGGGATAGGTCAGTGCCGCCACTGGAATCAGCATCATCGTGACGCTGAGAAAGGTGCCGAGTACCCCGTAGGCTTCCGGCCCATAGATGCGCGTGATCACCGGCATGAACGCCAGCGTGATCGCCTGCGCACCGGCGGTTCCGCTCACCACGGTCAGGATATTGCGCAGCAGCTTGCTGCGCATGCTTGCCTGCAGCAGCGCGGCTAGCCGTTCCCGCATCGGGGATGAATCGCGGCGCATGCTGGACTGATCGATGGCGCTCACTCGCTGCCCCTCGCTCAGGCCTGGACCGGCTGACGGCCGATGCCGTAATAGCTGAAGCCTTCACGCTTGACCTGCTCGCGGTCGTACTGATTACGCCCGTCGATGATCAGCGGCGTGTTCAGCAGCTTTTTAAGCGCACGGAAATCCGGACGGCGGAACGGCTTCCATTCGGTAACCAGGCACAGCGCATCGGCATCGATCGCCGCTTCGTATTGACCCTCGACAATCTGCAGGCGACCGTCGGTGAACCAGCTTTCCGGGAACTCGCGGCGTGCCGTTTCACGGGCGACCGGATCGTATGCGCGTACCTTGGCGCCGGCGTTGATCAGGCTATTGATCAGCACCACGCTTGGCGCTTCGCGCATGTCGTCGGTGCCAGGTTTGAACGCCAAGCCCCAGACTGCGAAGGTGCGCCCGCTCAGGTCTCCACTGAAGTGAGTGGACAGTTTGTTGAACAGCGAATGTTTCTGCTGATCGTTACGCGATTCAACCGCCTGCAGCAGCTTGGGCTCGAAGTCGTTCTGGTGGGCGATGTTGATCAGCGCCTTGACGTCTTTCGGGAAGCAGGAGCCGCCGTAGCCACAACCGGCATAAATGAAGTGGTAGCCAATGCGCTCATCCGAACCGATGCCCAGACGCACATTCTCGACATCCACGTCGAGGCGCTCGCAAAGGCTGGCGATCTCGTTCATGAACGAGATCTTGGTCGCCAGCATCGCGTTGGCCGCGTATTTGGTCATCTCGGCATCGCGGATGCCCATGAACATGGTGCGCGGGCGATTGCGGATGAAGGGTGCGTAGAGCGCGCTCATCACCTGACGCGCGTGCTCGTTGTCTGCACCGATGACAATACGATCCGGGTGCATGAAGTCGTTGACTGCCGCACCTTCCTTGAGGAATTCGGGATTGGAAACGACCGAGAACTCGATATCGACACCACGCGCCTCAAGGCGCTCGGACACCGCAGCACGCACCAGGTCTGCTGTTCCCACCGGCACCGTCGACTTGTTCACCACGATTGCCGGGGCGGTCAACATGTCGCCAATCTGGTTGGCGACCTCCAGCACGTAACGCAGGTCAGCGGAACCATCCTCGCCGGGCGGCGTGCCAACCGCGATGAAGAACACCTCTGACTGCTCGACCGCCTCGGACAGCGAGGTGGTGAAGTGCAAACGACCGGACTGATGATTATCGGTAACGATCTCTTCGAGGCCCGGCTCGTAGATCGGCAGAATGCCCTGCTTCAGGTTATCGATCTTGGTCTTGTCGACGTCCACGCAATAGACCGTGTTACCCATCTCAGCTATACAGGCGCCGGTAACCAGCCCGACGTAGCCGCTTCCAACGACGGTGATATTCATAGCAGGATCCTCGATTCAGACATTGATACAGGCGTGCCTCGGCGCGACCCTTTTCGGTGGCCGTGGGCGCTATTTTCTTGCTTGGGCAGATAGTCAATCC
>NZ_AGSX01000179.1 GCF_000235745.1 Stutzerimonas stutzeri SDM-LAC | reverse complement strand
CCGGTGCGGACTCAAGCCGCACCGGCGAAACAAACGCTGTCATCAACTTTAGTCGACTCGGCGTGGCGCTGCGTTACATACCCGCTGACGTGGTACCGGTAGTGCCCGTCGAGCTGGGGTTCGAGCCGTTATTGCTGCTGACGTCCTGTTTGACCCGACTGGCCATTTCCTCGCCTTTGGCAGAGGCTTTCTGATAGCCCTCCTCTGCTTTGTGACGAAGTCGGTCGGTCATGCGATCGCTGGCCTCACCAAGCATTTCATCCTCGCGGCGGGATGGTGGGACCGAAGCGGCAATCAAAGCGCCGAGTGCAATGCCGATCGCACCGAGGGCTAAGGGTTGCTCCTGCAACAGCTGATTGAACCCGCCGCGCGCCCGGTCTGCACCACCGCGAAGTCGTGCGGATGCCTGGCGCCCCGAGTCGCTTGCGCGCGAGCGTGCGCTGCCCAACGACTCGGAAACGCTCTGCCCCATGTGGCTGGCCTTTTCCTTGATGCTGGCACCTTGCTGCTTGATGCCAGCTGTTTTCGCGGACAGCTTGTCGCCCATGGATGGGCCATTCGAGCCGGTGTTGTATCCCGTCGTGGTGACATTGGCGTGAGGCTGGCGATTCTGCCCGGCCATTAGCCAGATCAACCCGATCGAGGTGAGTACGGTAGGCACCGGATTGGCTTTTACCGTATTGGTCAGGTTGTTGAAAAACTCGCCACTGCCACCTTTGACGTAGCCCAGCGCGGTATCAATCAATTCGCCGGGAGACAGCTTGTTTTCAAGCGCGTGAACAATGTTGCCGATCTCGGTGCGCGTCTGATCAATCTCGCGCTCAAGCTCGTCCGGATCCTTCTGCGCTTCGGCATCAATCTGATTACGTGTGCTCATGATGTGTGCCCCTTCACAGCTTCTTTATCCTTGTTGACCGAATGAATGGTGCGCTCCGGCTTGAACGAAGAAGCCTGAAACTTCTTCTTGCCGGACGACACCATGATCAACCCGATAACCACCACGACCGCGCCAACAATCAGCGCGGCGAGCCAAGGTTCGACGACGTTGCTCAGCCCGTAAACAGCCGACATCAGCAGGACGATGAACCCGCCAAGAAGCACTGCACCACCGGTCGCGACGCTGGCAGCACCCGCTTTGGTCGCGCGCATCGACTCGCTGATCTCGGCCTTCGCCAGCGCCAGCTCCTTGGTAATCAAGGACGGCACCTCATGGGTCAGCTGTCGAAGCAGTCCACCTACAGAGGTGTCGTTTTCGACGCGATGTCCAGGCTCCAAGGTTGTGTTGGAAGTCGTGGTCGTTGTCGTTGTCTTACGTGCTTCGCTCATGGGAAAAGTCCTCCGTCGGTACCCTTGCCGTCGCGGCTGGTAGTCGAGCCTGTGCTGCTGGAGCCAGCATTTGACCCTAGACCCAGCCCACTGCTGGTGTTAGCACCTGTGCTGGAGCCCACGCCGCTGGAACCAGCGCCGAGACCTGCGCCTACCCCAGTAGCCGAACCGGTCCCTACACCAGTAGAGGTTCCGGAAGTGGGCCGGGAAGTGCTGGTTGCCGACGAAACACCTGCATTGCTAACACTACCGACAGAGCCCGGCTCGCCGGTGCTTAGGCGGTCGTTCAGCTCACGTTGATCGGAACCGTGATAGTTGCTGGAGCCGGTGATGGAACTGGGGCTGTCTTGATCGCCGTATTCGCCGTGGGTGGCGCGCTTGCTGGAAGCTCGTGCAAAACGAGTCAACCCAAAGCCCAGCGCAATACTGCCGGTAATAAACAGTGCAGGATTATTTCGTGCCATGCGATTTACATCCTGCAGCAGCTCGTCGACATTCTTGCCGCGCAGGCTGTCGGAGAACTGCACCATGCTTTGAGCCATGTCGGAGACATAGTTGGACAACCCAAGACGGTCCTGCCCTTCAAGCTCTTGCGCGGCGGCTTTAGCACTTTGGGCGACTTTCTCAATTTCATCAGCTGCGGTTTCCCGATAGCCTTCCAGCTGAGATTTGCCCTGGGTCTTCACCTGCTCGGCTGCTTGGCGGGCTTTTGCCTTGGCGTCTTCAGCTGCGTGACCAGCCGTACCGGAGCTTGTGTGAGTATTTTGGGAGGTACTGGAGGTATGACTTCCACTGGTACCCATTCCCGAATTTACCGAGCTGGAGCCGGTGGAGCCGGTTGTGGAATTGGGGCCGGTCTTGGGTAGGCCACCGTAACCAGTAATTTCGTCATCGGGTGTAGTCATTTGATTCACCTTTTATATGGCTTGGCCGGAAGACCACGGTCCGTAGGGACACAGCAGGAGCGGTGAGCCGCGAACTGTGCATTTTCGGTGCGCACATATATGGTGACCGGGCGTAAATTTTTGAGTTCCATATTTCAGGACCCCGGAAAGTTGCTTCTTAAAGTAAATTAAAGCTCAACTGGCAATGAATTTACCGAATGCCATGCGATGGCACTTTGCTGATCATTTCGTGCTATACCGCGCCAACTCTGGATTAAAGCGAAGCGGCAAAAACAAGCGAAGCGGGAGTATCAACAAGCGATGTATCTACCGCGAATTGGAAAACTCATCTCTAACTATATCCAGAGCGGAACCGCAGCCGACGAACTGCATCGCCGGCGTGGCTCAGCACGAATCACTGGACAATAAAAAACGGGCCCGAAGGCCCGTTCTTTATATTGTCGCCGTTGTTACAGCGGACCGATGGTGGAGCAGGTCCTTTTCGCAGCGGCATGCTTTTGCAGCGGAGCCAGCTGAGGACGATGCTTACCGCTCGTTACGTCCAGCGCCATGATGTTCTCACCCCAACGAGGACCGGCAGCCCAGTAGGTGCTTGGGATGCAGTTCGCGTTCAGGTATGCCAGCAGGTTGTCGGTAGCTACCACGGAAGACGGAGAGAAGTCGGGGATACCGTGCTCACCAAGGAATCCGCGCAGCTTGTTCGCCTTCAACCACTCGACCCAAGGCTTGACCCGCTCAACACCCAGCATCGGAGCGAAGGTTTCAGCGCGATCGCGGTAGGTGCCCGAGTAATCCTTGTCGAGGTACTGGTGTGCTTCATAGACCAGGTTGTTCTTCGGATCGCGCATCCACGGATCGTTGATCAGCGAGGTGTTGTACTTCTGCCAGTGGAACGCGCTGGAGTAACGGTCACCGGCGATCATGATCCACTTGGACGAATCGACCCTGCGAATAGCCTGACCTGCGGCCTGGGCTGTCTGCGGCCAGAGATTGTTGCCAGTGTTGTAGGGCTCGTTCATCAGACCGTAGCCATACAACGCCGGATGCTTGGACACCGCCACCGCAATCTTGCGCCAGGTTTCGGCGAACTGAGCGCGCGGGACTTCCGGCGAGTTGATCACCTTGCCGTAGTAACGGTAGTAGTTGTGCATATCAAGGATGACCTTGATGCCGTACTTCTGTGCGTAATCCAGCGACTGTTTGATGCGGCCGAGTTCGGCTGCGTTCAGCTCGGTGCCGAGCTTGGGCTGGATACGTTCCCAGAGGAAGCCCAGACGGATCAGCTTGAAACCAAGCCCGGCGTGGCGCTTGTAGTACGACTCGTCGGCATAGGTGTAGCCCTTGTTGTAGATACCGGGAACGGTGCCCGGATCGAATACACCCGAACCGAAGTTCACACCAACCAGATTGATACCGCTGCCATCGCTGACGACCGGAGCCGGAGCCGGAGCCGGAGCCGGAGCAGGTGTCGGGGCCGGCGCAGGAGTAGGAGTAGGAGTAGGAGCAGGTGTAACGGCCGCCGGAGGCGTGGTGGTACCCGTACCGGTGGACGCCACGCTGATGGTCTTTGGATAACCGACGGCACTGGCTGACAGCACGGTGCCTTTGAGCATGACAGAGAGATGAGCGCCGACGTCATAGACCGCAGCAACCGTCCGCACCTGGCCATCGGCCAGCTTGACTGATGCACCCACCACGAACGCGGCCTTGTTGGCACTGGTGTCCGGGATCGAGAAGCCAGCGGCCTTGCGATAGATGCCATTTTCCCAGTCGGAGTTGGTGAAGCTGTTCAGCCCGGCGGAGTATGTGGTGCTAGGGGCCGGAGCCGGAGCCGGGGCGCTCGGAGCAGTCGTACTCGGAGTGGTCGTAGCAGGAGGCGTAGTGGTGGCGACCACCGTGCTGACGGTGCGTGGCGCACCGACCTTACCACCGTCTAGCAGACCACCGTCGACGTAGACACTGATGTTCTTGCCGACCACATAGACCTTGCTGATCTTGCGGACCTGACCGTCTGCAAACTTGATCTGAACGCCGGGCTTGAAAGCTGCGATTGCGGCGGAAGTTGCCGGAATAGAAAGGCCGGCGGTACGGCGCCAAACGCCGTTCAGGAAATCGGTACTGGTGAACTTGTTGATTGAAGATGTGAAAGCGGCGGTAGCAGACGTGCTAGCTGATGTAGCGGCAGCCACTTCACCGGTGACAGTAACAGCACTGAATACTGCTGCGAGCGCGATAGAACGAACGAGTGCCTTAGGGGCGCCCATAAATACATTGGTAGACATGCAGTCTCTCCGGAACTTAATACTTCAAAAGGCCGAAGCCTTTAAACAAGTGGCGGGAGTTGTAATTAAGTCGTACAGGCGCTTGGGGCAGATGCATCACTCGCGCAACCGGACGAACCGCGTTGCAACAAACGCCGGATCACCAGTTAGTGAAACCCGGCAATCCGTTGCGTGGCGCCTTTATAATAGGTTTCTAAAACGATTCAAAATTTATTTGACGGGTTTAGATCGCCAACCCTACGTCACAATTTTGACCAGCCATTAATCCGCTATTAGTTCGTGGCCTAGTGCCAGTACCAAAAATAGGGTTTAATCCGCTTTAGCCCGTTCCGTTTATCTTTCATACAGCGTCATTTTTTTGAATTTTCGCCCTCAGTTCACTTAAGCCCGCTATGACTCGAGCCGACGAACGGTAGGCGTAAGGAAGCGCTTTTTCCGGTCGCTGATAGAGGAGGAAGCGACGCTTCCTTTCGAAAGCTCGCTGCTCTTTAGCGGCTCACGAGAAGGAGGATGCGATTCATGACCCAAGAACGATTCAAGGTCGGTGACCACGTACGTTGGAATTCGGAAGCCGGTCATGTAACGGGGCGGATCATTAAAGTGCACACCCGCGACACCGACTATAAGGGCCACACGCGACATGCCAGCCCTGACGAGCCTCAATATGAGATCGAAAGCGACAAGACCGATCACGTCGCAATGCACAAGGGCAGCGCGCTGAGCCGGGCGAAATGAGTTCGGCTCAGCCGCGGACAATCTGGACCATTGGTCATTCCACACGAACGCCCGAGGCCTTCATCGCATTACTGGAGCACTACGGCATCCAGGCAATCGCCGATGTTCGGCGCTTCCCAGGTTCGCGGCGATTACCGCAGTTCCTGTCGGCCACCTTGCAAGCCACGCTTGCCGAGAATGGTATCGCCTATGAATGGATCGAAGCGCTGGGCGGTCGCCGTCGGGCCTCGCCCGGGCCTAGCGCGAGTGCTTGGCGCAATAACTCCTTCCGCGGCTACGCCGAACACTTGCACACCGATGAGTTCGCCAGCGGGCTACGACAACTCTTACGCCTGGCTGCCGAGCAACCCACCGCGATGATGTGTGCGGAAGTGCTCTGGTGGCGATGCCACCGCTCAATGGTGTCGGACGTATTGAAACTGAGCGGCATCGAAGTACTGCACATCCAGGACGAGCAACACCTAACGCTGCACCCCTACACGTCGCCCGCAAGACTCGATCACGGCAAGCTGGTGTATGACGAAGACGTCGGCCAGCCACTTAAGACATCGGGGCCAGGCATTGACTGAGCGTGTGGACTACATAGGGATCGAGCGGACACAACTGACTAGCTCATGCACAGTGGTGCATCAGTAGGCTTAACGGTCGAAATGGCAGTTGGAATCGGCGATGGGAGTCAATGCGTTGCCTGCTACAAAAGCAGCGCACACGCACCAGAACTTTTTCTTTCGAGCGACTTCTTATTGCCGGATGCACTTCAAGCGTCATACCGAACGGTCAACTCGCGCATGACGCGCAGTACGGAACTGCACTGGTTGCGCAGGTAGCTCACTCACAAGGAAAGGAGTTCAGGTGCATAGTCTCCGTACCGGCAAACTGCTCGCAATCCGGCAACGGCTGGCGGGCGACGCCTCCACCAAAGTGTTCAAAGGTATGGCGACCCTTGCCGTCGGCAACGGCTTGGCCAGAATAGTTGGCCTCGCCTCCATCCCGATCCTCACTCGAATCTACAGCCCGGAGCATTTCGGCGTCCTGTCGATCTTTACCGCCCTGCTGCTGATTCTCACGCCGCTGATGACGCTGCGCTACGAACTCGCGGTTCCGCTGCCTAGCAGGGATGGTGCCGCCATGACGCTGATGGCGTTGGCTGCAGCCTTCGTTGCTGTGACAACGGTGTTGGTGAGTACTGTTCTTTGGCTTGCTGGCCCCGTCATGTTGACCAGCATCTCAATGGAGGCGCTGATTCCGTATCGCTGGATGCTGGCAGTGGCACTGGCAAGCGCCGGCTTTTACGAAGTCTTGTTGATCTGGGCGGTTCGCCGGCGCGCCTATGCGGCTATCGCTCGCACACAACTGCAGCAGAGCGCTGTTGGCTCGGTTGTCAAGGTAGTGTTGGGATTGCTGGGAATGAAGCCCCTAGGGCTTCTGGCTGGCCAGGTGCTGGGAGCTGGCGCGGGGACGTTCAAGCTGGTGCGGTTGTTCAGCGCGGATGTGAAGCGTTATTGGCGGCAGGTCACCTTGCAGCGGGCGTGGTGGCTGTTCAGGCATTACCGGAGTTTTCCAATCTACCGGCTGCCGTCGCAGCTCCTACAGATCTTTTCCAGCCAGGCGCCACTGCTACTGACTGCAGCTCTCTATGACCCGACAACGACCGGACAACTTGGGCTGGCAATGATGACTCTGGCTTTGCCTATGAATCTACTCGGTCACTCGACCAGCAAGGCGTACTACGCCGAAATCGCCACGATAGGACGTAAGCACCCTGCAGAAATCCGCACGCTGACCTATTCGGTGATTCAAAGATTGCTGTTACTCGCACTCGCACCAACGCTGCTGCTGTTGCTCTTCGGCGAGCGATTATTTGCGGTGGCGTTCGGCGCAGAATGGGCCGTGGCCGGTGAGATGGCGTCAATACTGGCGATCTATCTGTTGTTTCAGTTCATGCACGCGCCCGCTTCGCATCTGTTGTCGGTGTTCCAGGGGCAGCGGCTGCTACTGATGCTGAATGTGCAACGCGCGGTGCTTACCGCTGCCTGCTTTGCCATCGGGCACCTGCTTGGTCTACAGATTACCTCGGTTGTGTTGATCTACGCTGTCGCGCTCTCGGCGCACTACCTGTTCAGCCTGGCGATGACGCTACGGGTCATTCCTCGATAGGCGTCGTCGGCACCACCCTTCCCTGCTGCCGCGACCATCCATGGCGTGCAGCCGCAGCGGGACCGTTTCAGGGCTCGCGCTTGAGCGCATTCCAGCCGCCGACCCGGCGTGCACTGGAGAAGGCATTACGTGACAGATAAAAGAAGAACACCGGAATACCGATGGCATACCGCTTGAATAGCCGGCGCGGCTCAATGAGCATGCGGAACGCCCACTCCAGCCCCAGGCGGCGAAAGGCCACCGGCGCACGCGGAAAACGCTGCGCAGAGAAATCCAGAATGGCGCCGCCGCAAATCAGCAGCGCGCGCGTGTCCATGGCCTTTTGCAAATACAGCGCGACACGCTCCTGCTTGGGCATCCCCATCGCTAGCACGATGATCGGAAAGCGACCTGGCACGTGATGCTGCTGGTAGAACGCCTGGTAATCCTCAGGCGACTTGAAACCATCGATAGCGTGGAAATGCCTGTTGCCGAACAGGTTGCGCGCACCCTCGCTTAGCCAGGGCTCGCGGGTGCCCATGGCAAACAGCTCATAGCGATCGTGGGACTCGCCTATCAGGTCTTCGATCAATTCAGGGATGAAGTCCGACCCGTTGAGATTGGCCTTGGGATCACGCCCATTGAACGAACAGGCCATCTTGATGCCAATCCCGTCGCGCAGCAGATAGTTGACCTGCAGAAAGCTATCCAGCACCGCAGGCTGACGTTGCGCGATGTTGTAGCCGTGCTGATTGAGAAAGCCAAGAATCGTGGGCGACTCGCGCTTTTTCAGCTCAGAGATGAAAGGCCCGGTATCCGACTCATCCAGTAGTTTCAGCTTCCCTATCAAAGGATCCATCCTTTTGGTGAGGGGATTTTTCATAAATAAGTTCTCTGTTTGTAACTGTGAAAGTTGTTGGCACTAGACAGCAACCCTGGCCGTCGGGCGCCGCCAAGCGGAAAGATTCGCCTGACAAAATGAACAATGTTTGCCGACACCGGACAAACGAAGCAGCCGTAGCCGCGGCATCGTCCCAATGAGCAGAAAGAGGTAGTGAGATGTTAAGGACACACAGCGCTTTGAACCGATCAAAAGGAATACTCCTCGGACTCACGGTTGCGCTCTGGAGTGCCGCTGGTCATGCGGAAAATATCGATCTGGTTGGCTTGAACATTGGCGGAGCCGCATTTTCCGGCAATGTCATCCCCGGAAAATATAAAACAAATTATTTCTTCCCCGCGCCTGGCTACTTCGCCAAGTGGAAAGCCAAGGGTATCGAGACCATCCGCTTCCCCATCATGTGGGAACGTCTGCAGCCAGCGCTGAATGCCGAACTTGATGAGAACTATGCAGAATTGATCGACCAGACTTTGCAGCAGGCTGCCGAATATGACATGCGAGTCATCCTCGACATTCATAACTACGCGCGTTATCGCAAGCAGATAATCGGCACTGAGGCCGTGCCAATATCGGCCTATACCGATCTGCTCGAGCGTGTTGCCAAGCGCTGGAAAGATGAAAAAGGTCTTTACGCCTACGACATCATGAACGAGCCACATGGCGCCGATGACTATTGGCCGGCTGCCGCTCAGGCTGGTATCGACGCCATCAGAAAACATGACCAGAAACGGCCCCTGCTCATCGAAGGCAACTTCTGGTCCAGTAGCTATCGCTGGCCTAAATTCAATGATCCGCTGCTGCAACTGAAAGACCCCGCCGACAAATTGATATTTTCTGCTCACCTGTACATCGATAAACATGGGAGCGGACACTACAAAGAGCCGCTGGAAAAAAACTTCGACACCATGCTGGGTGTCAAGCGAGTCAAACCCTTCGTCGACTGGCTGATCAAGCATGACAAACAAGGCCATATCGGTGAGTTTGGCATTCCCGCCGATGAACCGCGTTACCTTGAAGCCATGGATAACCTGCTGGCTTACCTTCAGGACCACTGCATTCCCATTACGTACTGGGCAGCAGGTTCCTCGTGGGGCAAATACAAACTGTCCGTCGAACCCACCAAGGATGGCCAAGATCGCCCGCAGTGGGAGGTCCTCAGCAAATACGTCGGTCAGGGCAACTGCAGTCGCATTGGACCTAACCACTGACCGCATTACCGGTATAGCAGGCTGGTTGCACCTCTCCGGTACAGCCAGCCTCCCGTTCAGCTCTTCGATGAAGGCGCGACTGGCGCCCATTTGCTCAAGATCGACTTGGCCTTACGGACCAGTTTTGCCTTCAGGCTGTGAGTTTTTCGCAGCGCGTTGGACTTGAGGTTATAGACCTGTCCAGGCACATACATCTCGTTGGTCTCGATGCAGTACACCGGCTTGCGACTGAGCTTCATGATTTCGACGGCCTGCTTGACTTCGCTCTCGACGAACAACCGTGTCAGCGGTTGCTTGGCATAGACTTCCGCCTTGAACTTGTGATGAATATTCAGACGCCGGCGCTCTTCGGCAGTCGGAAGATCCAGCATATGCAGCGTTCCGTATTGCACGCCGTTACGCTCCAGCCACGCTTCCGTTTCGGCGCGATACTTCTCCAACCGGCTGGTTACCAGATGCGCGACCTTGACTGAAGGAATGAACAACGGGCGTGTACAACTGAGGAAGTCCCGATATTTCGGCCCATCATCATTTTCCTCGTTGGTCGGATCGACACAGAGCACGCCGTCTATATCCAGACACGCCTGGGCCAGGAATGGATGGTGCATGATGTTCCACTCGAACACCCGAGGCTGCTCCACAAGCTCCAGATACATGTCGACGTGGTGGCGATTGTGCCGCTCGGCAAACACCGCCATGGTCAGAACCTGACCGCCATAGATGGCGCGGACCTGTTCATCCGCCGCACGCATCGACTTGGCCGAAGAAATGCTGTCGTCTACCAGCAGAATCTTTTTCGCATCCCTTGGCTTCACCAGTTCGGCGTGCTTGTAGGTCCGGGTGCTACCTTTCTTCAGGTCGTCGTTGCGCAGGAACGAGTAGAGATCCGTCAGCGGTAGATTCTGTTTCAGCGCAATGATGCTGGCGACCAACATCCCGCTCCTGGGTATGCCGACAATCAAGTCGACATCGTTGGGAATTTTGCTGGCACATTCGGTACTCAGCCGCGACAGATCATTCAGGCTTCGGTAATTCATCCAACTCTCTCCTGCGCCCTGTTCTTTTGACAGTCCATTCTTGCTGGATCGCCTGCGGTTTTTAACGCCCTAACGAAGAACGCCATTGCTTGGTATGCGTGTGCACGTAATGCAACATATAAAGCGCCAACGCATTGGGTTTGGAAAACTTCAAGAAGCGCTTCCTGATATCCATGTCTTCACGAATCGCCTCGAAGCGCCTTTTATGCGACACACCGGTTGTATCGAATATGCACAGCGGAAACGGCAGCTGTAGAACTTCAGCCTGTAAATCCAGGCCTTGAAGAAATTCAAGAAGCAAGCAGTAATCGGCAGACAGCTTGTAATCCAATCTGAATTTATACTGTTGCAGCCGCTCGTTCTCGAAGTACATCGTCTGATGGCTGGCAGGCAGACCAAGCGGGGCGCGCTCGATGGGGCGAGCGCTGGTGAGTTTCAACTCACCGCTGGCTTCCTTGCGATAGAAATCGCCATAGATAAACTTCGGCTTGACTGTGACTTTCGTCAGCTCGTCGTTAATCCTGGCGAGTACTTTCGGGTCGGCGAACGAATCGCCACTGTTCAGGAATAGGGTATAGCCGGAAGTTTTAACGGCCCGCTGGCGCCCTTTTTCCATGGCGTCATAGATGCCTTTGTCCGGTTCTATCGTAATCTCAGCCTGGCTGTCATCCAGATTTCTAAGCCACTCACCGCTGCCGTCCTTTGATGCACCGTCGATCACGATCCAGCGGAAGTTACGGTAAGTCTGGCTGGCCAGGCTCCGATAGGTTTCCTTCAGGCCATCAAAATTATTCCAGTTTATAGTTACGATACTGAAACTGACCATAATTCACCTGTTCTAGATTTGCATTGAGCGGAGCATCCGCCGTTTGTAGCTTGGCGTAATAAAGGAAGAACGCAGCAGCCATTCCATACACGTCGCCGGAAAACGTCAGTGCGTTGGACAGTGTGATATTCAACATACTGACCACGAATGACAGTTGTAATGCGGCAAGAAGATTGCCTTTGTCCGAACATTGCCGCATGACCCAGATAAAGCCGCCATAGAACAGCAGGACCACGACCGGCGTCAGGAAACCGTAGCGATAATAAACCCCGAATATCCCCACGTCGGCCAAATAGAAGTGCGAGTTATATATCCTCGAGAAACCACCGTTCCATTGCAGCGAGAGCGCACCCATGCCGAAGTAATTGTTGGCGCTGATTGCTTCGAGAATTACCGAGACAGTCGTGTCACGCACACTGGGACCGGATGTTGCGTCGAAGAGCAAGGCCTCGAAGCGTGCGAACTGCTCCTGATAGAACTCCGGAACCAGTAGATACGAGACCACCAGAACGGCAACGCCAAGCGCACTCAGCTTCATCAACGAGTCGA
>NZ_AGSX01000180.1 GCF_000235745.1 Stutzerimonas stutzeri SDM-LAC | reverse complement strand
CCCCGATTACCGGTGCCGAGAAAGTTGTTCTGACTGATCGAGCCGCCAAGAATCAGACCAGCGTTCTGCGCGAAGCCGATGCTCGCCATGATCGAACCGGAAGGCTGTTCTTCGACGCTATAGTTGACGTCAATCTGGTCATCGGTACCGGGCACCTGTGGGGTTTCGACGTTTACTTCCTTGAAGAATCCCAAGCGCTCCAAACGGGTCTTGGACTGATCGATCAGGTAGGTCGAGGCCCAGCCGCCTTCCATCTGGCGCATTTCGCGGCGCAACACTTCGTCTTCAGTCTTGGTATTGCCGCGAAAGTTAATGCGATTGACGTAGGCCCGCTTGCCCGGGTCGACGACGAAAGTGATCGAGACAGTGTTGTTCTCGTCGTTGGTTTCCGGCACGCCATTGACGTTGGCGAAGGTGTAACCCTCATTACCCAAGCGACGCGTGATCAGCTCTGACGTGGTAGTCATCACCTTTCGCGAGAAAACCTGCCCTTCCTTCGCCAACAGCAAGGACTGGAGCTCTTCCTGCGGCACTTTCAAATCACCGCTCAGCTTGACGTCGCTGACGGTATAAAGATCGCCTTCAGCGATGTTTACCGTGATGTAGACGTCTTTCTTATCGGGCGTGATGGACACCTGGGTGGAGGTGATGTCCATGTTGATGTAGCCGCGATCAAGGTAGTAAGAACGCAAACGTTCAAGGTCACCGGACAGTTTCTCCCGCGCGTACTTGTCGTCGTTGCGGAAGAACGACAACCAGTTGCTGGTCTTCAGCTCGAACAGATCGGTGAGATCTTCATCCGGAAAGACAGAATTGCCGACGACATTGATGTGTTTGATCGCCGCGACGGAGCCTTCGTTGATGTTGATTTTCAGCGCGACGCGGTTGCGCGGCTGGGGGACGACCTCGGTCTCGATCGTGGCAGAGTAGCGACCCTGAGCAACATATTGGCGCTGCAGTTCGTTGCGCACACCTTCAAGCGTGGCGCGCTGAAAGATCTCACCTTCCGCCAGACCTGACTGTTGCAGGCCGGAAAGCAGGTCTTCGGTCTTGATCGCCTTGTTGCCATCGATCTCGATGCCGGAAATCGACGGGCGCTCGACCACATTGATTACCAGTACATCGCCTTCACGGCCAAGTTGAATATCCTCGAAAAAGCCGGTGCGAAACAGCGCGCGGGTTGCATCGACCAGACGACTGTCGTCGGTTGCCTGGCCAACGTTCAGCGGCAATGCACCAAATACGCTGCCAGCTGAGACGCGCTGCAGACCATTGACGCGTATATCGGAAATAGTGAAGGACTCGGCGTGAACTTCGGCAATCATCAGTGCGGAAATCACCGCAGGTAGCAGCAGACGTTTCATGAAGTCCTTTCTTTTCAAACCTGATAATTGAACCTGCGCTTGGCGCGGCGACATCAAGGTATATGGCGGTTAAAGGCGGCCAAGGTCGTTGACCAACGCAAGCAGCATCACCCCAACAACCAGGCTGATACCGATCTGTACTCCCCAGCCCTGGACCCTGTCCGACAAGGGACGTCCACGGACCCACTCGACCAGGTAGAAGAGCAAATGCCCTCCATCCAGGACGGGGATAGGCAATAGATTGAGTACCCCAAGACTTATGCTCAGGTAGGCGAGGAAGTTCAGAAAGTCGCCCACGCCGGACTGTGCAGAAGCGCCCGCCACTTTAGCAATGGTTATCGGACCGCTCAAGTTTTTTACCGAGAGCTCCCCGAAGAGCATTTTCTTAAGCGAATCCAGCGTCAGAACGCTCATTGTCCATGTGCGACGGAGCCCTTCCCCGACCGCTTCGACAGGGCCGTGACTGACCTGCCGCAGCATCTCAGGCGGCCATTCCCCGCCCGCAACGCCCGCACCGAGATAACCCCGCCGCGTGCCCCCTTCGCCACGCTCGGCCAGCGTCAGCGGCAGCTCAATCTGATCACCGTTACGCTCGACCTGCAGCAAAACAGCCTGTCCACCCAGCGGTTTGACTCGATCTATTACGTCTTGCCATTCGGTAAGCGCCTTGCCATCAAGGCCGACCAGGCGATCCCCAATCAGCACACCGGCCGCGTGTGCGGGCCCTTCGGGATCCAGCTGAGCGACCACCGGGGCAACTTCCGGACGCCAGGGACGAATACCCAGTGAGCCGATCGGATCCGGGTCCTCGGCGCCTTTCAGCCAATCCTTCAGTTCCAACTGCAACCGCTGCGGCTGATCGCCATCAACGCCGCGCACCAACAGCTCTAACGAGCCGCTTTCACCAAGCCGCCTGATCAGTTGCAGATTCACCTCTGCCCAACCAGCCGTTGGCTTGCCGTTGATTTCGACAATTTCCTGCCCAGCCATCAGCCCGGCTCGCTCAGCAAGGCTGCCAGCCTCTACAGCCCCAACTACCGGCCGCACCTGTTCGGTCCCCAGCATTGCCAGCGCCCAGAAGAACACCAGGGCAAGCAGGAAGTTGGCTAAAGGCCCAGCCGATACAATGGCGAAGCGCTGCTTAACACTCTTGCGATTGAAGGCTTGCCCCAACAGGGCAGTCGGCACGTCACCCTCGCGCTCATCGAGCATCTTGACGTAGCCGCCAAGTGGGATAGCCGCGAGAACGAATTCGGTGCCTTGACGGTCATGCCAGCGCAACAGAGGCCGACCGAAACCTACCGAGAAACGCAGAACCTTGACGCCGCAACGCCGCGCCACCCAGAAATGCCCGAACTCGTGGAAGGTTACCAGTACACCCAGCGCCACCAGGGTGCCGATAATCATGTACAGCGCGCCCATATTTCCTCTGCCTCGAAAGGTCTTTTAAAAGCCTGCGACTCAGATCAATGCCGGAGCGCTACAGCCAAGTTGGGACTTTTAGCACTACCGCTCGCGACGTTGCAGCCAGCGCGAAGCGAGCCCGCGAGCCTGTGCATCGGCAGCAAGCACATCTGCCAGGCAGCGAGCTGGAACCGACGCTTCCTGACTGAGCACGTCCTCGATGATACTCGCGATTTCCGTGAAGCGAATGCGGCCATTGAGGAAAGCATCCACCGCCACCTCATTTGCGGCATTGAGCATCGCGGGCGCCGTCCCACCCTCTTGGGCGGCCTGTCGAGCAATCCGAAGACACGGAAATCTGTGCTGGTCGGGAGCCTCGAAATCCAGACGGGCTACCTGCAACAGATCGAGGGCCGATACGCCGGAGTCGATTCGTTCCGGCCAGGCCAGTGCATGGGCGATCGGTGTGCGCATGTCCGGGTTACCCAGTTGCGCCAGGACCGAGCCATCGACGTAGTCGACCATCGAGTGAATGACGCTTTGCGGGTGAATCACAACCTCGATCTGCTCCGGGCGCGCATCGAACAGCCAACACGCTTCGATGAGCTCAAGCCCCTTGTTCATCATGCTCGCCGAATCGACCGAAATCTTGCGGCCCATGGACCAGTTCGGGTGAGCACAGGCCTGCTCTGCTGTCACGGCAGCGAGCTGATCGAGAGGAAGCTGGCGGAACGGCCCACCGGACGCGGTGAGCAAAATCCGCCTTACGCCTACGCGGCGCAGGCCCTCGGCATAATTGCCCGGCAGACATTGGAATATGGCGTTGTGTTCGCTGTCGATGGGCAGCAGCACCGCCTCGCTGTCATGTAGCGCCTGCATGAACAGCGCGCCGGACATGACCAGTGCTTCCTTGTTCGCCAAAAGCACCCGCTTGCCGGCCTGGACCGCCGAGAGCGTCGGGCGCAAACCGGCCGCACCCACAATTGCCGCCATGACGACGTCGACCTCGGGATGCGCTGCAACTTCGCTTAGGCCACCCTCACCTACCAGCACGCGCGTCTTGACACCGTCGCTGTCGAGTTGATCTTGCAGAACGCGGGCCCTGGCACTGTCGGCCACAACCGCATAGCGGGGCTGGTGCAGTCGGCACAGCTCGCGCAATTCGACAATGCGACTGAATGCCGTGAGCGCAAAGGCTTGGTAACGCTCGGGGTGACGTGCGATGACATCCAGCGTGCTCAGACCGATGGAGCCGGTGGCGCCCAGAACCGTTACCTGCAAGGGGCCACTCACCATGCACCCCAGCCGGCAAGCCACAACAGGACCGTGAACACGGGTACCGCTGCGGTCAAGCTGTCGATACGATCCATCACGCCACCGTGTCCGGGAAGCAGCTGACTGCTGTCCTTGATACCCGAACTGCGCTTGAACATGCTTTCGGTCAGATCGCCCACCACAGAAATGACCACCACCAGAGCCGCCCCCAACAGAGCGAGCACCAGCTCACGTGCAGACCAGGACTGGTAAAGCCCAACAAACAATGCGATTAGCAGGCTGGTAATCAAGCCGCCAATCATTCCCTCCCAGCTTTTGCCTGGGCTGACCTGCGGAGCGAGCTTGCGACGACCAAAGGTCTTGCCCGCCGCATAGGCACCGATATCAGCCCCCCAGACCAGGACCATCACCGCAACGATCAACCAATTACCCTGCGGCCACTGTTTGAGCAAAACCAGGCCCTGCCAGGCGGGCAACAGAATCAATAAACCAATAAGCAGGCTGCCGGCACGCCCGCCCCAATGTCGCTGACTTCGGGGATAACTGAGCACCAGAGCCGTCGCAGCCAACCACCAGACGACGCTGAGCGCAAGCAACCAGGGCGCCAGGGACGGCGACATGTAGAGCCCGGCAAGCAGCAGGCCGACAGCCATCGCGTAAAACACCCGGACTGGTTGAGCCTCAAAGCCGGCCAGGCGCGCCCACTCCCAACCACCCAGTACGACGACGACGCCTATGAATAAGGCGAAAGCGAGACCGTCGAGAAGAAAAAAACCAATCAGTGCGATCGGAAGAAGAATGGCTGCGGTGATGATGCGAAGCTTCAACATTCAGCTCGAACCTCCATTGCCACCTGATCACCGGTCTTGCCGAAACGTCGTTGGCGTTTGGCGAAATCGGCCAACGCTGTACGCATTGCGTCGTGCTTGAAATCGGGCCAGAACAGGTCTGAGAAATACAGCTCGGCATAGGCCAGCTGCCACAGCAGGAAATTGCTGATGCGTCGCTCACCTCCGGTGCGAATACAGAGGTCCGGCAGAGGCATGTCGCCGGTTGTCAGATAGCGCTGAAAGACTGCGGGAGTCACCTCGTCTGGATTGAGACGGCCCTGCTGCGCTTCGCGGGCCAACCGCTGTGCCGCCTGGGCAATATCCCACTGGCCACCATAGTTGGCCGCAACCTGAAGCACGAAACGGCCGGACCCCGCAGTCATCTCCTCGGCATTGAGCATCGCAGCCTGCAACTCCGGATGAAAGCGCGAACGATCACCGATGATTCGCAAGCTGATGCCGTTCTCGTTGAGCTTACGCGCCTCCCGACGCAGCGCGGTCAGGAACAACTCCATCAACGCACCGACCTCCTCGGCCGGCCTCTGCCAGTTCTCACTGGAGAACGCGAACAGCGTCAACACCTCTACGCCCGCCTCGGCACAGACCTCGATGACAGCTCGCACCGCATCGACACCCGCCTTGTGTCCAGCCACGCCAGGCAAGAGACGCCGCTTTGCCCAGCGATTGTTACCATCCATGATGATTGCGACATGACGGGGTACATTCCGTCCGGCAATCTGCCTGACCTTATCCATGAAACGACTCTACCTGCGCTCAATCACGCTGCGAACAATGGGAGAAACCGCCGATGGCAATTTCCGGGGATACGACTGATTAGCCCCTCGCGCCACGAACCTGTCGGGCTCGGCGCACTCCGACGTGTGCAGTACGGACGAAGTCCGGTACAGCGACATCAAACCGCCATCAGGTCGTTTTCCTTACCTTCAAGCGCCTTGTCAATTTCCGCAACGTACTTGTCGGTCAGCTTTTGAACGTCGTCTTGACCGCGTCGTTCCTCGTCTTCGCTGATTTCCTTCTCCTTGACCAGATCCTTGAGCTGCGCAATCGCATCACGACGGATGTTACGCACCGCAACACGCGCGTTTTCAGCCTCGGCACGGGCCTGCTTGGTGTAGCCCTTGCGTGTTTCCTCGGTCAGCGCTGGCATTGGTACGCGGATGGTGGTTCCAGCGGTGGCCGGGTTCAAGCCCAGATCGGACGTCATAATGGCTTTTTCCACGGCCTGAATCATGCCCTTGTCGAACACTGTCAAGGCCAGGGTGCGCGAGTCCTCGGCGACCACGTTGGCAATCTGGCGCAGCGGAGTGTCGCTGCCGTAATACGACACCATCACACTGTCGAGAATACTCGGATGAGCACGACCGGTACGAATTTTGGCGAACGCGTGCGCCAGGGATTCCAGGGTCTTCTTCATGCGCTCTTGAGCGTCTTGCTTGATCTCGTTGATCATTGGTTCTGTTCCTCGATCAGAGTTCCTTCAGCGCCGCCAAGCACGATATTGAGCAGGGCGCCGGGCTTGTTCATGTTGAACACCCGAAGCGGCATGTTGTGGTCGCGACACAGGCAGATGGCGGTCAAATCCATGACGCCCAGCTTGCGATCAAGCACATCATCATAAGTCAGCTGCTCGAACTTTTCGGCATTCGGATCCTTGAACGGATCGGCCGTATAAACACCATCAACCTTGGTGGCCTTGAGCACGACGTCAGCATGAATCTCGATGGCGCGCAGGCACGCAGCCGAATCGGTAGTGAAGAACGGGTTGCCGGTGCCGGCCGAGAAGATCACCACTTCGCCGCTCTTCAGGTGACGCATCGCCTTGCGACGGTCGTAATGATCAGTGACCCCGACCATCGAAATCGCCGACATGACCAATGCTGGGATATTCGAGCGCTCCAAGGCGTCCCGCATGGCCAAGGAGTTCATGACGGTAGCGAGCATGCCCATATGGTCGCCCGTTACCCGATCCATGCCGGCGGCAGACAGAGCCGCACCACGGAAGAGATTGCCACCGCCGATGACGAGACCAACCTCTACGCCTATGCCCACCAGTTGCCCAACTTCCAAGGCCATACGATCGAGCACCTTGGGATCGATGCCAAAGTCCTCCGAACCCATCAGGGCTTCGCCGCTTAATTTGAGCAGAATGCGTTTATAGCGAGGATTGCGTGCACTCATCTGCTGAGCCATTGGCGTTGTCTCTCCTGCGGCATTGTATGACTAGGCTGGCCTGCAGCCGAAAAAATGTCTGCGCTATGACAGCGCAGTATCACATTGGTGCCAAGCGATGACTGTCGCATTGGCGAAAAACATTCCGCCCCTCCAATCCGACAAAGAGGCCGCGCGCGTGAGCGGGCAGCCTCTTCGAGGGACGGCAGAAGCGTTTTATTGCTTGGTTGCAGCTACCTGAGCGGCGACTTCAGCGGCAAAATCGACCTCGGCGCGCTCGATGCCTTCACCTACTTCGTAACGAACGAAGGAAACGATTTCGGCACCGGCCTTCTTCGCCAGTTCACCAACCTTGACGTCAGGATCTTTGACGAAGGCCTGCTCGACCAGGCTGGCTTCAGCAAGAAACTTGCTGATGCGGCCTGCAACCATCTTCTCGACGATTTCGGCCGGCTTGCCTTTGATCTTGTCTTCGTTCAGCGCCAGGAAGATTTCCTTTTCCTTTGCAACAGCTTCCTCGGAAACCTGCGATGGATCCAGGAACTGAGGATTGCTAGCGGCGACGTGCATGGCGATTTCCTTCGCCAGTTCAACGCTACCACCCTTCAGCGCAACCAGGACACCGATCCGGTGGCCATGCAGATAGGAACCGACCAGATCAGCTTCGACAGTGGTCAGACGGCGGATATTGACGTTCTCGCCGCACTTGGCAACCAGCGCTTCACGATTGGATTCCTGAGCGGCGATCAACGGGGCGGCATCGGTCATCTTCTCGGCGAAGGCTTTCTCGACACTGCTATTGACGAAATTCTTGAAGTCGTCCTGCAGGGCCAGGAAGTCGGTTTGCGAGTTGACTTCGATAATCACGGCACGCTTGTTGTCATCGGCAACCTTGACCGCAATAGCACCTTCAGCAGCAATATTGCCGGCTTTCTTGGCTGCCTTGATGGCACCCGCGGCACGCATATCATCAATTGCTTTCTCGATGTCGCCACCAGCGGCGGTGAGCGCCTTTTTGCAATCCATCATGCCTTGGCCAGTGCGCTCGCGCAGTTCTTTAACCAGGGCTGCAGTGATCTCTGCCATGTTCGCAAATCCTCTCGATTCGATTGTCGATCATGCCCTCAACTCGGGCGATCAATTTGGAATTGGCAAAAAGGGGGCATAGCCCCCTTTCTGTTCAACGGGTATCAGCTAGGCGACAGATGCGCTCAGCCTTGAGCAGCCTCGGTGGCTGGCTCTTCAACGAACTCGTCAGCACCGCCAGCGTTGTTCTGACGACCACGCAGTACAGCATCTGCCATGGAGCCCAGGTAGAGTTGCACGGCACGGATGGCATCATCGTTACCAGGGATGATGTAGTCGACGCCTTCCGGACTGCTGTTGGTATCAACGATGCCGATAACCGGGATACCCAGCTTGTTGGCTTCGGAGATAGCAATGCGCTCGTGGTCGACGTCAACAACGAACATGGCGTCCGGCAGACCGCCCATGTCCTTGATGCCGCCCAGGCTACGATCCAGCTTCTCCAGATCGCGCGTACGCATCAGCGCTTCTTTCTTGGTCAGCTTCTCGAAGGTACCGTCCTGAGCCTGGGTTTCCAGCTCACGCAGACGCTTGATCGAAGCACGAATGGTCTTGTAGTTGGTCAGCATGCCGCCCAACCAGCGATGATCGACGTACGGCGAGCCACAACGAGCCGCCTCTTCGCGAACGATCTTGCCAGCAGAACGCTTGGTACCAACGAACAGAATCTTGTTTTTGCCTGCAGCCAGCTTCTCAACGAAACGCAGCGCGTCGTTGAACATCGGCAGGGTTTTCTCAAGGTTGATGATATGAATCTTGTTACGCGCGCCAAAGATGTACTTATTCATCTTCGGGTTCCAGTAACGGGTCTGGTGGCCGAAGTGCACACCGGCCTTCAGCATATCGCGCATAGTGACTTGAGACATGAGAGTTCCTCAGATAAGTCGGGTTAGGCCTCCACGCGTCCCGATATCCAACTCTTGCGAGCACCCAGGATACCGTGTCGACACGTGTGTGGGGTCAGGCTCGGCAGGTAGTCCCGCAGAGCGGCGCGTTTTATAGCACAAGCACGCATCGGAGGCTAGCGCGGATCTGGTATTGATTGTAGTGCCGGGACTTACCACTGACTGTCCTGGCCGCCGGGGCCGTCTGCAGGCCGAGCCCTCTTTGGTTTATCATTTGCAGTTTGTACCCAATATCGCCCGCGCCTCTTGGCGCCAAGAGGATTGCATGACTGTTTCCATCAAGACGCCTGAAGACATCGAAAAAATGCGCATTGCCGGCCGCCTCGCTGCTGAGGTGCTCGAAATGATCGCGGAGCACATCAAGCCGGGCGTCACCACCGAAGAACTGGACCGCATCTGCCACGAGCACATCGTGAATGTGCAACAGGCTGTACCCGCCCCGCTCAACTACAAGGGCTTCCCAAAATCGATCTGCACATCGATCAATCACGTCGTTTGCCATGGCATCCCCAACGACAAACCCCTCAAAGACGGCGACATCCTCAATATCGACATCACGGTCATCAAGGATGGCTACCACGGCGATACCAGCCGTATGTTCACCGTCGGCAAAGCGCCAGAGTGGGCCGAGCGGCTCTGCAAGGTGACGCAAGAGTGCCTTTATAAAGGGATCGAGGTGGTCCGCCCGGGAGCGCGCCTCGGCGACATTGGTGAAGTGATTCAGAAGCATGCCGAGAAGAACGGCTTCTCCGTTGTCCGCGAGTATTGCGGGCATGGCATCGGCAAGGTTTTCCACGAGGAGCCCCAAGTGCTGCACTACGGCCGAGCCGGGACCGGGCTAGAGCTAAAGGAAGGCATGACCTTCACCATTGAGCCCATGATCAACCAGGGCCGGTCGGAAACCCGCCTGCTTGGTGACGGCTGGACGGCGATCACCAAGGACCGCAAGCTTTCCGCTCAGTGGGAACACACCCTTGTGGTCACTGCAGATGGCTACGAAATCTTCACCCTGCGCAGCGATGACACGATAGCCCGCACATCGCCCTGAGTTTCTTGACGTTTTGATGGAGGGCGACGGTATGCCTCTGGTTGATTCCGAATTGTTCGACCGCAGCCAGTTCCAGGCTGAGCTGGCACTCAAGGCCAGCCCCATCGCCGCCTTCAAGAAAGTCATTCGCAAGGCGCGGGAGGTGCTCGATGCGCGCTTCCTCGCCGGCCAGGATATCCGTAGCCTGGTCGAAGGCCGCGCCTGGTTCGTTGATCAGATCCTGCGCGCCGCCTGGGCCCGCTTCGACTGGGACAACGAGGCAGAGATTGCGCTGGTCGCCGTGGGCGGCTATGGCCGCGGCGAACTGCATCCTTATTCCGACATCGACCTGCTAATCCTGCTCGATAACAACGATCAAGAAATTTTCCGCGACGCCATCGAGCAATTCCTGACTCTGCTGTGGGACATCGGCCTCGAAGTTGGTCAGAGCGTGCGCTCGGTGCAGGAGTGCGCAGAAGAGGCACGGGCGGACCTGACCGTGATTACCAACCTCATGGAAAGCCGCACGATCGCCGGTCCCGAACGCCTGCGTCAGAACATGCTCAAGGTCACCAGCTCTTCGGAAATGTGGCCGAGCAAGGAGTTCTTTCTCGCCAAGCGTAACGAGCAGGCCGCGCGCCATTCCAAATACAACAACACCGAGTACAACCTGGAGCCAAACGTCAAAGGTTCGCCTGGCGGGCTGCGTGACATACAGACCATCCTGTGGATAGCGCGGCGCCAGTTCGGCAGCTTGAACCTTAGCGCCATCCTCGATCAGGGGTTCCTGACCGAAGGCGAACACTCGTTGCTGGTGGCCGGGCAAGAGTTCATCTGGCGTGTCCGTTACGGACTGCACATGCTGGCCGGCCGTGCGGAAGATCGCTTGCTGTTCGACCACCAGCGCAGCCTTGCCGCCCTCCTCGGCTACGAAGACAGCGACGCCAAACTGGCGATCGAGCGCTTCATGCAAAAGTACTACCGCGTCGTGATGAGCATTTCAGAGCTAAGCGATCTGGTCGGACAACACTTCGCCGAAGTCATCCTCTGGGAGGGCGACGGCGGTGATGCGGTGCCGCTCAATAGCCGCTTTCTGGTTCGCGATGGCTATTTGGAAGTGGCCGATGATTCGGTATTCAAGCGCAGGCCGTTCGCGATCCTGGAAATCTTCGTACTGCTGGCCCAACACCCGGACATTCAGGGTGTAAGGGCGGAGACCATTCGGCTCCTAAGGGACCACCGGCATCTGATCGACGATGAGTTTCGCAGCGACATACGCAACACCAGCCTGTTCATCGAATTGTTCAAGTGCAAGGAGGGCATCCACCGCAACCTGCGGCGGATGAATCGTTACGGCATTCTCGGACGGTATTTGCCCGAGTTCGGCCATATCGTCGGGCAGATGCAGCATGACCTCTTTCATATCTACACGGTCGACGCCCATACGCTCAATGTCATCAAATACCTGCGCAAACTGAGCAAACCCGGCGTTGCCGAGAAATATCCACTGGCCAGCAAACTGGTGGAAGAGCTACCCAAGCCGGAGCTGATCTACATTGCAGGGCTCTACCACGATATTGCCAAGGGTCGCGGCGGCGATCATTCGGAGCTTGGCGCGGTGGATGCTCAGGCCTTCTGCGCCCGCCACAAGCTACCCGCGTGGGATACCCGCCTGGTGGTCTGGCTGGTGGAGAATCACCTGGTGATGTCCACCACCGCGCAGCGCAAAGACCTGTCCGACCCACAGGTGATCAACGACTTCGCCCATTTGGTCGGTGACGAAACTCATCTCGATTATCTCTATGTGCTAACAGTGGCGGATATCAACGCCACCAACCCGACTCTCTGGAATTCCTGGCGGGCCAGCCTGCTGCGTCAGTTGCACACCGAAACCACACGAGCACTCAAACGTGGCTTGGAAAACCCGCTAGGACGCGAAGAGCAGATTCGCCAGACTCAGCGCGCCGCGCTTGACAATCTGGTGCGCAACGGCACCGATCCGGACGACGCCGAGCAGCTATGGTCGCAGCTCGGTGATGACTACTTCATGCGCCACAGCTCGGTCGATGTGGCCTGGCATACCGAAGCCATCATCGAGCACCCGAGTGACGGCGGCCCGCTGGTCCTGATCAAGGAAACCACCCAGCGTGACTTTGAAGGCGGCACTCAGATTTTCATCTACGCGCCGGATCAGCACGACTTCTTCGCCGTAACCGTGGCGGCCATGGACCAGTTGAACCTGAACATTCACGACGCCCGCATCATTACCTCAAGCAGCCAGTTCACCCTGGACACCTACATCGTGCTGGATGCCGACGGCACCCCCATCGGCAACGACCCCGAGCGTACGGAAGAAATCCGCCAAGGTCTGATCGATGCACTGCGTAACCCGGACGACTACCTGACGATCATTCAGAAGCGCGTACCCCGGCAGCTCAAGCACTTTGCGTTTCCGCCGCAGGTGACCATTCACAACGACATGCAGCGCCCGCAGACGATCATCGAAGTCGTCGCCCCCGACCGCCCCGGACTACTGGCGCGCATCGGCCAGCTATTCCTGGATTTCGATCTGTCAGTGCAAAACGCCAAAATCGCCACGCTCGGTGAGCGCGTCGAAGACGTATTCTTCGTCACCAACGCCGACAACCAGCCATTGTCCGATCCACAGCTGTGCATGCAGCTGCAACAGGCGATGATCAAGCAGCTGACTCAGGACAACGAGCACCAGCCCTCCCCTAGCAGCTTCATCATCTAAGGTAATTGCGTGGTCGCTTCGACAACGAGGCGGCAACGTCGCCGCAGGTCCGCTTCAATCCCAGGGTTTGCCGCGGGTTTTGGCGGTATAGGGCAGCCTCTGCTGCATGGCTGCCTTCGCCAGAACATGGGCGCTGACCGGCGCGGTCAAAAATAGAAACAGGGTGATCAGCACTTCATGGATGCTGAGGCCGTTGCCCTGATTACTGAAGAAGATCATTGAGGCGACGATGATCCCGCCGACCCCAAGCGTGGTTGCCTTGGTCGGCCCATGCAATCGCGTGAAGAAATCAGGAAGGCGATACAAACCAATCGCCCCAACCAGCGCGAACACGCTACCGACGATCAGAAACGCGCTCACCAGCAGCTCTATCCAGAATGGCATGCAGCCTCCTTAGTCAATGATTTCGCCGTGCAACAGGTGCTTGCCCACCGCCACGGTGCTGACGAAGCCCATCACGGCGATAAGCAGAGCAGCCTCGAAGAACAGGTCGGACGCAAGCCAGATACCGAACAAGACGATCAAGGCCAGCGCATTGATGTACAGCGTGTCGAGCGCCAACACCCGGTCAGGCATATCGGGCCCCAGAACCAGCCGCACGACATTTAGGATCGCTGCGATCCCTATGATCGTCATGCACAGCGGGATTACGTAAGCGAGCATTCGAAAATCTCCAGCAGCGGCGTTTCGTATCGGCTCTTCACCTCGGCCACCAGCGCGTCCGCATCAGGCGCGTCCAATGCGTGAATCAGCAGTGTCTTGTGTCCAGGCCGCAGAGCCGCCGATACGGTTCCCGGGGTTAGCGAGATAATGCTGGTCAGCACGGCGAGGACAAACGGATGTTCGATTGCCATCGGCACTTCGACGAACGCAGGCCGCAATTGGTCCCTGGAGCCAAGCACCAGCTTGGCCACATGGACGTTGGCCACGACGATGTCGTAGAAGACCTTGAGCATGAACAGACAGAGTTTCAACGGGTGGCGAACCTTCGGCAGATCGAGCAGGAACCCCTGCACCAGCAAAGGAATTGCCCAACCAAGAAACAGCCCAAGCACCAAGTGCCCCACGCTTAGCGCATTACTGAGCAGCAACCAGAGCAGCGCAAGCAGTACGGTGAGCGCGGGGTTGGGAAGCAGGCGTGACTTCATGCCTCACCTCCCCGAATGATGTGCAGATACGGTTGCAGATCGAACAACTGTGCCGCCGTCGCCTGCATGTAGGCCTGAATCGGCTGCGCCACCACCACCAGCAGCACGCTGCCAAGCAGCAAACCGAAGCTTGCCGTCACGCGCACAGGGTCCGCCGGTCTTCCCACACTGGCCGCCTCACTTGGTCGCCAAAACACCATGCTACCGGCTCGGCTGAGCGCGATTACCATCGCCAACCCACCCACCAGAACCACTGGCCACAGCAGCACGGCGTCGACTCCGGGAGGAACAGCCTGCAGTAGCATCACCTTGCCGACGAACCCTGAGAAAGGTGGAAGCCCAGCGACTGAAATCGCACCGGCAAAAAACAACGCGCCCAGCAATAAAGGCTGCTTGAGCGCCGGCGCCGATAGCAGCTCGGAGGCCATATCGCCACGCTGGCGAGCAATAATGTCAGCCAGCAGGAACAACCCTCCGGACACCAGCGTGCTGTGCACCAGGTAATACAGCGCCGCGCTGAGGCCCACCTCTGAGCCCAGCGCAATACCCGCCAGCAAAGTACCCACCGAAACCACCACCAGATAGGACAGCAATACCTGCAGATTGCGTGCAGCCAGCGCGCCCAAGACACCACCAATGAGGGTGAGCATGGAGAGCGGCCACAACCAATCGAGCACCATGTTGCTCAATACGCCCGCTTCGCTGCCGAAAATCAACGTGAACACCCGTACGATGGCGTAGAGCCCAAGCTTGGTCATGATTGCGAACAGCGCCGCCACAGGCGCAGTCGCTGCGGCGTAGGCGCGAGGCAGCCAGAAGTACAGCGGCAGGATTGCGCCCTTGAGCGCAAAAACCACCAGCAACAAGTAGCCCGCCGCAGCGAGAAGCGGCGCGTCGGCCGGATCAGCCGCGCTGACCCGCCCCGCCAGATCGGCCATGTTCAAGGTTCCGGTCAGACCATAAAGCATGCTGACGCCGATCAGGAACAACGACGAACCCAGCAGGTTCAGCACGACATAATGAATGCCTGACTGCACCCGCTTTGCGCCGTGGCCATGAAGCAAGAGCGCATAGGACGAGATCAAGAGGATCTCGAAGAACACGAACAGGTTGAACAGATCACCGGTCAGAAAGGCACCGTTGATGCCCGCCAGCTGGAACTGGAACAGCGCATGGAAATTAGGCCCGCGCTCATCATCTCCACGAGCAGCGTAAAGCACGCAGAAGCCCGCAAGCACCGCAGTCACCAGCAGCATCAAGGCACTTAACCGATCAAGCAGCAGCATGATGCCGAACGGCGGTTGCCAGTCGCCAAGACGATACACGGTCAGCTCGCCAGCATCCGCCTGCCACACCAGCCAGAAGGCCAGCGGCACCAGCAACCAGGTGGCGGTCACTGATAGCAAGCGCTTAAGCGCTGCATCCTGGCGATGAATCAACAGCAAACTGCATCCGACCAGCAAGGGCAGCAGGATCGGCATGATCAACCCATGATTCATTTGCCCGGCTCCCGACCGTCCACATGATCGGTGCGCAACTCACCCAGCCCGCGAAGCGCCAGCACCACGACGAAGGCCGTCATGGCGAAGCCTATGACAATCGCAGTCAGTACCAAGGCCTGTGGCAGCGGGTCGCCGTACTCGGCGCTCGCTCCGACGATTGCCGGTACTCCGGTGGCAAGGCGCCCCATGGCAAAAATGAACAGATTCACTGCATATGAAATCAGCGTCAGCCCCATGACCACCGGAAATATCCGTGCACGTAGCAGCAGATACACGCCACTCGTCATCATTACGCCCAGCGTGACCGCGAACACGACTTCCATCAAAGCACCTCCTTGCACGACTCGTCCTGACTGACATGGCCGAGGTTGGAAAGAATCAGCAGGGTCGCCCCTACCACGGCCAGATAAACACCGAGATCGAACAGCATCGCGGTCGCGAGTTCGAAGTCGCCAATCAACGGAAGATGAAAATGACCAAAAGCCGAGGTCAGGAAAGGCCGACCGAACAGCCAGCTGCCGAGGCCGGTCAGACCCGCAATCAGCACACCGAGCCCGGCCACGCCGTGATAGCTGAACGGCTGGCGCTGCTGCGCCCAGACCACACCATGGGAGATGTACTGCAAAATCAGAGCGACCGCGGTAATCAATCCAGCGATGAAGCCACCACCAGGCAGGTTATGCCCCCGCAGGAAGATAAACACCGAGACCAACAATGCCATCGGCAACAGCACGCGCGACAGCGTATCGAGGACCATCGGGTGCCGGTCGGTCGACCAAAGCCGGCCGCCGTAATCCCGGACCGGGTGTGGCAGATGCAATCCATGGAGCAGGCCGTAGATCCCGACTGCTGCGATTGCCAGCACAGCGATCTCACCCAGCGTGTCGAAGCCGCGGAAATCGACCAGAATCACGTTGACCACGTTGGTGCCGCCGCCACCGGACACGCTGTTGTCGAGAAAGAACGAGGCAATGCTGTCGTATGGCCGAGTCAGTACGGCATAGGCGAGCAAGGCCACCATGGTGCCAAATGCGGAAGCAATGATCAGATCGCGGAAACTGCGCAGGCTGCTCGACTCGACCGGCGTCCGGTCAGGCATGAAAAACAATGCCAGGATTAGCAGAATGATCGTCACCACCTCGACCGATATCTGAGTCAAGGCCAGATCCGGCGCTGAATAGCGGGCGAACACCAGCGCTACCAGCAACCCGACTACGCTGAGCACCATTAGCGCCATGAGACGCCTGCGATGGAAGATCACCGTCATTACCGACGCCAGACCAAGGAGCAGCATCCCCCCGACGGTGATGCCATCCAGCGGCGTCAGCGGGACAGCGCCGCGCAGCGCCTGTAGTGGGGTCAATGCGTAGACAACTACCAGCAGCGAGCTGACCAGCATCAGCGCCAGATAGCGCTGTAGCGATCCGTTCTCCATGCGCTCGGTTACCCAGCGTGCCGTTGCAGCAATGCCACTGACCACCTGGGCGAATACCTGCAGCGAGTCAACACGCGGCAGCCCTTCATACCAGCGAAACGCCCATTTGCGCATCGAATAGATCAGGACGCCCCCGCCCAGCGCAACGAAGCTCATCGCCAAGGGCAGATTGAAGCCGTGCCATATCGCCAGGCTGTATTGAGGAACGTCACCACCCAGGCTGCCAGCGACGGCCGCAGCCAACAACGGCGCGACAGTGTAGGCAGGCACCGTACCCACCAGCAGACAGAGCAACACCAGGATTTCGACGGGGATCTTCATGTACCGTGCCGGCTCATGCGGCGGGTATTTGGGCAGGTCGATCGGCTCGCCGTTGAAAAACACGTCATGCACGAAGCGCAGCGAGTAGGCGACCGAAAAGGCACTCGCCAGGGTCGCCAGGGCCGGAATCGTCCAGTAGAAACTCCCCAGCAAATGCTGGTCGAGGGTCTCGGCAAAAAACATCTCCTTGCTGAGAAAGCCATTGAGCAGCGGCACTCCCGCCATTGCCAGCGACGCCACCATCGCCAGAGCCGCCGTGTGCGGCATGTATTTCAGCATGCCGTTGATGCGCCGCATGTCGCGCGTTCCGGTCTCGTGATCAATGATCCCTGCGGCCATGAACAACGAAGCCTTGAACGTTGCGTGATTGATGATATGGAAGATTGCCGCGACCGGTCCAAGACGCGAATCAAGGCCAAACAGCAGCGTGATCAGGCCCAGATGGCTGATGGTCGAATAGGCCAACAAGCCTTTGAGGTCATGTTGGAACAGCGCCATTACTGCGCCGATCAGCAGGGTCGCCAGCCCCGTCAGGCTGACCATGTAGAACCACCATTCGGAATCCGAAAGGGCTGGATACATCCGCGCCAGCAGAAAAACACCGGCCTTGACCATGGTCGCGGAGTGCAAAAAAGCCGACACCGGGGTGGGCGCCGCCATCGCCTGTGGCAACCAGAAGTGAAACGGAAACTGCGCCGACTTGGTAAACACACCCAGCAGAACCAGAATCAAGGTCAGCGGGTACAAGGCACTGGCACGAATCAGATCACCCGATGCCAGAACAATGCTTAGCTCGTAACTACCAACGATATGCCCAATTAGCAAGATACCTGCCAGCAGCGCCAACCCGCCGCCTCCGGTGACGGCAAGCGCCATGCGCGCGCCCTGCCGAGCATCGGTGCGGTGATTCCAAAAGCCGATCAGCAGAAACGATGAAAGGCTGGTCAGCTCCCAGAACATCAGCATCAACAGGAGGTTTTCGGCCAGCACCACACCGAGCATGGCGCCCATGAACAGCAGGAAAAAGCTGAAAAAACGCCCCATCGGCTCAGTTTTCGACAGGTAATAACGCGCATACAGGATAACGAGCAGGCCGATTCCGAGAATCAGCAATGCAAAGAGAAATCCCAGACCATCCAGCCTCAGGCTAAGGTTCAACCCCAGCTCCGGAAGCCAGGACAAGGCCTGGACTTCCGTCTCGCCGCCAAACACGGCGGCACGCTTGGACAATAGCAACGCCAACGCCAGCAACGGGGCCAGTCCGGCACCGAATGCACAGGCAGACCGGCCGAACCGTTCAAACAGCAACGGTAGGCAGATCCCCAGGAATGGCAACGCGATGATCAGCGCAAGCGCCATGTGTAAAACCCCTTGAGCCGTGCATAGGTACGGCAGTTATATCCCTTGATCGCCCATTTCTCAGCCCGAAGGGGCATGGCGGTGTGCGCCGATTATCCATACGGGCCGCAGCAACGTCATGGATTCAAGTATTTCGAAAAACAAAAGGCGCAGCCGGAACACCGTACCAGCCGGCATTCAGGCTGCGCCCTGTCTTTGAAGCCGCTCGGAAAAACCGTCTGTAGCGCTGATTGCGCTTCACTGGCGGCGCGACAGCCTCTGCTTAGAGCGCACTGTCATCCTTCCAAACCCAGCGGTATCAGGGTGCGATACGGCTGGTGCCATTAACCGTCATGATCCGTACACGCTGGCCGACGCGAAAAACCTGATTCGGCTCCACTTCCTGGACATAGGCGCGCATGTTGCCGTCGTCCTCACGTACCGTGATCTCAACGCCTTGGGCACGCGTGATGCCCTCTTCTGCCGCCGAACCGAGCATCCCGCCGGCCAGCGCGCCGATCACCGCCGCAACGGCACTGCCACGGCCTCCACCTATCCCGCTGCCGGCGATACCGCCCACGACTGCGCCTGCCCCGGTACCGATAGGGGTCTTGGTGCCTTCGAGCTTGACCGGGCGCAATGACTCGATCGTGCCATAACGAACCGTTTGGACGGTTCGCGCCTCGTCGCGGGAATAGCTATCCCCGGTAAGGTTGGAGGTGCAACCACCGACGGCAAGTGCCACGACCGTGAACGAAGCAACGAAAATTGAGTTGCGCATGGGAAATCTCCTGGGAAACGAGTTTGATCGCGACCGCGTGGCCAGTCGCATGCGGCGATGAAACGCTTGGCAACCGCCTCGACCTGACTCAGCATTCATTCAACTAGGACCCTACTTTACCCGAGGCGATCCCGCCCCGTATGCAGGGCGCTCGCTCAAGACATTGCAAGAGACCGTTCATGGACTATTTCATTATCACCATCGTCACGCTAGCCGGGCTGGTTTTCCATGCCTGGCTGTTCATCCGCTTCAGACGCTGGGCCGACAGGGATCTGGCGCTTTCGTTGGCAGGAGATGATCCGCAGAAGCGAGAGTGGGTATTGCGCCGCCTTTCGGCGGCGAAAGATGCGCGAGTCAAACGCAAGGACCTGCAAGCCTGGCTGGAAAGCGAGCTGGCGCGCTATAACGAGACATAAAAAAAAGAGGCCGCAGGCGGCCTCTCATCATATTGAGCCCGTGAGTCAGGGCGCCAGACGTTCGCGCTGCCAGTCACTGGCGACGCGCCGATAGTTCAGACGGTCATGCAGGCGGCTGGGACGACCCTGCCAGAACTCCATTCGTTCCGGCAGCAAACGGTAGCCGCCCCAATGAGGAGGGCAATGCGGCGCCTGGTCCAGAAAGCGCTGTTCTGTTTCGGCCAGAAGCCGTTCCAGCTCGGCACGATCGCGAATCACATGGCTTTGTGGTGAAGCCCAGGCGCCAAGGCGGCTGCCCAGCGGACGCACCTGATAATAGGCATCCGACTCCGCGACACTGACCTTCTCGACCCGCCCCTCAATCCGTACCTGGCGCTCCAGGCTTGGCCAGAAGAACGTCATCGCAGCGAACGGACATGCCTCCAGTTGCTCGGCCTTCGCGCTGTCATAGTTGCTGAAAAAGGTGAAGCCACGTTCATCCAGTGCCTTGAGCAACAGCACGCGGCAATGCGGGCGACCCTCGGCGTCTACTGTGGCCAGGGTCATGGCATTCGGCTCGACCGGTGGCTGCTCCGTCTGCACCGCATCCTGAAACCACTGACGAAAGAGCTCGAAGGGCTCTGCCGGCGCGTTCGCTTCACTGAGTCCGTCACGCGTGTAATCGCGACGCATATCGGCCAAGGATTGGGTCATCGCTGTGTTCCTGGAAAACAGTTGAAGCCAAAGCTTAACGGCTCTGCGCCTTGCCCCGCTTGATTCAAGGCAAAAGTAGACCGAACACCTCATCAGCCAATGGCGCGAGCACCCGTCTTATTTGGCTTTGCTTACTTCTGCCGCAGCCACCTGCGTCGGCTTGGCGGGGGTCTCACTGTATTGGGTAATCAGCGCCAGCAGGGTCGGTTGTGGAGCCAGGACCATCTCGACGCGCCGGTTCAGCGCACGGCCTTCTTCATTCTCGTTCGAGGCGCGCGGCATATCCGAACCCAGCCCGCGAATACGCAGCCGGTCGTGCTTTAGGCCACTCAGCCGGAAAATCGCCGCAATGGCACCGGCGCGCTGGCGGCTGATGTCGCGATTGAGATCGGTCGGCCCCGTGCTGTCAGCATGGCCTACCACGACAACGGCGGTCTTCTCGTCGCCTTCCACCAATTTCGCCACCCGGCTGAGCGGGCCAAGCGTCACAGGCAGCAGCATGCCAGGGCGGTCGGGGTTGAAGGAGCCATCGACTGGTGCAGTGACCACCAACACGCCATCGCGGCGCTCAAGCTCGAAATGGCTGTTCTTCAACGCATCGCGAAGGCGCGGTTCGTACCCATCCAGCCAGGCAGCATCAATCACGGGGCTCGGTTCAGCAACCACTTCTACCGGCTTGTCGTCATTGGAGCTGCAGCCGGCGATGACCAGACACAATACAAGGGAAGCGCTTTTCAGCAGGTTCATGAGCCAATTTCCATGGATGAGGGTTGCGAAAACAAACCGCGTGGATGAAGCACGCAGCTTAAGCAAGGATTTGTCTCAAATTGTGGACGCAGGTCCTTGTTCTGCAAAGTCTCCTCCGGCCAAACAGACGAGTGGTTCAACCCACACATGCCTTGACGGCACGTGTCAGCGCTTGCGCGCGCGGGTCCATCAGAACATAGGGGCCTAATGTATTGGTGACATAGCCGAAGGCAACATCGCGCTGGGGATCGGCAAAACCGATGCAGCCACCGGCCCCCGGGTGGCCGAAGGTGCCCGGCCCCATTCCGAAAGTGGCGTTCTCCACGTCCGGCTGGTCTAGCCAGCAGCCCAGCCCGAAACGAGTGCGAGTAAGCAGCGTGCGATCTTCACCGAGGCAGTGCTCGCGCGTCATCTCGTCCAGCAGCGCGTGATCGAGTAGCTCCCCTCGCAACAAGCCATCATAGAATCCTGCCAGAGACCGTGCATTGCCATGCCCGTTGGCGGCGGGCTGGGTCATTCGACGCCACTCCGGCTTATTGGCACTGTTCATGATCGACGGCGGATTGGTGAAGGCACGAGCGGTGAGTGACTGCGGCTCGCTCATCAAGGCTTTTAGGACCCGCTGGGCGGCTGCGTCGCCTAAGTTGTTTTTCTGCCGAGTTAAATAGCCGACCCGGTCGAACTCGCTGTCGGCCAGGCCGATATGAAAATCCAGATTCAAAGGTCGAGCGGTGCGTGCGACTATTGCTTCGCCCGGTTCACGCCCGTCGGCGCGACGGATCAACTCACCAAGCAGCCAGCCATAGGTAATCGCCGCATAACCATGACCATCACCGGGCGTCCACCAAGGTGTTTCGGCTGCGAGCGCTGCAGTCATCGTGTCCCAATCGTACAAAGCCTCCGGCGGCAGTGGCTGACGAACAGCCGGCAGCCCAGCTTGATGGCTGAGCAGCTGGCGTAGCGTAATGCCCTGTTTGCCGTTTGCGCCGAATTCCGGCCAAACGAGGGCGACCGGCTCATCCAACTGCAGTTTGCCCTCTGCGACGAGCTGCAGGGCAGCTACCGCTGTGAACGTTTTAGTACAGGAAAATAGATTGACCAGCGTGTCGCTCTGCCAGGCCTGCTCACCGGCGTTATCCGCCACACCGGCCCAGAGATCGACGACGGTTTCGCCACCAACCTTCACACAGACCGCTGCGCCACGCTGTTGGGTCTGCGCGAACAGATCGCTGAATGTCTCCCGAACAGCCTCGAAACGAAGATCGAAATACCCCTGAATCTGCACGTTTGCGCTCCTTATCAGGCTTATGGGTTCGGCGCATTGTTCCAGTCACATCGAATCAAGCAAACAGATCCGAGTTCACCAGAGAGACAATCAGTTATTTGAATAACGGTACATGCTGCCCGCGAGACGGCCGACATGTCGCTAACCGATCTCTCGACGGAAGGGCGGCAACGCATTGAGAATGGCCTTCCCGTAGCGCTGCGTGACGACTCGGCGATCAAGCAGCGTGATAGTGCCTCGGTCCTCCTCGGTACGCAGCAGCCTGCCGCAGGCCTGGACAAGGCGCAACGAGGCATCAGGGACGGCGATTTCCATGAACGGATTTCCGCCACGCGCCTCAATCCACTCGGCCAATGCCGCCTCGACCGGGTCATCGGGTACTGCGAACGGAATCTTGGCAATCACCACGTGTTCACAGTAGGCGCCAGGAAGATCGACACCTTCCGCAAAACTGGCAAGCCCGAAGAGCACGCTTTTTTCACCATCATCCACGCGTGCCTTGTGCTTGTTCAGCGTTTCCTGCTTGGACAGATTGCCCTGTATGAGCACCCGCCGGCGCCAGTCACGCTCCAGCCCGTCGAACACGTCCTGCATCTGCTTGCGTGACGAAAAAAGCACCAGCGTGCCGCGCGAAGCCTTCACCAACTCTGGCAGATCTCGCACTATCGCCGCTGTATGCCCAGCCGCATCACGCGGATCGGCCTTGAGATCGGGTACCCTTAGCACGCCAGCATCGGCGTGATGGAACGGGCTCGGCACCACCGCGGTAACCGCACAACGCGGCAACCCGGCGCGCATGCGATAACGATCGAAACTGTTCAGTGCGGTGAGCGTGGCCGAAGTCACCAGTGCGCCGTAGCAGACGTTCCACAGGTTACGGCGCAACGTCTCGGCAGCCAGGATCGGGCTGGCGTTGACCTCGATATCGAACAGCGCGCCGCCTTCAGCCAATGTCAGCCAGCGCGCCATCGGCGGGCTGTCCTCTGGATCATCGGCGGTGAAAGCCGTCCACAGTTCCCAATTGCCCTGCGCACGCGTCAGCAGACTACCGAACAGTGGATACCACTCTTCGGCCTGGTGGCTGGCGATGCCGACACCCGCTTCGCCATCCATCGCCTCCTTGAGTAACTCGGTCAGCCGCGTGAACAGATCGTTCAGCTTGGCGAAGCCCTTTTTTAGCTCAATACCCAGCTCGATCAGATGCTCCGGGACCACGCCACCGACGAAACGATGGCGAGGCCGCTCGCGGCCCTCCATGTCTTCGCCGGCTCGGAAGTCAGCGAGCTGTTCGCAGGCACTGAACATGAATTGCTGCTGGCTACGCAGGTCTCGGGCGATTTCAGGAACCGCCTCGATCAGCCGGCCGAGGTCGCCCGGCAAAGGATGCTGTGCGAGCAGCTTGGTCAGATTCTTGTCGACTTGGGCAAGCCAGTCGGCAGTGGAACGCAGACGGGTGAAATGGGCGAAATGCCCAATCGCCTTGTCAGGCAGATGATGGCCTTCGTCAAACACATAAAGTGTGTCGCGCGGATCGGGCAGTACCGCCCCACCGCCCAACGCGAGGTCTGCAAGCACCATGTCATGATTGGTGACGATGACGTCGACCTTCGTCATGCCTTCGCGCGCTTTGTAAAAGGCACACTGCTGGAAGTTGGGGCAATGACGGCCGGTGCACTGGCTGTGATCAGTGGTTAGACGCGCCCAGTCAGGGTCGGCCAACTCTTCAGCCCAGGTGTCACGATCACCATCCCAACGGTTGCCTGCCAGCTTCTCGATCATGCTGCCGAACAGCTTCTCGCTGCGCTCGTCCACATCGATGCGAAAACCCTCTTCTTCAAATAGCTGGGCGGTTGCGCTCTGCGCTTGGCCTTCCTGCAGCAGCGCATCGAGTTTGGACAGGCATAAATAACGACCGCGCCCCTTGGCCAGGGCAAAGGAAAAGCTCAGCCCGCTGTTGCGCATCAGATCCGGCAGATCCTTGTGCACGATCTGTTCTTGCAACGCGACCGTAGCCGTTGCGATCACCAAGCGCTTGCCCGCCGCTTTGGCCGTCGGAATGGCAGCCAGGCTATAGGCGACCGTCTTGCCGGTGCCGGTGCCGGCTTCGACCGCAACCACTGCAGGCTGTCCATCGCGCCGTCCCTCGTCGTCGGCCTTTATCGCGCCTAGGACCTTCGCCACCTCGGCGATCATTAGACGCTGGCCGTAACGGGGCTTTAAGCCTTTGGCTTCTAGAAACTGGGAATAGGCGCCCTGGATCTGGGACTTGAGTTCAGTGCTGAGCATGGGCGCGGATGCTGTATATATTTTCAGTATTTCTGGAGGGTCGCTATGATAACGCGCGTTTCCTCAACCGCCACCGGAGATTTCCCATGACCGCATTCGCAGGGCTCTATTCACTTCATGTACTGGCTGCAGTGATCTGGGTGGGAGGCATGTTCTTCGCCTGGATGGTGCTGCGCCCTGCCGCTGTTTCCCAGCTGCAGGCACCAGAGCGGTTGAAACTCTGGGCAGAGGTTTTTCGCCGGTTCTTCAACTGGGTCTGGGTCACGATAGTGGTGTTGCCGATCAGCGGTATTGGCATGTGGCACATGCGCTTCGATGGGCTGGAGGCTGCGCCCCGCTACGTGCACATCATGAGTGGTGTGTTTCTGGTCATGCTCGCCCTGTTCCTACGCATCCAGCTGCTGCAGCTACCCGAGCTCAAGCGCGCAATCGCCGATGAGAAATGGCAAGAAGGTGGCGCGGTGCTGGGAAGAATCCGCCGGCTGGTCGGCATCAACCTACTGTTGGGCCTGGCTGTGGTGGCGCTGGCGAGTGCGCGCCCACTGTTCTGATTTCAATTTTAGTTGGAGTACAAAAAACCGGGTATCCAACGGCGAATGAACATAACGACCGCAGGCCAGGCTGCATCGATGCAGCCCGACCTTTCCATCGCAATATGTTCGTCAGCCTAGGTGCACCCGGCTTTTGCATAGTTCTCGTTACGGACGCGCTTCGACCGAAGCCTCAACACGGCGGTTGATGGCTCGACCCAGATCAGTCGAGTTATCAGCGACCGGACGTGACTCACCGTAACCCACCGCCTCAAGACGGTTGGCTTCGACACCGTAGCGGTTGACCAATGCATCGCGAACGGCCTGGGCACGTTGCGTAGACAGACGCTGGTTGTAGGCATCGGTACCAATAGAGTCGGTGTGGCCCTCTACAGTCGTCGAAGTCTGGTCGTACTGCTTCATGAAGTCAGCAAGCACTTCGATATCGTCGTAGGCGTCCTCTCGGACGGTAGCCTTGTCAAAATCGAATTTTACGTCCAGCTCAACCCGTACTGCTTCCAGCACTGGCTCGGGCTCCGGTTCTGCCATCGGAGCAGGTTCAACAGTTTCAACAACGGCAACCGTCTCCTGCTCGGTGCCATTGGCCCAGCAGTAGGCTGCGGCCATGCCGCCGCCGATCAATGCGCCGTAGCCTGCGTAGGTACTGCTTTCTATCGCGCCCAGCGCGGCACCGGTTACACCGCCGACAGCAGCACAACTGGGCCAATCCTGCTTCTGCACCCCTGCGCAGCCGGCCAGAAAGGTGGTCATCACAATCACGGGTACTGCTGTCCGTAAGCTACTCATCGTTAAAGCCTCCTAATGTGGGATCGGCCAGAGCGTTATGCGCTATAGCATAAGCGGCTCCAGTTACATCGAGACTAGGACGGCAGACGCCAGCGCGCTAGTCTTTCTACTTTTACAGGCGCCGCGGATTGCAATGTCCGCATTCCGCTACGCCTGATATCGAGGAATCCCGGCTTGACCGCATCCCGTTCATCGCAGACGCCGCAACAAGCTCTGGCCGCGTTGCTGGAACAACACCGTCCAGCCCGACTGCTGCATGTCGGCCGTAGCGAACTGCCGGCAATCGAGGCATTTAGCCGCAGCCACCAGCACTGCCAAATTGATCGCGCACCAGCCGACACACTGTCTGCAGCGCTCGCCGCTCAGCGCTACGATATGGCCCTAATCGCAGACTGTCTGGAGCATCTTTCGAAGCGTGACGGCCTGCAGTTACTCGGCGGCATTCGCAATCTCAATACCAGCCGCATGGCGGTTCTGGTCGATCTGAATGCGTCCGACTGGCAGGCAACAGACTTCTACTCCCTGGCATTACAGGTCGGCGCGCGTTTCGAACGAGGCAACCAAACGGTGACCCTCTTCACCTACGACCTGTTTGATTACAAGCAGGTTCCAGACTGGCTCAATGCCAAGTACTGGGCCAATCCACAAATGTTCGGCAAGTACTGGTGGTAACCGCGGATGACTGACGATCAGAGAACGGACGCCAACTGCCCCTGTGGCAGCGGCGATCCCTATGCCGAATGTTGCGGCCGGTATCACCGAGGGTTATCCGCACCCAGCGCGGAACGCCTGATGCGTTCGCGCTACAGCGCCTACGTCGTAGGGGCCATCGATTACCTACAAGCGACCACTTTACCGGCACAGCAGCAAGCGCTGGACCTAGAGTCCATGAGGGAGTGGAGCGCGAAAAGCACATGGTTGGGTCTGGAGGTCGAGGAAAGCCAGGTACTTGGCGGCCAGCCGGAACATGCGCTGGTCAGCTTCACCGCCCGCTGGCATGACGGGGCTGGAGAGCACGCTCAACATGAGCGTTCAGCGTTCGTTCAGCACGACGGACGCTGGTACTTCATCGATCCCACCGCGCCGCTAAAGGCCGGTCGCAACGACCCCTGCCCGTGCGGCAGCGGTCAAAAGTACAAGAAGTGCTGCGCCATCTACATCTAAGCAGTGAGCAAAAAAAAACCGGCTGACGCAATGCGCAGCCGGTCCAAGGGGTGTCAACAACCGGTTATTTCTCGACGAATGCTCGCTCGATCAGGTAGTGGCCGGGGTCGCCCATCCGCGGCGATGCCTTGAGACCAAAGCTGTCGAGTACTTCGCTGGTTTCAGCCAGCATACTCGGGCTGCCGCAGATCATTGCGCGATCATCTTCCGGATTGATCGGCGGCAGGCCGATATCCGCAAACAACTTGCCGCTGCGCATCAGATCAGTCAAGCGACCCTGATTTTCGAATGGTTCGCGCGTAACGGTGGGGTAGTAGATCAGCTTCTCTTTCAAGGCTTCGCCGAAGAACTCGTTCTGCGGCAGGTGTTCGGTGATGAATTCGCGGTAGGCAACTTCATTTACGTAACGAACCCCGTGTACCAGGATCACCTTCTCGAAGCGCTCGTAGGTCTCGGGATCCTGAATCACGCTCATGAAAGGCGCCAGACCGGTTCCTGTGCTCAATAGGTACAGATGCTTGGCAGGTAGCAGGTCGTCCAGCACCAGCGTGCCAGTCGGCTTGCGACTGACCATCAAGGAATCACCTTCCTTTAGGTGTTGCAGGCGAGACGTCAGCGGACCATCCGGAACCTTGATGCTGAAGAACTCCAGATGCTCTTCATAATTAGGGCTTGCGATGCTGTAGGCACGCATCAGGGGTCGCCCTTCCACCTCGAGCCCGATCATCACGAACTGGCCATTTTCAAAGCGCAGCCCCTGACTGCGGGTGGTTTTGAAACTGAACAGCGTGTCGTTCCAGTGATGCACACTGAGGACTCGCTCAACGTTCAGGTTGCTCATGCGGTGCTCCCTTTAGCGCGCGTGGCGCGTCAATATTGCTGGCAGTTTACCGGGCCGGTTAATATCCGCTAAGCGAATATTTACGATATATGTTATCGGTTATATAGATATGCATTTCACACTCCGTCAGCTGCAAGTGTTCGTCGCCTTCGCGCGGCACGAAAGTGTTTCGCGCGCGGCCGCAAGCCTTGCCCTGTCACAGTCGGCGACCAGCACATCACTGGCTGAACTGGAGCGTCAGTCGGGCTGCCAACTGTTCGACCGTGCGGGCAAAAGGCTGTGGCTGAACGCACTGGGCCACCAGCTGTTACCGCAGGCAGTAGGCTTGCTCGACCAGGCCAAAGCGATCGAAGACCTACTGGCTGGAAAAACCGGCTTTGGTTCGCTGAGCGTGGGCGCCACCCTGACGATCGGCAACTACCTCGCGACCCTTCTGATCGGCAGCTTTATGCAGCGGCATCCTGAATGCAGGGTGAAGCTCCACGTTCAAAACACTGCGCATATTGTCCAGCAGGTTGCGCAACATGAACTTGATCTAGGTCTGATCGAAGGCGACTGCCAACATCCGGAGATTGAAGTATTACCCTGGGTCGAAGATGAACTGGTGGTGTTTTGCGCGCCTCAGCACGCACTAGCCGAGCACTCGGAAGTGAGCCTTGATCAGCTTGCGCGTGAAGCCTGGATTCTCCGCGAACAGGGCTCCGGTACTCGCCTGACGTTCGACCACGCCATGCGCCATCATCCTGCCAAGCTGAACATTCGGCTCGAACTGGAGCATACCGAGGCGATCAAACGAGCCGTCGAATCCGGGCTGGGGATTGGCTGCATTTCAAGACTGGCGCTGCGCGACGCATTCCGCCGCGGCAGCTTGGTCGCTCTGGAAACACCCGAGCTGGACCTAGCCCGCCAGTTCTATTTCATCTGGCACTCGTTGAAATACCAGACCGCCGCGATGCGTGAGTTCATCGAGCAATGCCGAGCACTGACGGCCGACGTCCGACGGAGCGACGAGATTGTGTTGCCGGCGATTGCCTAGCACCTGAGCCGCCCGAGATTAACGAGGCACCAACAGACGGAAACGGATGTTAGCTGCTGGGAATCGAACCCATCTGCTGCAACAGCAGTGCTGCCTGGGTTCGGGTGCGAACACCCAGCTTGCGGAAGATTGCAGTCACATGCGCCTTGATGGTCGCCTCGGAAACGCTGAGCTCATAGGCGATCTGCTTGTTCAACAGGCCGTCGCATACCATGGTCAACACGCGAAACTGCTGGGGCGTAAGGCTCGCGAGCCCTTCGCTGGCGGCCTTGGCTTCAGCGCTGACATGCGCCACATCGTCGATGTTGCTAGGCCACCAGACATCGCCATCTAGCACGACCCGCACAGCCTGCTGGATCGTCTCGAGTGAGCTGGACTTGGGAATGAAACCACTGGCGCCAAACTCGCGCGAACGGGCAACAACCGCAGCGTCTTCCTGAGCGGAGATCATGACCACGGGCAGTTGGGGATACTGACCGCGGAGCAGCACGAGCCCGGAGAATCCATAGGCGCCCGGCATGTTCAGGTCCAGCAAGACCAGGTCCCAGTCGGAGGTTCGGGTCAGTTGGGCTTCAAGCTCGGCAATGCTAGCCGCCTCGGAAAGCCGAACGTCATCGCCCAGACCAAGCGTCAGCGCTTGCTGCAGGGCGCTGCGAAACAGCGGATGATCATCGGCGATAAGGATTTCGTAAGCAGCCATGGCGGACCTATAGTTTTTATTGGCGCTTCACCTGCCTGAGCCGAGTGCTAACCATCAGGATGGCGAGAACCCGCAATATGCTCGAGGGTGACCGCAGTGATGATATCGCGCCACCACGCGAAATTCGATCACCGCTCCGCATTTAATCAGCCACTTGCCAGATTGGAAGGCGACGCGGTGGCAAAGCGCATCGGTTTGATGCACAGTTCGCCGTTTCCCCGCACGAGCTCAAACATGCGCAAACAAGCCCTTCGCGCCGACATTCTAATGCTCATCACGGCCATGATCTGGGGAAGCGCATTTGTTGCGCAGCGGGTAGGCATGGATAACATCGGGCCGTTCCTGTTCACCGGTCTGCGCTTTGCGTTGGGCGCGATAGTTTTGCTGCCCTTGTTACTGCATCAAGGCCGAGGCGCTGCTCGCCACGAGCCGTTCCTGCAGCGCGGTTTGTTGCTCGGAGGCCTTTGCATGGGCCTTGCACTGACCATAGGCATCAACCTGCAACAGGTTGGTCTGCTGTTTACCAGCGTGACCAATTCCGGGTTCATTACAGGGTTGTACGTCATCGTCGTGCCTTTGCTGGGGCTGGTGATCGGCCAGAAGACCGGCATGGGCACTTGGCTGGGCGCTGTGCTCGCTGTGATTGGCATGGCGCTGCTCAGCATCGATGAGAATTTCCAGATCGCTTCCGGCGACTGGATACAGCTGGCCGGCGCTTTCGTCTGGGGCGTGCATGTATTGCTGGTGAGCTTTTTCGTGGGTCGTCACGATGCCATTCGCCTGGCGTTTCTGCAGTTCGTGACCTGCGCAGTCATCAGCCTGGTGCTGGCAGCAGTCTTCGAGCAGGCCAGCCTGCACAGTATCTGGCTCGCCGCACCCGCCTTGATTTATGGCGGAATGTTCGCAGTAGGTGTCGGCTATACCCTGCAAGTCGTGGCGCAAAAGCATGCGATTGCTTCGCATGCGGCGATCATCCTCTCGCTCGAAGCGGTATTCGCCGCGCTAGGCGGCGCCTTGCTGCTCGATGAAAGCCTCAGCCTGCGAGGTTATTTCGGATGTGCGCTGATGTTTGTCGGCATGCTCGCCGCACAACTCTGGCCCCGCAAGGACATACTCGCACCGGCCGCGACTGAAATTCCACAGGTGGCCAGGAAGCCCAGCCCGCTGCCATAGCCCACCCGTGGGAGCGGTGTTGACCGCGAAAGCCTATAAGCCAGCTCATGCCGGGAGTCCGTAGCCCTGCACGCGGCAGATGACGCTGGCTGCGCTGAAAAGATCGCGATCGAGACCGCTCCCACACAAGCCCAGCCCGCCGCCAGTGCCCGCCCGCGGGAGCGGTCTTGACCGCGAAAGCCTATAAGCCAGCTCATGCCGGGAGGCGGTAGCCCTGCACGCGGCAGATGACGCTGGGTGCGCTGAAAAGATCGCGATCGAGACCGCTCCCACACAAGCCCTGCCCGCCGCCATAACCCACCCGTGGGAGCGGTCTTGACCGCGAAAGCCTATAAGCCAGCTCACATCGGGAGGCGGTAGCCCTGCACGTGGCAGATGACGCTGGGTGCGCTGAAAAGATCGCGGTCGAGACCGCTCCCACGCAAGCCCAGCCCGCCGCCTAGAAGCACTGACCGTCTCGCAAATCAGCGCTCGCCGAGGGCAGCTAGCGCTCGATGGATCGCGTCATCCGGGTCTGGCGTGCGGTGATATTTGGCACCCAGGTAATGGTCCGTGAACGCATCGAGCCAGGTATCCAGCGCCGATGCGCCCTGCTCATCTCCGGCCAAACCCAGGCACAAGGCAGCGACTTCCGCAGTACAAAGATGTTCACTTCGCGTCGACCGGCGCAGACGGTAGCGTGACAGCACATCGGCCTGCAGGCTCAGCACCGGCAGGTGATTCAAATAGGGGCTTTTACGAAACATCTTGCGCGCTTCGGTCCAGGTCGCATCCAGCAGAATGAACAGTGGACGCTTCCCGGGTGTGACCTTGACTTCAGCAACCACCCGCTCCGGTACCGCGTACTCGCCTGGAAAGACGACCAACGGCTGGTACCGTGGATCAGCCAGTAGCTCCAGTAACGCCGGCTCTACGCCGGTCCGTTGCCAGGTAAAGGCATAGGTATCGGCCACGATATCGGCGATCAGCCAGCCGGTGTTACTCGGCTTCAACGGCTCGATATCGTGCATGATCAGGCACACCGCACTGGTGGTGGTCACTGCGGGCAACCATTCGCACAAACAGTGACTGACCGCTACTCGGCAGCGAGCACAGCGGGGCGTGCGCGAGCCACGCGCGATGAACGGCTTGGCGCTACGCGCCAGGCGCGCATCGCGAAGGCGGAGTACGGCATGAGACATCTAAATTCGATCAATCAGGACGGAGCGGCAGTCTAACAGCCGTCCCGACACCATGGCAGCGCTGAACCGTAAGGGCGGGCACCGGTCGAACGACGGCAGTCATCAGGAGAACATCATGCCCCGTCTGACCCCACTGTTAACGCTCTGCCTCGCCCTGCCCTTCGCCCATGCCGCTTCCGCACAGGATCAGGAGCTGGGCCAGCTACTCGAAAAAGTCGCCCGCGAAAGCAGCGTCGGCACGCCGCGCGCGATTAACTCCGACCTGCTCGACGAGGGGTACAGCGTCGATGGAAATGAACTGGTCAACCACCTGAGCGTTCAGCCACGCCACGCCGCACAGATGCGCGACAACCCCAAACAGGTCCGTACTCAGCTGGCCGCCAGCGTCTGCAGCAACCAGGGCCTGCGTCAGTTGATGGATCAGGGCGCGGTGTTGCGCTTCGAGTTCAACGAATACCAGAGCAAGAAGCCGATCACCACCGAGCGCTATCGCTCCAGCGATTGCTGAGACCACCATCACGCCAAGGGCAACACCGGCGCTGCCCATTCACAGTTGCGTCTAGCGCAGCACGCGCGGATCGCCCTTGCCTGCTACCGCAGCGGCCTCATCCGGTTTGAGCAATGCAGTTCGCGGTACATCGAGCAACCGAGCGCAAGCGGCCAGCACGTTAGCCCACGACGCCCGATTGGCGAATTGCATCCCGCCTTCGTCCAGCGTGCCGCCACGGTTGCGGTAGCCCAGCACTGAATTGCGCCGCACGTCCGGCAGGATCGGCCAGAGATGGCCGCGCGCCACCTCGGGGCGCATGTGCGTGAGCAGCACTCTCATCTCCATCCGCTCGGGGAACAGGCGCTCGGTTACACCCTCGGCCGCCAGCGCCTCGATCTCCCACCGATCACGCGGCGCGCGGAAGCGCCCCGGCTCTTGCAAGTAAACCAGGCGATAGCTGACACCTGCTTCTTTGAGCCGCTGGGTGGCGCGTTGCATTTCGGTCAATTGATAGCTGCCGTTGGCGATCAGAAGAATGGCGTTATCGCCCTTCTGCTCGTCGACGACGATCGCACCGTCACGAGCAAGCTGCTCGGCCTGGGCCTGATTGAATATGCCTGGCCGCTCACGCTTGGGCATGACCAGGCACGCCAGCGCACCGCGGGCCTGATAGATGGAAGGCAGCAGCGCCAGGGCGCTGTTGTGGTCGGCCGGGAACAAGACTCTCGCCATATCGCTCATTTCGCTCAGCAAGGCCTCGCAGAAGGTGGTGTCCTGGTGCGACTGTTGATTTTTGCCGTTTTCCCAGGTGTGCGACGTGGCGATGATCGGCCAGCCAAGCCAACCGGCGGGCCGCCCCACTTCCTTCTGCTGTCGGGAGAAGATCAGACTTTGGCGTACCGCGCCGAGCATCTTCACGCAGAACGCCTCATAACTCGCAACCAGGTTCAACCCACCCTGATTGGCAAGGCAGGCGGAAACCACCGCCTCTTCGTTGAGTGCCGTGATGATCTTTCCGTCCACTGCCTCCAACTCTCCTTCAGGATCGACCACGCGGTGCTTCAACGCGCTGAGCACCCCGCCAAGACGATTGCTGGCCAGTTCATCGGGATTGCCTACACGGGGGCGAAGCGATGGATTGGCACGGGTGAGTTCGACAAAAAAATCATCCACCGCTGCCATCGGTGAACAGGCGTGATCGTGATACCGGAGCGGTGGCATGACTGGAGCGGCGGGCCGTCTGGTCGCCAGCACATTGTCGCGCTCGGCGGGACGCGCCTGACGAGACTGCGCGACCAGATGGCGAGCTTGCTCAAGCTCATCCCATGGCACGAAAAGCGGGGCGACATGAGTATTGAACAGCTCGCGCGATGAGTCATCGACATGCGGATTACCCGGCAGCGGCAGGTTATGCGCCGCGTTGCTGCCGGCGCCATAGAAGCCGAACCCTTTCACCGTCTCGGCAATGCCGTAGGGGATCGGCAACGGATAGCGCAGCAGGCCGCGGGACTTTTCCTCGACACGATGGACCAGACGCTGCTCCATTTCCCACAGCGTGCAGACGAAAGCTGCCGGGTCACGACCATCGAAGGGAATCGGGTCAAAGCCACAACGACTCAAGTGTTGGCGAAACCCTTCAAGCCCCTCATGAGTGCCAAGCTGGGTCCGTTGTTCAATGCGACGGCCATTGGCAATCATGATTGGCAGCGCGACGCCGCAGTCCTCGGCACGCCACCAACGTGGCATCCAGTCGCTGCCGCGCTGTTCCTCCGCCGCGCCATCGGAGAGGAAAGCCACCAACGTCTCCCCCGGCAGCGGCATATGAGCATATTGCAGCTCGGCGAAGCCAAGGTATCCGCCTTCGGCAATACCGCCGCCGGTGTGTGCATTGACATGGCTGCCCAAGGGCGCCGATGGGCTGCCATCCGCCGCCTGGTGGTAACCGTAGAAATCCTCAAGGAGCCGATTGATACCTGCTTCGCCACCGCCGTAGGCTTGCTTCTGTTCGGGATGCAGGTTGTCGGTAAGCAGATTCAGCGCTTCGATCGCTGCGACGCAGTGGCCCTGCCCCATCAGCCATGCACGTGTACTGCCGGTCAGGGCGTTCAGCCCGAGATAACCGGCGTAGGCAGGCACCATGTTCAGCGAGCCACCAGTGTGCCCTTCTGGCGCAGTCTTGAAATCCTCGGCGCAGAGAGCTGAACCGTCGAGGCGAACGCGACGCGCATAGGTCATGTGCACAACCAGCCAGAGTCCAGCCGCGCCAATCCTATCGATGGCTTGCAACAGCCGATACACACTCGCCAGATCTGGCTGCAGCTTCACCTGTACCAGCTGATGAGCCAGGCGAAACACGGCAGCCTGGGTTTCCAGAGCATGTTTAAAAGGTCCATACCCGGTTCGCCAGCGAGCGAACTCAGGCTGGACGTCAGCATGATGGTCCAGCTCGACAAGACTGGGCAGTAGCTGATTCATGTCGGACTCCTTCGATGGGCATTGGCGACAGTCTAGTCAGCGTCTCGGGTGCTCTCTCTGATATGCATCAAGATGAGCCGCCGGCATTGCGGGCATGCTGAGCACAACAGTACAGACAGGAGGTTCTCATGGCTTTGCTCAGCTTTCTCGGCGCCATCCAACAGGTCACTGGTTCCTGTTACCTGATCGAAACCCATGAAGGTGTTCGCGTACTTCTCGACTGCGGCATGCGCCAAGGCCGGCGCGAAGAGGAAGCAGGCAACCGCGCGGGCTTTAGCTTCGACCCGCAAACACTCGATGCCGTGGTGCTGTCGCACGCGCACATCGACCATAGCGGCTTGCTACCGAAGCTTGTGGCAGCAGGGTTCAAAGGGCCTATCCATCTGACCGAGGCGACGGGAAAACTACTTGAGCTGATGCTGCTCGACTCGGCAAACATCCAGGAAAAGGACGCCGAGTGGGAAAATCGGTGGCGCGCGCGCTTGGGCAAGCCGGCCATCAAGCCGCTTTACACCCGGGTCGATACCGAACGCATGCTGGCGCAACGTCAGCCTCATGCCTATGGTGACGCCTTCGAAGCAGCACCGGGAATTTCCGTGACCTTCTTCGATGCCGGGCACATCCTTGGATCAGCCATCGTTCAGGTCGACGTCACCGACTTTGACGCCACCCGCCGCCTGGTATTTTCCGGGGACCTGGGCAACACCTGCTCGCCCCTGATGCATGCGCCGACGCCATTAAGCGAGGCCGACGTGGTGCTGATGGAGTCCACCTACGGTGATCGCGATCACCGCGATCATCAGGCAACCATCGAGGAGCTTGCCGAGATCCTTCAGCAGGCCCACCGGGATGGTGGAAATGTTCTCATGCCGTCATTTGCGGTCGGCCGCACGCAAGATCTGATCTACTACCTCGGCCTCCTCTACCAGCAAGGTCGCGTACCTCAGCAAGTGGTCTTTCTGGACAGCCCGATGGCCATCGGCGCGAACGCGATCTACTCACTGTTCCAAGAGCAACTGGATATACAGCCTGGCATAGCTGGCGACCATAACCGGCAGCGTATCGAGTCATGGCTGCCGATATTCAGACCAACACCGACAACCGAAGAATCAATGGCCATCAACCGCTTTAAAAGCGGCGCGATCATCATCGCAGGCAGCGGCATGTGCACTGGCGGGCGCATTCTTCATCACTTCAAGCACAACCTCTGGCGTGAGGAATGCCATTTGGTCATTCCAGGCTTTCAGGCAAGCGGCACACTCGGTCGAGCCATCGTTGATGGCGCCAAGACCGTCAAACTGATGCACCAACGCATAGCGGTGAACGCTCAGATCCATACCTTGGGCGGTTTCTCAGCGCATGCGGGGCAATCGCAACTGGTCGAATGGGCGAGCCAGTTCAAGACGCATCCGGAGCTTTATCTCGTGCATGGGGAGCTGGACAAGATGCGCGCCTTGCAGGAGGCACTGCGTGATCGTCTCAATTGGCAAGCCACCATTCCGGAACCGGGTGATCGCATCGCCATCTGATGACCGGGTACAGCCGCAGCTCAACCCTGCGGCTCACGCACGCATGATGATGTGCTTTCGCTCGCTCAGGGGGAGGGACCAGCATTTGCGCCTTCGCGCTGGGCTACTGTTAGGCATAGAACCATTGACCCAAGTAAGCCGCATACCAGGTGTCACCTGGCCAAATTCCGGCGGTCGTTTGCACACATGCGCATATGGGAGGCGCCGCCCTCGCGCATGGTGACTGAGCAGCGTCGAAGCTTTCTAAGGAGACTCGTATGCCTTTCGAACCGGACGATTACCTGTCGCGACATTTCAAAACCAGTGGCGCCGAACTGTCGAAAAAAATCGATGAACTGGTTGCCTTGGTAGTTCCATCCAGCAGCCAGAACCTGCCGCTGTATCGGGAGATGCTGGTTACCGTCATGCGCATGGCGCAAGCCGACCGAAGCCGCTGGGATGCCAAGATTCTGCTGCAGACCATGCGCGAAATGGAGCACGCCTTCAGCCGCCTCGATCAGTTCAAGCGCCGCCGCAAAGTGACTGTTTTCGGCTCGGCGAGAACCCCCATCGAACATCCGTTGTACGCGCTTGCCCGGGAGCTCGGCGAGACGCTTGCACGCTACGAATTGATGGTCATTACTGGCGCCGGTGGCGGCATCATGGCGGCTGCCCACGAAGGCGCGGGCATGGATAACAGCCTCGGCCTGAATATCACCTTGCCCTTCGAGCAGCATGCCAATCCGACAGTAGATGGCACCGACCATCTGTTGTCCTTTCACTTCTTCTTCGTGCGCAAGCTGTTCTTTATCAAGGAGGCCGATGCGTTGGTGCTGTGTCCCGGCGGCTTCGGCACGCTGGACGAAACCCTGGAAGTCCTCACCCTGTTGCAGACGGGCAAGAGCCCGCTGGTGCCAATCGTACTGCTAGATGAACCCGGCGGCACGTTCTGGAAAGACGCGATTGACTTCATGCGCCGGCAGCTTGAGGGCAACCGTTACATCCTGCCGACTGACATGCGCCTGATGCGTCTGGTAGACAATGCCGAGGACGCTGCCGCAGAGATCGATCACTTCTACAGCAACTTCCACTCGAGCCGATGGCTGCAGGATCGCTTCGTCATGCGCATGAACCATGTGCTGACCGACGCCGCGGTGTCCGACATGAACGAACATTTTGCCGACCTTTGCCTGAAAGGTCGCTTCGAGCAGCAAGCGTGCTGCGAAATGGAACTGGACGAGCCGGAACTGCAGCCGTTACCCAGGCTGAGCTTCGTATTCAACGGACGGGACCACGGTCGACTACGGGAACTGACCGACTTCATCAATGCGAGGGAACACTGGGCTTCGCCATTGGGTGCCGGCGATTGAGCGGGGCGAAAATAAGAATTGCAAACGGACGAGGCCGTAGCAGGGGGAAACGCTATCGAGCCCGGATCAGTCGAGCGAAGCGCCTCGCAGAAGGCGCCCGATCAAGTCCAGCGGATAGCCACGGTAGCTGAGAAACCGGCCCTGACGAGCCCTTTCCCGCTGATCGCCCGGCAATTCACCGAACTTACGCAACCAGACTTCGTGCAGTTGCGCATTCCAATCGAAGCCACTGTCGCGTAATGCCTGCTCGATATCCTCTCGAGCCAGCCCTCGCTGGGTCAGCTCTTCACGTATACGCAATGGACCGTAGCCGGCGTTAGCTCGCATGCGCACGAAACTCTCCAGATAACGAGCTTCGCTAAGCAATCCCTCATCGGCCAACCTTTCCAGCGCAGGTTCGATGAGTTCAGCTGGCGCACCGCGTGAGCGCAATTTGCGGCTCAGCTCGATACGCCCATGCTCGCGCCGGGCCAAGAGATCCATGGCGGCCCGCCGCACTGCGGCAGGGCTGTCGAGCACGACCGGCATCGGCTTTAGAGGTCAGCTTCGGCCAGGTCTTCAACGACCGGATTAGCCTTGCTGTTCGGCGAAACCACTAGCAGTTTGTCGCGAATCTGCTGTTCGATTTCGCGCCCGATCTCGGGGTTCTCTTCCAGATACTTGGCGGCGTTAGCCTTGCCCTGGCCGATCTTGTTGCCCTTGTAGGCGTACCACGCACCAGACTTCTCAACCAGACCCTGCTGAACGCCAAGGTCGATGACCTCGCCATTGCGGTAGATGCCCTTGCCGTAAAGAATCTGGAACTCGGCCTGGCGGAACGGTGGCGCCACCTTGTTCTTGACGACCTTGACGCGGGTTTCGCTGCCGACCACTTCGTCGCCTTCCTTCACCGCGCCGGTACGGCGGATGTCGAGACGAACCGATGCATAGAATTTCAGTGCGTTACCGCCAGTTGTGGTTTCGGGGCTTCCGAACATCACGCCGATCTTCATACGAATCTGGTTGATGAAGATAACCAGGCAGTTGGCGTTCTTGATGTTACCGGTGATCTTGCGCAGCGCCTGAGACATCAGACGGGCCTGCAGACCGACGTGGGTGTCGCCCATCTCGCCTTCGATTTCCGCCTTGGGGACCAGGGCAGCCACGGAGTCAACGATGATTACGTCAACGGCATTGGAACGCACCAGCATGTCGGTGATTTCCAGCGCCTGCTCGCCCGTGTCGGGCTGCGAAACCAGCAGGTCGTCGACGTTGACGCCGAGCTTGCCAGCATAATCGGGATCCAGCGCGTGCTCGGCGTCGACGAAGGCACAGGTAGCACCGGCCTTCTGGGCTTCAGCGATGACCGACAAAGTCATGGTGGTCTTGCCCGACGATTCCGGACCGTAAATTTCGACGATCCGACCTTTAGGCAGACCGCCAATGCCGAGGGCGATGTCCAGGCCGAGCGAGCCAGTAGAAATGGCCGGAATCGCCTGACGATCATGATCGCCCATACGCATGACCGCGCCTTTGCCGAACTGCTTTTCGATCTGGCCCAAGGCGGCAGCCAAGGCGCGCTTCTTGTTCTCGTCCATTACAATCCTCACTTGATCAAGAGGGCCAGAGGCCACGACAACTGTATAAGTAGACAGTATTAGAGCATAGGCAAAAACGAGCGCCTAGCCCTCAATCGGATTTTCTCCGGCCACCAGGCGGATCAATCCGACGAGCGCCGCCTTCACACTCTGCTCACGAACGGCCTGCCGGTCGCCATCGAACTGGAAGCGTCTTGCGAACCGCTGATCATCGCAAGCCCAGGCCAACCAAACCGTACCAACCGGCTTTTCAGGCGAGCCGCCGCCTGGCCCCGCTACACCACTAACGGCAACGGCGTATTGCGCTCCGCTGGCGGACTGCGCGCCCCGGGTCATCGCCTCGACGACCTCACGGCTCACTGCGCCCACTTCGGCAAACAGCTGTTCCGGCACCTGTAGCTGACGTGTCTTCTGATGGTTGCAATAGGTGACGAAGCCAGCCTCGAACCAGGCCGAGCTGCCGGCGACACGGGTAATGGCCTCGGCAATGCCTCCCCCGGTGCAGGACTCAGCTGTGGTTACTTGCGCCGACTTTTGCTGGAGCGCATGGCCCAGCTGGGCCGCGAGTTCGGTCAGGGTGGACATGAAAGCTCCCGATGTTTATATCAATCGCCACCTTAGCAGCGCTCGCTTCGAGGGTCAGCCACGCATGGCCGCATGCCGTCGCAGCCGCACGGCCATGATAACCTTGCCGGTTTATTTCATCTGCGCGCAGTGCCAGCAACGGCCGTTACCCGTACGGAACCCAGCCGCGCCTGCTCTGTTACCTGCACATCGCACCAAGTCGAGCTATATGTCACAAGACCTGTCCCATCACACGCCCATGATGCAGCAGTACTGGAAGCTCAAACGCGAGCATCCTGATCAGTTGATGTTCTACCGCATGGGTGACTTTTACGAACTGTTCTACGATGACGCCAAGAAAGCCGCCAAGCTGCTGGACATCACCCTGACCGCACGCGGCCAGTCCGGTGGTAATGCGATCCCCATGGCGGGCATCCCGTTTCACTCCGCCGAGGGCTATCTCAGCCGCCTGGTGAAGCTTGGCGAATCGGTGGTTATCTGCGAACAGATCGGTGACCCGGCGACCAGCAAGGGCCCGGTCGAGCGACAGGTGGTGCGAATCATCACCCCTGGCACGGTTAGCGATGAAGCGCTGCTCGACGAGCATCGTGACAATCTGCTGGCGGCGGTCGTAGGCGACGAGAAGCTGTTCGGCCTGTCGGTACTGGACATCACCAGCGGCCGATTCAGTGTGCAGGAGTTCGGCGGCTGGGAAACGCTTTTGGCAGAGGTCGAACGCCTCAACCCGGCCGAGTTGATGATCCCCGACGATTGGCCAGCCAATCTGCCGGTCGAAAAACGCCGCGGTGTTCGCCGTCGCGCGCCCTGGGATTTCGACCGCGACAGTGGTTTCAAAGGGCTCTGCCAGCAGTTCGGCACTCAGGATCTGAAAGGCTTTGGCTGCGAGCGGTTGACGTTGGCCATCGGCGCGGCGGGCTGCCTCCTGACCTATGCCAAGGAAACCCAGCGCACCGCACTGCACCATCTTCGTAGCCTTCGCCACGAACGTCTCGACGAGACGGTTATCCTCGATGGCGCGACCCGACGCAATCTGGAACTGGACATCAATCTAGGCGGCGGACGCGAAAACACCCTGCAATCGGTAGTCGACCGCTGCCAGACGGCCATGGGCAGCCGCCTGCTTAGCCGCTGGTTGAATCGCCCATTGCGTGATCGAAGCGTACTCGAAGCGCGCCAGGACTCGATCACCTGCCTGTTGGAACACTATCGCTTCGAGCAGATTCAGCCACAGCTGAAAGAAATCGGTGACCTCGAACGCATTCTCGCGCGGATCGGCTTACGCAACGCCCGTCCCCGTGATCTTGCACGCCTGCGCGACGCGCTCGCCGCCCTGCCGCAGCTTCAAGTCGGCATGCAGGAACTGGTCGCCCCGCACCTGAGCGAGTTGGCAGCGACCATACAAACCTATCCCGAGTTGGCTGCCTTGCTGGCTAAAGCCATCATCGACAATCCACCGGCCGTGATCCGCGAGGGCGGCGTCCTGAAGACCGGCTACGATGCCGAACTGGACGAACTGCAATCGCTGTCGGAAAACGCCGGCCAGTATCTGATGGATCTGGAAACCCGCGAGAAAGCCCGTACCGGGCTGGCCAATTTGAAAGTCGGCTATAACCGCGTGCACGGGTACTTTATTGAACTGCCGAGCAAGCAGGCCGAGTCGGCACCGGCCGACTACATCCGCAGGCAAACGTTGAAGGGCGCCGAGCGTTTCATTACGCCGGAACTCAAGGCGTTCGAAGATAAGGCGCTGTCTGCCAAGAGCCGCGCATTAGCGCGTGAAAAACAGCTCTACGAAGAACTGCTGGAACGGCTCATTGGTCATCTCGCGCCGCTACAGGACAGCGCTGCGGCGCTGGCCGAACTCGACGTGCTCAGCAACCTCGCCGAACGGGCTCTGACCCTTGATCTCAACCGTCCACGTTTCGTCGAGCACCCCTGCCTGCAGATCGATCAAGGCCGTCATCCTGTAGTCGAGCAGGTGTTGCAGACGCCCTTCGTCGCCAACGACCTAAACCTTGATGACGAAACCCGCATGCTGGTGATCACCGGCCCGAACATGGGCGGTAAGTCGACTTACATGCGCCAAACGGCCTTGATCGTACTGCTGGCGCAAATCGGCAGTTTCGTGCCGGCCAAAGCCTGCGAGCTGTCTCTGGTCGACCGCATCTTTACCCGCATCGGCTCGTCGGATGATCTGGCCGGCGGTCGCTCGACCTTCATGGTGGAAATGAGCGAGACGGCCAACATCCTGCACAACGCCAGCGACCGCAGCCTGGTGCTGATGGACGAAGTTGGCCGCGGCACCAGCACCTTCGATGGCTTGTCGCTGGCCTGGGCGGCTGCCGAGCACCTGGCCAAACTGCGCGCCTACACCCTGTTTGCAACCCACTATTTCGAACTCACCGTACTGCCGGAAAGCCAGACGGTGGTCGCTAACGTGCACCTGTCGGCCACCGAGCACAACGAACGCATCGTTTTCCTGCATCATGTTCTGCCGGGACCGGCGAGCCAGAGTTATGGCTTGGCGGTGGCCCAGCTGGCCGGCGTGCCTGGCGAAGTGATTCAGCGCGCACGCGACCATTTGTCGCGGCTGGAAACCACCAGCTTGCCCCACGAAACACCGAAAATGACTCCTGGCCAGCCTGCGCCACCCCAGCAGAACGACCTGTTCGCGAGCCTACCGCACCCAGTGGTCGAAGAATTGCTCCGGATCAATCCCGATGATATGAGCCCGCGCCAGGCGCTGGACCTGCTATACAACCTGAAAGCGCGTGTCTGACGGCTGCTAAAAGCTGCTAGAATCGCGCGCATTTTTTGGATATAGGCGGCATTTGCCTGGTGCCGCCATAGTCCTGCCGAAGGGGGCGTCATTGCAACGCCACCCGAACCGCCCGAGGAGATAGCTAGAAATGACCTTCGTCGTCACCGACAACTGCATCAAGTGCAAATACACCGATTGTGTAGAAGTCTGTCCGGTGGACTGCTTCTACGAAGGGCCGAACTTCCTGGTCATTCATCCGGACGAGTGCATTGACTGCGCGTTGTGCGAGCCGGAGTGTCCTGCCCAGGCGATTTTCTCCGAAGATGAAGTCCCGGATGATCAGCAGGAGTACATCCAGCTGAACGCCGATCTGGCGGAAGTCTGGCCGAACATCACCGAGAAGAAAGACTCGCTGCCGGACGCCGAAGAGTGGGACGGCGTGAAGGACAAGCTGCAACATCTGGAGCGCTGAGAGGCCCCGGACAAAAAAATGCCCGCGCAATGCGGGCATTTTTTATGGAAGCGGCGAGTCAGGCGCGATCAACGCCCTTCTTCACTGCGTCCTTGACTTCGCCCTTGACTTGCTGAGCATCGCCTTTGACTTCCTGACGTTGACCTTCGCCTTTCATGCGCTCGTTATTGGTTGCCTCACCCAAGCCTTGCTTGGCTTTGCCGGCGGCTTCGTTGAGGTTGCCTTTCATTTTATCTTCAGTACTGCTCATGGCTCATTCCTCTCTGCTTGGGTACGTTCAGTGGACCGAGCGCCTTCGACAATAGTTTCGTTCTCCCGAGGAACGGCAAGGCAGAGCCGTCAGACGTTACGGGCTTTGGCCAGGCGATCGAATAACGGCCGGCCGGCGAGGTGCAGAAAAAGCGGCGCGCCGGCGATGAGATAGAAGTAATAGGTTACGAAGCGCCAGATCAGAATACCCGCCGCCGCCGTCGATTTCCCCACCAGCGGTGCCAGCAACGCCGCGGATGCCAGTTCGGCACTGCCCGCACCGCCGGGTAGCAGGCTCAGCTGTCCGGCCGTCAGTGCCAGCAGCTGCACGATAAAGGTCCAGGCCCAGGCCAGCGAGCTGCCCAGCCCTAGCAAGGTCAGGTACAGCACGCTGTAGCGCAGCAGCCAATGCAGCGTGGTCAGGATGAACACCCCGAGCAGGATCGACCGCGGCAACCGGAAACACTCCAGCAAGGCATTGCGAAAACCCAGCACCTTTCTGGCCCAGCTACGCTGGCGCGTGCCCTTCACACCCAGTCGACCGATCAACCAGCCGTTGAGCAGAAACACCTGCCGATGGAAGCGCCCGAGCAATGCCAGCAGCACCATCAGCCCGATCAGTAACGCTGCACTAAAGCCCAGCAGGCTGGCGATATAGCTATTCAGCGAATGAGTGACCGCATAGATCAGTACGCCTACCAGCGCGCAGGCGAAAAACAGCAGATCGGTCAGCTGCTCGACCGCATAGGTCGCGGTGCCCTTGGCCGGCGGCACGCCATGGCGCAGCAGCAGCGCCATCATCGTCAACGGACCACCGGCGCCGCCGGGCGTGGCACAGATGGCGAACTCCGTTGCGATCACGATGCCCAGCGCACGATGCTGACCCAAGCGGCGACGGCCAATGAGCAAGCGCAGCCGGAGCGCATTCAAATACCAGCCGACGACGATCATGCCAAGCATCGTCAGTAGCAAGCCTGGGGGAAAACCGCGTAACCGCTCGAACAAGCCGCTGCCGCCGAGCAAAATCGGCACCAGGGCGACCATCAGCAAAGCGCCAGCGAGCAACCACCAGCGACGACTCATGCCGCGGCGCTCGAAGTCAGTACGTGGCGACCAAGCCAGTCTCTCTTCGTCACCGGTTCGCGCCCGTCCGCGAGCAGCCGGGTCAACAGATCCAGCCAGTACTGCCGCGAGAACGGATGGCGCATATCCACCGGATGCAAGCCGAGTCGCAACACCGGCGCCTGCTGGTGCCGGTTGAGCATCCGCTCGCTGACCAGCCGCGACATGCCTCGGCGCCAGGCGCTTCGGGCACTCCAGACCAGGCCCGGCGCGGCTATGGCTCGGTAGCCGGGTAACAAATACAAGTGGCCCGGGTCGCTGGTATAGGTCAGGCCCGTCGCCGCCAACGCTTGGCGAGCCCCCGGCCCCAGCAGCCAGGCAGGCGCCACGAAGCCGTACAGGGGCCACTGGTTGCGTTCGAACAGTTCGATGCCATGGCGCAAACGCCTGGCAGACTCTTCCCGACTCAGCGGGTAGAACTCGCCTTCATGGGTGAAGACGCGGCGCATGAACCAGTCACGTGGCGTGCGCGGCGCAGGCGCCTCATCGACGTGGTAGCAACCATGCAGGATCAACTCATCGCCACGCACGAGCCGCGCATCCAGCAACCGTCGAAATTCCGCATGATCATCGAGCCGGTTGCGGCGGTGGAAATCCGGCACCACGAGCCAGCAAATCGGGATCCGGCCCAGCGCGTCGACCGCTTCGACAAAGGGCCGGTAGTCCGGCCAGGTTTCGGGCGCCACGTCATGCAGCACCAGCATCAAGCTGCGCTCAGCCATGCACGGCGACCGGCAATTCAGCAGTGCCCAACACGGCGTGATAATGCGCCAGCAAGCCGGCAACTACCGCGTTCCATGCATGATGCGCCTCGACATGCTGACGGGCTTGCATCCCGAGCAGGCGCGGATCGTCCTCGAACAACTCTCGTACGGTCTGCGCCATCGCCGAGGCATCCAGTGGGCGGCAGAGCCGACCGGTATGAAACGGCACCAGTTCCGGTAACGCACCGGCGCGAGCCGCAATTACAGGTATCCCGCTGGCCATGGCTTCGAGCGCCACCAGACCAAAGGTTTCCTGGTTTCCGGCGTGCAGCAACACGTCGCTGCTGGCCATGTAGCGCGCCACGTCCGCGGCAGGACAAAAGCGGTCGATCACCGATACGTTGGATGGCACGCGATGCGGCATGCCAGAACCGACCAGCAGGAGATGATAGGGCTCACCCAGGCGCCGTGCAGTGTCCAACAGTACATCAAGGTTCTTTTCTCGCGATCCGCGTCCGGCGAAGATCATCAACCGCGCATCGTCGGCAAGACCCAGTTCGCGGCGGAGCTCCGGGTCACGCAGGCTCGGCCGAAAGGTATCCAGATCGACGCCCAACGGTTGTACATAAACATTATCGACGCCCAGCGATGTCAGCTTTTCTGCCATCACGCGACTCGGCGCCAGTACCCGGTCGAAGCTGCTGTACAGCTTGGAAACGTAGCCGTTCATGTTGGTGCCCAGCCACCGGCCAATACGGTTGCTCACCAGCAATGGCAAATCCGAGTGGTAAAAGCCGATTACCGGCACGTCCAGGCGCCGACCGGCATCGAGAGCAGCCCAGGCCGTCATGTAGGGGTCCCCGACCTCGATCACATCAGGGCGCAGAGAGCGCAGCTGATTACGCCAAGGTGTGCGCCGTACGGGAAACCGATAGCCCTTGCCGAATGGTAGGGCAGGTGCCGGAATCTGATAGATTCCCGCGTTGTGGCTATAGCTCTCACCGGGAACCAGGATGCTATGGCGAACTCCGGCATATAGCTGCAAGCGCCGGTGTTTGGCCTCGAGATAGGTACGCACGCCGCCGCTGGCAGGTGCGTAGAACATGGTCATGTCGGCGATGTGCAAAGTGGAGCGTCTCCGTTAGGTCTCGATGCAAAACCTTCGGAGCCGGTTCCAACTAGCCGTGAGCGGCGCCCCTTGGCAGGGCCGCAGCCAGACCACCACCCGAAAGATTCTGCAATGAAATCAATGGACCACCGGCCCGGACAGTTGTTCGCCGTTGCATCTGCGCTATCTGCCCGCTAGCCGTCGACACGCTTGTCACCCTCATCCTTACCCTCTGTGGAGGCATGTTCGATCACCGCATTCAGCTCAGCGCCGAAGAGCATAACTGCCGCTGAGATGTAGAAATAGAGCAACAGCACGATAACCGCGCCGATGCTGCCATAGGTCGCGTCGTAGTTACCGAAGTTCTGCACATACAAGCCGAAGCCGGTAGACGCGGCAATCCAAACGATCACAGCCAGTACCGAGCCTGGGGTGATGAAGCGGAACTCCTGCTCGACATCGGGCGTGACGTAATAGAGCACCGCCACCACCAGCATCATCAACACCACCACAACTGGCCAGCGCAGCCAGGTCCACAGCGTGACGACGATCGCCTTCAAGCCAACCTGATCAGCCAGCCACTCGATAACTTGCGGGCCGACGATCATCAGTGCCGCAGTTGCCAGCAGAATCAGTGCCAGGCCAACCGTGTATACAACCGAAAGCACAACCAATTTCCAGGCCGGTCGTCCTTCCTCGACGTCGTAGGCCTTGTTCATGGCGTTCATCAACGAGCGGACTCCGACCGAGGCCGACCACAACGCCACGAGAATACCGAAGGAAAGAAAACCGCCTTTTTTCTCCTGCATTCCGTCAATAACAGGGTTGACCAAGTCCAACGCATCGGGCGGCAACACCAGCGCAACCTGTTCGCGCAGCCAGGTAAAGAATTCCTGCAGATCCAGTAGGCCCAGCAGCGCGATCAGAAATAGCAAAAAGGGGAACAATGAAAAAATCGCTCGGTACGCCAGAGCCGACGCGTAGGTGGTCATGTCGTCGTTGCTGAAATCCTTGAAGGTGCGTTTCAACAGCTCGAAGCTGCCGATGCCACGCGTATTCAGCATTGCCATTCCCCTTTTCGCTCTGATTAAAGCCGAAGCCGTTAATCGTGGGACGACCCTCGCTTGCAAGAGTTCGCCTTCTGGGATGAGCGAGGCGATGTAGAGCCTCCGTAGCACGCGATGCGTCGACCGGCTTAAGCATGACGGGCGCATGGCGGAGGAACTTTCTACGCCGTTGACGCTCTTGATGGAGTCGCCAATTCAGTCCCGCGCTGACTGAAAGCGCCCGCATACAGCCGCCAGGTCCGAGCCGCTTGATCAGCGCATCGGGTTTGACCAGTAGAAGCAACCCGGACGCCAGCCATGGCTTTTGTCGCGATTAGCGACCGCAGGAGCATTGAATGAAATCGGCCTACGCCACGGACGCACCCCAGCCTGGAATGAAAGCCGACCTCGTCAAATACGCCCGACTCGTAGTGACAAAAGGCAGCGGCGCCGGCGCTACGCTCGGCCTGAATATCCTGTTGGCGCGACTGTTAGTGCCGGAGCTGGCCGGTACCGTGTTCTTTTGCGTGGCGCTGGGCATCTTCCTGTCGCTGCTCGCCCGGCTGGGTCTCGACATTGCTTGCCTGAAAAATATCTCCTCCTTGCACGAGGGCCAGCAGCGCAGGTACTTCGACCGAGCCTTGATGCTCGCGGCACTGATGAACATACCTGCATTCCTGATCGGCCTGGCGGTGGTGTATTTCTCCGAGACCACACAGGCCTATTTCGTCCATGCCGCCGTCCTGTTTGGGGTTACTGCGCTTGGCCTGTCGCTGCTGAGCATCGCCAGCGAGACCTTGAAGGCCAAGCACAAGACCAGCGAAGGCCTGTTCTGGCAAACAGCCTTCCAGCCTGCACTAACTCTTCTGCTGGTGGCGATCACCGGCAGCGACCTGACCACCGTCGTGGCCTGCTTTGCGTTCAGCTTCGCGCTGGCCATTCTCGGATCGATCTGGCGTGCCCGCGCCAGCCTGCCCCGCTCAGGAACCGGAGCTGCGCTGGGCTGGCGAGAAATGCTCATCCTCTGCATACCGCTGATGCTGATCGCTGTCATGAACAGCATCATCGAGCTGTCCGACACGCTGTTACTCGGCGTGCTGCGCTCAGCCAGTGAAGTCAGCATCTATTACATCGCAGCCAAGATCGCCGCTCTCTCGACCACGCTGCTGTTTATCATCAACGGCACCATCGCCCCGGACATCTCCAAGCGCTGGGCGCGCAATGATCGCGCGGGGGCATTCTCCATCGTCCGCAAGTACTCGCGTTTCATGCTGGCGCTGGCACTGATGATCCTGCTCGCCATCGGGCTGCTCCGCGAATACATCCTTGCAGTGTTCGGCCCCGAATACCGCGAGCAAGGCATCTATCCATTGCTGGTACTCGCCATCGGCTATTTCTTCGTCCTGGCCGCCGGTCCGCTGGGCATTTTCATGACCATGACGGGCAATCACCGGCGTTATCTGCACAACAACATCGCGGCCTGCGTGATCAACGTAGCGCTGAACCTGATCCTCATTCCGCGCTACGGCGTCAACGGCGCCTGCTTTGCGACCGCCGTGGCGCTGGCGATCAAAAACACCCTGCTCTACGTGCAGTTCAAGAACATCGAAAGGAGTCCGACGCCATGACTGACCGGGTAAACGTAATCGCCTACGGAGCCTATGACCGGCATAACTATGGCGATCTGCTCTTTGCAATCGTCCTCAAGCGTTACCTGGAGGCGGACGGCCGCTTTTCGGTACTGATCGCGGCGACCAAAAAATCCAATCTCTCCAGCTATGGTGCGCTGCCGACCATTCCGCTGAAAAAAGCGCTGGACGCCACCCGACAGCAGGCCAAAACGATGCTCATCGTGGCCGGTGGCGAATGCCTGACGGCGCAATGGGAAAGCATCATCGGCTACCTCGCTCCGCAGGCGATCTACTACCCGATCAAGGCCAGCCCCTATCTGATCGGGCACAAAGCATTCATCCGCCTGAGCCGTCTGTTCACCTCGATTCCTTCGGACATCCCGCTGGTCCTTGGCGAACGTGAGCTGCCGGGCTACAAGGTGATGTACAACAGCGTGGGCGGTAACGAGATCAGCCGGAAGAAGCCGCTTATACATGACGCAATCAAACGCAACCTCGAAGACTGCACCTATGTGTCGGTGCGTGACCGGGAAACATCGGCCGAATTGGACAAGCTCGGTGTCGAACACAACCTCGTGCCAGACAGCGCCATTCTGATCTCCGATATTTTTCCGCAGCCGACCGAGCCTGCCGAGCCCGGCCATATCGTTTTCCACATCTCTGACCACCACGCCAAGCGACGCATCGAGGCGATTGCTCAGCAATTGACCGAACTCAACGTCAACACCGGCCTCAAGATTGCGCTGCTGACCATCGGTAAGGCGCCCGGCCACTCTGACGACGAACCGCTCGACAAGCTGCACAGCCTGCTCGGCGACGAGCGCGCCTACCGTGTCGACAGCGGCAACATCGACGACATCATCCGCTGCATCGCCACCAGCAAGCTCTATTGCGGCACCAGCCTGCACGGCGCGATCACCGCGCTGGCCTACGCCGTTCCCCAAATCGCATTGCTGCCACAGCGAGTGATCAAACTGTCGAGCTTTCTTGAGACCTGGGTACCCAAGCAGTCGTGCGGCTTTGCAGAAGTCCCGCAGATCAGCCAGATCGGTACCAACCTGATCAATGTATTTGGCGACACTCAACGGGCCGAACTACGCGCTGTAGTCGAAGCCATGAAGGGCCGTGTGCGGGCCAATCTCGATCACATGATCGAGCTCTACGACGCAGCACCCGGTCGCGGAGAGGCGACGCGCAACGAACAGCGCAAGCCGGAAGCTGTAGCGGCGAACTGACTCAGTCTGCCGCGCTAGAAGAAAGACAAAGCCCGCAATCATCAGGCTGTGTGAAAGCTACTGCGCTCGATCACGCTGCGTTTTCACAGGCCTGAATCACGCGGGCTCTTTGGGCCATCAGCTTGATCAGGCTTTCGACTAACGGGACGCAGCCATCGCATTGGCTCGCGCCGTGTGGAGCTTCTTGTAGCTGTCGACCAGCCGCTGATGCCGATCGAGCCCTTCGAGCTTCATGCTGGTAGGCGTCAAGCCAAAGAAGCGCACGCCGCCATCCAACGAGCCGATCACCGCATCCATCCGGGCATCGCCAAACATCCTGCGGAAGTTCATTTCGAAGTCTTCCAGCTGCAGATCCTCGTCCAGTTCCACTTCCAATACGGCGTTCAGGGCCTGGTAAAACAAACCACGCTCGACGGTGTTGTCATTGAACTGAAGGAAGGCTTCAACCAGCTCTTTGGCGTCTTCGAATCGCTGCAGGGCAAGATAGATCAACAACTTCAACTCGAGGATCGTGAGCTGCCCCCAGGCTGTGTTGTCGTCGAATTCAATCCCGATCAGCGTCGTGATGTCGGTGTAGTCATCCAGCTCGCTTTCTTCCAGACGCTCAACGAGTGCAGCCAAACCTTCATCGTCGAGGCTGTGCAGATTCAGGATATCCGCACGGAACAGCAGCGCTTTGTTGGTGTTATCCCAGATCAGATCCTCCACCGGATAGATCTCGGAATAGCCGGGCACGAGGATGCGGCAAGCCGTTGCGCCCAGGTCTTCGTAGATCGCCATGTAGGCTTCCTTCCCCATCTCCTCAAGGATGCCGAACAAGGTTGCGGCCTCCTGAGTGTTGGCGTCGTCGCCTTCGGCAGTGAAATCCCATTCAACGAAATCAAAGTCTGCTCTGGCGCTGAAAAAGCGCCACGACACCACACCGCTTGAGTCGATGAAGTGCTCAACGAAGTTGTTCGGTTCGGTGACCGCGTTGCTTTCGAAGGTCGGCTGGGGCAGATCGTTGAGCCCTTCGAAACTGCGACCTTGCAGCAACTCCGTGAGGCTGCGCTCCAGCGCGACTTCAAAGCTGGGGTGAGCACCGAATGAGGCGAATACGCCACCGGTACGCGGATTCATCAAGGTCACGCACATGACCGGAAATTGTCCGCCCAGCGATGCATCCTTGACCAACACCGGGAAGCCCTGCTCTTCCAACCCCTGGATACCTGCAACGATGCTGGGAAATTTCGCCAGCACCTCTTGGGGAACATCCGGCAGCGCCATTTCCCCTTCAAGGATCTCCCGCTTTACTGCCCGCTCGAAGATTTCCGACAGGCACTGCACCTGGGCTTCCGCCAGAGTGTTGCCAGCACTCATACCATTGCTGAGATACAGATTCTCGATAAGGTTGGAGGGGAAATAAACTGCTTCGCCGTCCGACTGGCGTACGAAAGGCAAGGTGCAAATGCCTCGTTCCGTGTTGCCAGAGTTAGTGTCGTATAAGTGCGATCCGCGTAAATCACCATCAGGGTTATAAATATCCAGGCAGTACTCATCGAGTATCTCAGCCGGCAACGCATCCTTGTGGCCAGGCTTGAACCAACGCTCGTTCGGATAATGGACAAACTCGGCATTGGCAATATCTTCACCCCAAAACTGGTCGTTGTAGAAGAAATTGCAATTGAGTCGCTCGATGAATTCACCTAGTGCCGACGCTAACGCGCTTTCCTTCGTAGCGCCTTTGCCGTTGGTAAAACACATCGGTGAATGGGCATCGCGAACATGCAGTGACCAGACGTTGGGCACGATATTGCGCCACGAGGCGATTTCGATTTTCATGCCAAGATCCGCCAGGATGCCGGACATGTTGGCGATAGTCTGCTCAAGTGGCAGATCCTTACCGACAATATAAGTGCTCGATTCTGTCCCCGTTCCGGGCAGCAGCAACGCCTGGGCATCAGCGTCCAGGCTCGCGACTTCCTCGATGACGAATTCAGGCCCGGTTTGCACTACTTTCTTTACGGTACAGCGTTCGATTGAACGCAAGATCCCCTGGCGATCCTTGTCGGAAATATCCGCAGGCAACTCGACCTGAATTTTGAAAATCTGGTTATAACGATTTTCCGGATCGACAATATTATTCTGCGACAACCGAATGTTCTCGGTCGGAATACTGCGGGTCTGGCAATACAACTTCACGAAATACGCTGCGCATAGCGCCGATGAAGCCAGAAAATAATCAAACGGCCCCGGTGCCGAACCATCGCCCTTGTAACGAATCGGTTGATCGGCGACCACCGTGAAATCATCAAACTTGGCTTCGAGCCTGAGGTTGTCGAGAAAATTAACCTTGATTTCCATGCGGGATTACCAGAGCGATACATTTGATCGCTATTATCCGGCTTCCAGACGAGAAGTCTTATTCTTTTCCCAATAGGCGCTCGGCAATCAGCCGCTTTTCCGCTTCTGAAACAGCAACCCAGCGCGGAGCGCCGCGCAATTACCCTTAGGAAATGAAAAAGGCCCACATCGCTGTGAGCCTTGATTTCATTGGTGCCGGTGAGAGGAGTCGAACCCCCGACCTTCG
>NZ_AGSX01000181.1 GCF_000235745.1 Stutzerimonas stutzeri SDM-LAC | reverse complement strand
GGGGAACCCCCGCCGTTTTTATTGACCCATCGTTCGATTATCAGGCGATGCCGTAGCTCATCAGACGCTCGTAACGCCGCGCCAGCAACGCTTCGTTGTCGAGCCCTTTGAGCATGTCGAGCTGAGCGGTCAGTTCGTCACGCAGCGACGCAGCAACCACCGCCGGATTGCGATGAGCGCCGCCCAACGGCTCGGCTATGACTTTGTCGACGATACCGAGGCTTTTCAGGCGTTCAGCGGTGACGCCCATGGCTTCGGCAGCTTCCGGCGCCTTGTCAGCAGTGCGCCAGAGAATCGAAGCGCAGCCTTCCGGCGAGATGACCGCATAGGTCGAGTATTGCAGCATGTTCAGTTGATCGCAGACGCCAATGGCCAGCGCACCGCCGGACCCACCCTCGCCAATCACGGTGGCGATGATGGGGGTCTTCAATCGCGCCATGACTCGCAGGTTCCAGGCAATCGCTTCGCTCTGGTTGCGCTCTTCAGCGTCGATACCCGGATAGGCGCCGGGCGTATCGATGAAAGTCAGGATTGGCATCTTGAAGCGCTCGGCCATTTCCATCAGACGGCACGCCTTGCGGTAGCCTTCCGGACGCGGCATGCCGAAGTTGCGGCGTACCTTTTCGCGGACTTCACGACCCTTCTGATGCCCGATGATCATCACCGGCTCGCCATTCAAGCGAGCAGTACCGCCAACGATCGCGGCGTCATCGGAGAAGTGGCGATCGCCATGCAGCTCTTCGAATTCGGTGAACAGGTGGTTGATGTAGTCCAGCGTGTAGGGGCGCTGCGGGTGGCGGGCCAGACGAGCGATCTGCCAACTGGTTAGATTGCCGAAGATGCTCTCGGTGAGCGACTCGCTCTTGTCCTGCAGGCGAGAAATCTCATCGCCAATGTTCAGCGAGTTGTCGTTACCAACCAGGCGCAATTCTTCGATCTTGGCTTGCAGGTCGGCGATCGGCTGTTCGAAATCGAGAAAATTCGGGTTCATAGGCATCCGTCATGCGTCGACGGCCAGGCGGCCGGGAGCTGTTCCGTTTTTTGCGCCCTACCTTACGGGACGGACGCATTCAGGTCGAACAAAATGTTCGCAAACATGGCCCAATCCGAGATCGGGCCGGTTCAGGACGTCGAATGGGTCTTGCACCTGCAATGGTGCACCAATCGGCTGGTCCCGCTATCGGTATTGCAGAAAGACGTTGTCGCGCCCGAACTGGTCACGCAATGCTTGAATCAAGTTGTCAGCCGGATCGATTCGCCAGCTTTCACCGAACTGCAGGAGTGCTTTCGCATCGCTGCCGGTGTACTCCAGCGTGATCGGACAGGCGCCGCGGTGGCGACCACAAACATCGGCCAACCAACGGACACGATCACCCTTGAGCGCCTCGCCGGCGACTTTTACCCGCAGGCTTTCGGCCAGCCCGGTTCGGGCTTCCTCCAGACTCATGACCCGTTTGGCTCGCAGGCGCAGGCCTCCAGAGAAATCGTCATTACTGACCTCGCCCTCAACCACCACCAGAGCATCGGTCTGCAACAGCGCTTGGGCGCTGTTGAACGCTTCGGCGAACAGCGAAGCCTCGATCCGTCCCGAGCGGTCATCAAGGGTGATAAAACCCATCTTGTCGCCTTTTTTGTTTTTCATGACCCGAAGATTGACGATCAGGCCGGCTATGGTCTGCTCGCCCCGTGCGGGGCGCAGATCAATGATGCGCTGACGGGCAAAGCGACGGACCTCACCTTCATATTCATCAATCGGATGGCCGGTGAGGTAGAGCCCCAATGTGTCCTTCTCGCCTTTCAGGCGCTCCTTCAAGGACAGCTCACGGGCTTTTCGATGGTTGCCATAAACGTCTGCTTCGGGCTCGGCGAACAATCCGCCGAACAGGTCCGCATGGCCGCTGTCGAGGCTGCGCGCCGTCTGCTCTGCTGCCTGGATAGCCTCTTCCATTGCCGAGAGCAGCACCGCCCGATTGCGATCGATATTGGCTTGGTAGGCCTTCGGCTCGTCCGAGAAATAGGGGCCGAGACGATCCAGTGCGCCTCCGCGGATCAGGGCTTCGAGGGTGCGCTTGTTGATCCGTTTGAGATCGACGCGGCTGCAGAAATCGAACAGATCCTTGAACCCACCGTCTTTGCGGCACTCACAGATCGCTTCGACGGGCCCCTCACCGACACCTTTGATCGCGCCAAGGCCATAGATGATCCGTCCATCGTCACTGACGGTGAACTTGAACTCCGAATTGTTCACGTCCGGTGCATCGATTCGCAGCTTCATGCTGCGGCACTCCTCGATCAGCGTGACCACTTTATCGGTGTTGTGCATGTCCGCCGAGAGCACCGCCGCCATGAAAGGCGACGGGTGATGCGCTTTGAGCCAGGCGGTCTGGTACGAGACCAAGCCATAGGCGGCCGAGTGGGATTTGTTGAAGCCGTAACCGGCAAACTTTTCCACCAGATCGAAGATGTTCCCCGCAAGATCCGCGTCAATATTGTTATTGGCGCAACCTTCGATAAAGCCACCGCGTTGCTTGGCCATCTCTTCGGGCTTCTTCTTACCCATGGCACGGCGCAGCATGTCCGCCTGACCGAGGGTATAACCGCCCATTACCTGAGCGATCTGCATCACCTGCTCCTGATACAAAATGATGCCGTAAGTAGGCGCCAGCACTGGCTTGAGGCCTTCGTACTGGTAATCCGAGTGCGGGTAGGAGATTTCCGCACGCCCATGTTTACGGTTGATGAAGTCGTCCACCATGCCCGACTGCAGCGGGCCGGGACGGAACAGCGCAACCAGAGCGATGAGGTCTTCCAGGCAGTCCGGCTTGAGCTTCTTGATCAGCTCCTTCATGCCGCGCGACTCGAGCTGGAACACCGCAGTCGTCTCGGCTTTTTGCAGCAGCGCGTAGGTCGGTTTGTCATCCAGCGGGATGAAATCGATGTTGACCGGCTCGAGCCCCTTGCGTGCCTGCTCCCGATTGATAGTTTCCAGCGCCCATTTAATGATGGTCAGGGTACGTAGGCCCAGGAAGTCGAACTTGACCAGACCGGCCTGCTCGACGTCGTCCTTGTCGAACTGGGTCACCAGACTGCCACCCTCGTCATCGCAGGCGATGGGTGCGAAGTCGGTGAGCTTGGTCGGCGCGATGACCACGCCGCCGGCATGCTTGCCGGTGCCACGGGTAATGCCTTCGAGCTTGAGCGCCATGTCCCAGATTTCCCGCGCATCTTCGTCGACGGCGAGAAAATCCCGTAGCGGCTCCTCCATCTCGTAAGCTTTTGCGAGCGTCATGCCGACTTCGAAGGGAATCATCTTCGACAGTCGATCGGCCAGACCGTAGGACTTGCCCTGCACCCGCGCCACGTCGCGCACCACCGCCTTGGCCGCCATGGTGCCAAAGGTGATGATCTGGCTGACCGCGTTGCGGCCGTATTTCTCGGCCACGTAATCGATGACCCGGTCACGGCCATCCATGCAGAAGTCGACGTCGAAGTCGGGCATGGAAACCCGCTCCGGGTTCAGGAAGCGTTCGAACAGCAGGTCATAGGCCAGTGGGTCGAGGTCGGTGATCTTCTGCACGTAGGCAACCAGCGAGCCCGCACCCGACCCCCGCCCCGGCCCCACCGGCACCCCGTTGTTCTTCGCCCATTGGATGAAGTCCATAACGATCAGGAAATAACCGGGGAAGCCCATCTGGATGATGATGTCGAGCTCGAAATTCAGCCGGTCGATATAGACCTGCTTTTTCGCCTCGTAGTCCGGCGTGTCCTTGGGCAACAACACCTCGAGCCGCTCCTCGAGCCCGTCGAACGAGACCTTGCGGAAGTACTCATCCATGGTCATGCCGTCTGGCACCGGGAAATCAGGCAGGAAGTAGGTTCCCAACTGCACGTCGATATTGCAGCGCCGGGCGATCTCGACGGTGTTTTCCAGCGCCTCGGGCAGGTCGCTGAACAGCTCCCACATTTCCTCCGGCGTCTTCAGATATTGCTGATCGGAATAGTTGCGCGGCCGCCGCGAATCGTCGAGGGTGCGGCTTTCGCCGATACACACGCGCGTTTCGTGAGCTTCGAAATCTTCCTGTTTGAGAAAACGCACGTCGTTGGTAGCCACAAGCGGAACGCTGCAGCGCTGCGCCAGCGCGACGGCTGCATGCAAATGCTCTTCGTCATTGACGCGGCTGGTGCGTTGCACTTCGAGATAGAAGCGTTGCGGGAAGACCGTCTGCCACTCGTTCAGCAACGCCTCGGCTGACGCTTCTTCGCCGTCGAGCAGCGCATGGCCGATTTCTCCTTCCTTGGCGCCGGATAGCGCGATCAGGCCTTCAGCAGCGTCCTTGACCCACTCACGTTCGATGATGATCTGGTCGTTACGCTGACCTTCCGTCCAGCCGCGCGAAACCAGTTCGGTCAGGTTGCGATAGCCCTGGCTGTTCATCGCCAGCAGGGTCAAACGGCTGAGGGGACCATCTTCATCGCGACTGGCGAGCCAGATATCGGCACCGCAGATCGGCTTGATCCTAGCACCCTGAGCTGCCTTATAGAACTTGACCAGCGAGCACATATTGCTCTGATCCGTGACAGCCACCGCCGGCATGCCTGCGCTGGCTACCGATTTCACCAACGGCTTGACGCGTACCAGTCCGTCGACCAGGGAATATTCAGTGTGCAGACGGAGATGGACGAAGGAAACGGGCATGAACGAACCTTGGACTGGCGAAACGACAAGCCGCGAATTGTACCGGAAACCGAGGACCGATTAAGGCGACGGTTGACCGCTTGTGGATCAGCGGAACCTACGCCTCGACAGGCCGAAAAATGCCGGGAGCGGAAATCAGCCCAGCAGGCTGGCCGTTTCGATGGTCACGCGCCCAGCCACTGCGCCGCTTTGCTCCAGCAGATTGCGCACAGGCGCGAAGGAGCGGCGGTGGATAATGGTCGGGCCGAGCCGCTGCAAGGCTTCGAGATGATACGGCGTCGGGTAGCCTTTATGGGCGGAAAGCCCATAGCCCGGATAGCACAGGTCCAGCGCGCACATTTCCCGGTCTCGGCTGACCTTGGCCAGAATCGACGCAGCAGCAATCGCGGGCACCTGGGCGTCGCCCTGAATCACCGAAGCGCTAGGCACCGCAAGCTGGGGGCAGCGATTACCGTCGATCAAGGCAAGCCGAGGCTGGACACCAAGCCCTTCAACTGCCCGCTGCATGGCCAGCATGGTGGCGTGCAGGATGTTCAGCTGATCGATTTCATGCACCTCGGCGCGGGCAATGCACCAGGCCAGCGCCTTCTGGCAGATCTCGTCGAATAATGCTTCGCGGCGTGCCTCGCTGAGCTTCTTCGAATCGTTCAAGCCTTGGATCGGGCGCAAGGGGTCAAGAATCACCGCCGCGGTGACCACGGGCCCGCACAGCGGGCCACGGCCAACCTCGTCAACACCAGCGACCAGCTCTTCAACCAAATTGAAATCGAGCCCGATCTGCATCAGCGCACGCCTATCAATTCGAGCACAGCAGTGGCCGCCTGGCTCGAAGCATCGCAACGCAGCGTCCGGTGAATCGCATCGAACCCCTCGGTCTGCTTGTCGCCGTTATCCAGCAAGGGCGACAACAGCTGAGCCATCGCATCTGGCGTCGCGGCATCCTGAAGCAATTCGGGAACCAGAAGACGCTGGGCCAGCAAATTAGGCAAGGCCACATAGGGGCTCTTGACCAGGCGCTTGAGAATTCGAAACGTCAGGGGGGCAACGCTGTAGGCCACCACCATGGGCCGTTTGTACAGCAAGGCCTCGAGCGTTGCGGTGCCGGAGGCAATCAGCACCGCATTGCAGGCCGCCAAGGCTTCGTGGGAGCGCCCATCGAGCAACGTCAGCGGAAGGTCCCGTTTTACCAGCATCTGTTCCAGCTGAGCACGCCGCTCGGGACTGGCACAAGGCACCACGAAACGAATCCCCGGACGCATCGAGCGCAGCCGGTCGGCTGCGGCCAGGAAAAGCTCACCAAGACGTCTCACCTCTCCGCCCCGGCTGCCGGGCATAAGCGCCACGATCAGGCCGTCCTGCGGCAGGTTCAGCGAAGCCCGCGCCGCGGCTCGATCGGATACCAATGGGATGGTGTCGGCCAGCGGGTGGCCGACAAAACGCACCGCCACCTGATGGTCGTCGTAAAACTTCGCCTCGAAGGGAAACAGTGTCAGCATCAGATCGCAGGCGTCCCGGATTTTCAGCACGCGCTTCTGTCGCCAAGCCCAAACCGACGGGCTTACGTAGTGCACCGTCTTGATACCAGCGCGCCGGAGTTTAAGCGCCAGGTCCAGATTGAAATCCGGGGCGTCGATGCCGACGAATACGTCAGGCCGCACGTCAAGCAACGTCTTGAGCAAACGTTTGCGACGTGCGAGCAGCTCCGGCAGACGTCCGAGCACCTCGACCAGCCCCATCACAGCCAGGCGCTCTTGCGGAAAATAGGATACGAGCCCCTGCGCCTCCATTCGAGGCCCACCCACGCCGACAAATTCGACGTCCGGGTGCTGAGCCCTGAGCGCCTGCATCAAGCCTGCGCCGAGGATATCGCCGGACGCTTCGCCGGCCACCAACGCAACGGTCAAATGCCTGGACATATCAGCGCGTAATGCCGCGATTCGAGGCCTGCACGGAGTCTCTAAACAGCGCCACTTCAGGAAATGCCAGCGCATCCGCTTCGAGCGCAGTCAGTGCAGCCTCGACCGTCAACCCTCTGCGATAGACGACCTTGTAGGCATTGCGCAGCGCCATGATGGCTTCTGCGCTGAAACCACGGCGACGCATGCCTTCGAAATTCATACTACGCGCTTCAGCCGGGTTGCCAAACACCGTCACGAACGCCGGAACGTCCTTGCCAATGGCGGTCCCCATGCCGGAAAAACTGTAGGCACCGATATGGCAATACTGATGGACAAGGGTGTATCCGGACAGGATCGCCCAGTCACCCACGTGCACATGGCCGGCCAGCGCCGTGTTATTGACCAGGATGCAATGATTGGCGATCACGCTGTCATGACCGATGTGCGCATAGGCCATGATCAGGTTGTGGTTACCGAGCGTGGTCTCGCCTCGATCCTGCACGGTTCCCCGGTGAATGGTCACCCCTTCCCGGATCACGTTATGGTCGCCGATGACCAGGCGCGTGGGCTCGCCCTTGTATTTGAGGTCAGGGGTGTCTTCGCCCACCGAGGAAAACTGGAAGATTCGATTGTGCCGACCAATGCGGGTCGGTCCTTTGATGACCACGTGAGACGCGATCACGGTTCCCTCGCCTATTTCGACATCCGGGCCGATGATCGACCATGGGCCGACCTGGACATCATCAGCCAGCCGTGCCGCAGGATCGACGATGGCGCGAGGGTCCACCAGACTCATATTTTCTGTTCCGCACAAATGATTTCAGCCGAGCATACCGGCTTGCCATCAACACTGGCACGGCAATCGAACTTCCAGATTCCACGCTTGGCGCTGATGAAGGACGCCTCCAGGGTCAATTGATCGCCCGGCACGACCGGTTGACGGAAGCGCAGCTTGTCCGAGCCAACGAAGAAGTAAAGCGTGCCATCAGCCGGCTTCGCGCCCATCATTTTGAAACCAAGCAGTCCCGCCGCCTGTGCCATGGCTTCGATGATCAGAACGCCCGGCATGATCGGGTGCTGCGGGAAGTGGCCATTGAAGAACGGCTCGTTGATGGTGACATTCTTGTAGCCGCGAATACGCTTGGCGTCCGTGTCCAACTCCACCACCCGATCTACCAGCAGAAAGGGGTAACGGTGAGGAAGGTATTCGCGTATCTCGTTGATATCCATCATATGAAGAAAAAGCCCGTAAGGAATGTGGGAGTCGGCACGGCTATACACGCCATGCAAACCGCTGGCGAACGTCTCTGGCAGGAACGATTAGACGGTAGAGTCAGCCATCAGAAGACGCATCCCCGCACGGGGTCACGGATGCCAGGCGTTTTTCCACTTGCTGCAGACGGCGAGCCATGTCGTCGAGGTGGCGAATCCGGGCAGCGCTCTTGCGCCACTCCGCGGCGGGCTGCATAGCCGTCCCTGATGAATAGCTTCCCGGCTCAGTGATCGATCGGGTGACCATGGTCATACCGGTTATGAACACGTTATCGCAGACTTCGATATGCCCAACGAGCCCGGCGCCGCCAGCAATCATGCAGTTGCGACCGATCTTGGTGCTACCCGAAATCCCCGAACAGCCGGCCATGGCAGTGTTATCACCGATCTGAACGTTGTGGGCGATCATGATCTGGTTATCGAGCTTGACGCCATTTCCAATAACCGTATCCGATAAGGCACCACGGTCAATCGTGGTATTGGCGCCAATCTCGACGTCGTCACCAATACGCACGCCACCGAGCTGCGCGATCTTCTCCCAACTGCCCTGCTCGTTGGCAAAACCGAACCCTTCACCACCGATCACGGCACCGGGCTGAATGACCACGCGCTCGCCGATAATCACGTCGTGGCAAAGGGTGACTCGAGCAGCGAGCCGCCCTCCCGCGCCGATGCGGCTTCGCGCACCAACCACAGACTGGGCGCCGATCTCCACATCGGGGCCAACCCAGGCTCCGGCTTCAATCACCACTTGCGCGCCGATGCGCGCCGAGGGATCGACCGCGGCAGTGGGATCGACTACAGCAGAGGGATGGATACCCGTGGACGTGCGAGGCCGGCTCTCGAACAAGTGCGAGATACGTGCGTAGGCGAGATACGGATTGGCGACAACCAAAGCAGTACCCGCGTAGCCTTCAGCATCTTTGGCCGTCAGCAGCACGCCTCCCGCCCTCGTCGTGGCTAGAAACTTCCGGTACTGCGCGTTGGCCAGAAAACTCAAATGCTCAGGGCCGGCATCCTGCAAAGTCGACAATCCTGACACGAGCAGCGAGCCATCACCGCGCAACTCGGCCCCTAGTCTTTCGACCAGATCACCGAGTGAATAGGCTACTTCGCTCATCAGCGCAGCTGGTTCATGCGCTCAATGACCTGGCGGGTGATGTCGTACTGTGGCTTGACATCAACCACCGCGCCGCGCTCGAGAACCAGATCGTAGTCGCCTTTCTTGATGACTTCTTCCACGGACTTGTCCAGCTTGGGCTTGAGCTGCTTGAGCATGTCACGATCAGCGGCAGCCTTGGACTCGTTGAGCTCCTTGGACAGGAACTGGAAGTCACGCGCCTTCTGCTTGAATTCCAGTTCGAGCCGCTCGCGCTCGGCCTGCTGCATCTTGTCGCCGTCCTTACCCAGGCGGTCCTGAATGCGTTTGGCATCGTTTTCAAGCCCCTTGAGCTTCTCCAGCTGCGGGCCGAATTTCTTCTCAGCATCGACCGAGTAGCGCTTGGCTGCGTCTGATTCGAGCAAAGCCATCTGGTAGTTCATTACCGCTATTTTCATCTCGGCGAATGCGGGGGTGGCCACTAGAGCAGCGGCAACGACAAGCAATTGGGTCAACTTACGCACGGTATATACCACTCTTCATAGATGCGCCGGAGCATGGCTCCAGATGATTAAAAGGTTTGGCCCAGCGAGAACTGGAAGACTTGGGTATCTGCTTCGTCCGGTTTCATCACTGGCATCGCCAGGCTAAAACTCAAGGGGCCCATGGCGGTGATCCAGGTCAGACCCACACCAACCGAACTGGCCATATCTCCGATATCGATGTCACTGCACTTGTCCGATTCCGGAGGGCAGTTCGTATCGTAGACGTTACCCACGTCCCAGAACACGGAGGTGCGCAACGAGCGTTGATCCTTGACGAACGGCATAGGGAACAGCAGCTCCATTCCGCCCTGGATCAGCACGTTACCACCATAGGGCAGCGCGTCCTGATCCGGATCGGCAATGGTGCCCTCATTCCCGGTTACAGGCTCGCCGCGGCTCGGCGTACTACGCGGACCAAGACTGCTGTCCTCGAAGCCGCGAACCGAGTTGAAGCCGCCCGCATAGTAGTGCTCGTAGAAAGGCAGCCGAGAAGTCGAGCCATAGGCATCACCATAGCCCAACTGAGTATGCAAACGCATGGTGTAGGTCTTGGTAACCGGCACGAACAACTGAGCGTTGTAATCGAGCTTGTAGAACGACAGATCGCTACCTGGAATCGTGGTTTCCAGCGAAAGACTCTGAGAGTGACCGCGCGTGGCCAGCACGCCACGGTTCAGGGTCGATTCGGACCAGCCCACAGAAGCCTTGAAGTTGAGGTAGCTGTCGCCTTCCTCCTCCATGAAATCAAAGATCTCGTCGACCGTATAGCGACCACTGTCGATGGTGTCTTGCTGAGCAGACAGGCCAAACGACAACCGAGACGTCTCGCTGATCGGATAACCGATATTCACACCGCCA
>NZ_AGSX01000182.1 GCF_000235745.1 Stutzerimonas stutzeri SDM-LAC | reverse complement strand
GGATCATCCGGAACGTCGGGCCCGCGCGGGCTGGTATCTGGCGCGACGATAATCAGGCCGAGTTCGGCGGCAAGCCGATGCGCCCCCGCTTTCTGCATGAAGTTTTCATCGGTACAGGTCAGACCGGACAGCCAGTACAACACCGGCAGCTTTTCGCCCTGCTCCACCTGAAGCGGCAGGTATACGGCAAACACCATGTCGCAGTTCAAGCTGGTCGAGCGGTGGCGATAGCGCTTGTGCCAACCGCCGAAGCTCTTCTGACAGGAAATGTTCTCGAGGCTCATGGGCCCTCCTGAAACGGGCCCGTAGCGCGCCCGTCAAAAACGGAGCGCCACGGCCCGACGTGCTGGATCAATAGTGGATGACAGTCCGAATGCTCTTGCCTTCGTGCATCAGGTCAAACGCCTGGTTGATGTCATCTAGCCCCATGTTGTGGGTGATGAAGGTATCCAGCGGGATCTCGCCGGTCTGAGCCTTCTCCACATAGCTCGGCAGTTCGGTACGCCCTTTGACGCCACCGAAGGCGCTGCCACGCCAGACCCGGCCAGTTACCAGTTGGAACGGACGGGTGCTGATTTCCTGACCGGCGCCGGCCACGCCGATGATCACCGATTCGCCCCAGCCCTTATGTGCACACTCCAGCGCGGCGCGCATCAGCTGGACGTTACCGACACACTCGAATGAATAATCCACGCCACCATCGGTCATCTCGACGATGACTTCCTGGATCGGCTTGTCGTGATCCTTCGGATTGACGAAGTCGGTCGCGCCCAGCTCCTCGGCAATGGCGAACTTGGACGGATTGATGTCGATCGCGATGATTCGGCTGGCCTTGGCCATCTTCGCTCCAATAATCGCCGCCAGGCCGATGCCGCCCAGACCGAAGACCGCAACAGTCGCACCCTCTTCAACCTTGGCTGTGTTGAGTACCGCACCGATCCCGGTGGTGACGCCGCAACCCAGCAGGCAGACCTTGTCCAGCGGCGCCTCCTTGGGAATCTTCGCCACCGAGACTTCCGGCAGCACCGTGTATTCGGAAAACGTCGAGGTGCCCATGTAGTGGTAAATCGGCTGGCCGTTGTAGGAGAACCGCGTGGTGCCGTCCGGCATCAGGCCCTTGCCCTGGGTGGCGCGCACCGAGCTGCAGAGGTTGGTCTTGCCGGATTTGCAGAACTTGCACTGGCGGCACTCGGCGGTGTACAGCGGGATCACGTGATCGCCCACCGCCACCGAGGTAACGCCCTCGCCGACGGCTTCGACGATGCCGCCACCTTCATGCCCAAGGATGCATGGGAAGACACCTTCCGAGTCTTCGCCGGAGAGCGTGTACGCGTCGGTATGGCAAACGCCAGTCGCAACGATGCGCACCAGCACCTCGCCGGCCTTGGGCGGCTCGACGTCCACTTCGACGATCTGTAGCGGCTGATTCGGAGCAAACGCGACGGCGGCACGGGACTTGATGGTCATGGCTGGTTGTACTCGTGGATGGATGGTGAAGCGCAGTGTAGTTTTATCAACCAACAGGGTTAATAAGCTGATCGTGGAAACATTATTGCCAGCTAGGGATAATCCGGCTCTGTATCTAAGGGATCGCTTATGAACCGCTGGGAAGGCCTGGACGAATTCGTGGCAGTCGCTGAAGCGGGCAGCTTCATGCGCGCCGCCGAACATCTGCGCGTGTCGTCATCCCATGTAAGTCGGCAAGTGGCGCGGCTGGAGGAACGTCTGCAGGCCCGCTTGCTCTATCGCACCACCCGCCGGGTATCGCTGACCGAAGCCGGCCATACCTTCCTCTCTCGCTGCCAGCGTTTGATCGAAGAGCGCGACGAAGCCTTTCACGCCATTAGCGACCTGCATGCCGCCCCCACAGGGTTGCTGCGCATGACCGCTGCAGTCGCGTACGGCGAACGCTTCATCGTGCCGCTGGTAAACGAATTCATGGCGCTGCACCCTCAATTGCGGGTCGACATTGAATTGTCAAACCGCACGCTCGATCTGGTGCAGGAAGGGTACGACCTGGCCATACGCCTGGGTCGGCTCAGCGAATCGCGGCTGGTCGCCACACGCATCGCGCCACGCGCCATGTATCTGTGCGCGGCGCCAAGCTATCTCGAACGCTACGGCCGGCCTCACACACTTTCCGAACTGGCTCGACACAATTGTCTGGTAGGCACCGGCGACACCTGGATGCTGCAGGTCGATGGCCGTGAGCAGCCATTCAAGCCTTCGGGCAACTGGCGTTGCAACAGCGGCCAGGCGGTGCTCGACGCTGCACTGCGCGGCTTCGGGCTCTGCCAGCTACCGGACTATTACGTCCAGGAACCGCTGCGCCACGGTGAACTGGTGTCCTTGCTCGAAACCTATCAGCCGCCGAATACAGCCGTGTGGGCCGTCTATCCGCAGCGGCGCTATCCCCTGCCCAAAGTCAGGCTGTTGATTCAAGCGTTGAAGGAGGGTCTCGCAACCCGCCCTGAATATGGCAACTAATGCGATTGAGTTGAGACGGCGCCGCGCGTCCGACTGCCGGCGGTCCGGCGGAACCCGACTTAACCCATCACGTCGAAGTGCTGAAGCCGGTGCCTCCGGCCCTCTGCTTGAGCGAGCCGGCCATCCAATCAGGAGGACATCATGCAGATTCTGGTGAACAGCAATCATAGCGTCGACGTGACCAGCAACCTTGAGGAGCACGTGAAAGCGACGGTCGAGAGCGAATTGGAGCGCTTCGACGATCAGCTGACCCGAGTCGAAGTTCATCTCAACGACGAAAACAGCGGTAAAAGCGGCCCGCAGGACAAGCGTTGCCAGATGGAAGCACGCGTCAAAGGACACGAACCCATCTCGACCAGCCACAAGGCGGACTCGCTGAACCTGGCCATCGATGGCTGTGCCGAAAAGCTCAGCCATGCACTCGCCCATGCGCTAGACAAGAAACTCAATCATCACTGACTGCCGCCTGATGAGGCCTGCCGAGGCGGACCGCTGGAGCCCCAAGAGGAACCGAACCATCTGACAACGAGTGAGGCCGTACATGAACAGATTGCTCGATCGCGAAACCATGTCCCAACTGTTGGCAAAACGTGAAGCGCCCTGCCTGTCGCTTTATCAGCCCACCCACCGCAGTTTTCCCGAGCGTCAGCAGGACCCGATCCGCTTCAAACACCTTGTCCGCGAGCTCGAAGACTCGCTCAAGCAGCAAGGCCGCGGCGACCAGGCGAAGGCGTTGTTGAAGCCGTTCCACGATCTGATTAACGATCCCGAGTTCTGGAATTCCAATCGCGATGGGCTTGCCGTCTTCCGTGCCTCGGACTATTTCGAGGTGTTCCGCCTGCAGCGCAGCGTTCCGGAACTCGCGGTCGCCAATGATCGTATGCACCTAAAGCCGCTGCTGCGCATCGCGCAGTCCGCCGACCGCTATCAGATATTGGCAATCACCCTGAGCTCGGTTCGTCTATTTGAAGGCAACCGCGACGGCATTGACGAAGTCCGCTTGGGCGAAGGCGTACCGAAAACCGTTGAGGAGGCGCTGGGCCGCGAGCTGACCGAGAAAGGACAGACCGGATTCCCGCAAGGCTACAGCCGCGCCAGCGAGCGCGGTGACCCGATGCAGGTGGAAAGCGGTGGCGCCGGGCGCCAGGATGAGATCGATCGCGACCGGGAGCGATTCTTCCGTGAAGTGGATCGCGCGATTCTTGAGCATCACAGTCGCAAGTCGCGACTGCCGCTGATCCTCGCCGCACTGCCGGAGCATCAGTTCCACTTCCGCAAACTCAGCCACAACGAATTTCTACTGCCGGAAGGCATCGAGAACGATGCCTCCTTGCTGAGCCATGAGGAGCTTCGCCAGAAGAGCTGGATGGTGATGCAGCCGCGCTACATCAAACGTCTGGAAGGGTTCATCGACCAGTACGGCGAGTCGCGCGGTCAGGGGCTCGCTACCGATCAGCTTGAGCAGATCGGCAAGGCGACACTCGAAGGCCGTGTTGCAACGCTTCTGGTAGAGGCAGAGCGGCAAATTCCGGGGATTGTGGACAAGCAGCAGGGCAAGGCGGCTGCGGTGGAAGACAACTCGGCCACCACGCCCGACGTGCTCGACGAATTGACCATTTGGACACTGGAGCAAGGCGGCGAGGTGATCTCGGTTCCTACCGAACGCATGCCAACCGAAAGCGGCGCCGCCGCGATCTACCGCTACTGATTGCGACCCTTCCACTGCCGCTATGCGGGGCCTAGCGGCCCTGCATAGCGTTCCAAGCAGCGCTGGACTCAGGCTTTCCAGCGCTGCTCCAGCCACTGAAAATCCTCAGGCCGTGTGATTTTCAGGTTGTCTGCCCGCCCTTCGACCAACCGTGGATGATGCCCTGCCCATTCCAGCGCAGACGCTTCGTCAGTTACGGCGACCCCGCCGGCAAGCGCACCCACCAAGGCTTCGCGCAACGATCCAAGTCTGAACATCTGCGGCGTGAACGCCTGCCAGATGACGCTCCGATCGACGGTCTCCTGGACGCGCCCAGCAGCATCAGCACGCTTGAGCGTATCGCGAGCGGGAACAGCAAGTAGACCACCGACGGGATCATCGGCAAGCGTCTCAAGCAGTTGATTCAGATCCGTAACTGCCAGGTTGGGTCGGGCGGCGTCGTGCACCAATACCCAATCACCGTCCGAGGCGCCGAGGCCGGATAGCTTCTGCAGCCCGCACAGCACGGAGTCGGCTCGCTCACTGCCGCCATCGGCCTGATGAACACGCGGATCTGCCGAGCACGCGAGATCAGGCCAGTAGGCATCATCGTTCGCGATGCAGACCACCAGCCCCATAAGCTGGGGATGGTTCAGGAAACAATCCAGAGTGTGCTCGAGGATGGTCTTTCCGGCCAAGTGCAGATATTGCTTGGGGCGGTCGGCCCGCATACGACTGCCAATGCCGGCAGCCGGGATCACGACCCAGTAAGGCGGGAGATGGCGTGCGCTCATTCGGTGAGCTGAAAGAGAGTTTCGCCCTCTTTGACCATACCCAGCTCATGGCGCGCGCGCTCTTCCACCGTTTCCATACCCTGCTTGAGCTCCCTGACTTCAGCTTCGAGAATCCGGTTTCGCTCAAGCAATCGTTGGTTCTCGCCCTGCTGCTCGGCGATCTGTTTGTTCAGTCCGCTAACCTGAGCGAGGCTACCCTCACCCACCCACAGGCGATACTGCAAGCCGCCCAGCAGCATAATCAGCACAACAAACAACCAGTAGGGACTGCGCATGGAAGGCATGGATCGAATTCGATTGGTTTCCAGTGACGTTGTATAAGCGGCGGTCAGCGACATGGCCGGGCTTTCCTTGGCTGGCTAGCGCATCGCCGCGTGGCGACCTTAACAGCGCTGAGCGTTATCCACAAAAAAGGGCGACTAACGCCGCCCTTTTCTAGCATGTACCGGCTTATCTAGCGATAGCCAGATTAGCCGCGAAACTCAGCACGGCCGTTGTAAGCTGCCTTTCCGCCAAGCTGCTCTTCGATACGCAGCAGCTGGTTGTACTTGGATACGCGGTCCGAGCGGCACAGCGAGCCTGTCTTGATCTGACCGGCAGCCGTTCCAACCGCCAGATCGGCGATGGTGCTGTCTTCAGTTTCACCGGAACGGTGCGAAATCACCGCAGTGTACCCAGCAGCCTTCGCCATCTGGATGGCTTCCAGGGTTTCGGTCAACGAACCGATCTGGTTGAACTTGATCAGAATCGAGTTACCGATGCCCTTCTCGATGCCTTCCTTGAGGATCTTGGTGTTGGTTACGAACAGGTCGTCGCCAACCAGCTGGACTTTGCTGCCGATCTTGTCGGTCAGGACCTTCCAGCCATCCCAGTCGGACTCATCCATGCCGTCTTCGATGGAGATGATTGGGTAACGCTCGGCCAGGCCGGCCAGGTAGTCAGCAAAACCGGCGGCATCGAACACTTTGCCTTCGCCGGCCAAATCGTACTTGCCGTTTTCGAAGAATTCGCTGGAGGCACAATCGAGTGCCAGCGTGACGTCGTCGCCCAGCTTGTAGCCGGCGTTAGCCACTGCTTCGGCGATAGCAGCCAGCGCATCTTCGTTGGATGCCAGGTTTGGAGCGAAACCACCTTCATCACCGACAGAGGTGCTCAGGCCACGAGCCTTCAACACGGCTTTCAGGTGATGGAAGATTTCGGCGCCCATGCGCAGAGCGTCCGCAAAGGACTTGGCGCCGACCGGCTGCACCATGAACTCCTGGATATCGACATTGTTGTCGGCGTGTTCGCCACCGTTGATGATGTTCATCATCGGCACCGGCATCGAGTACTGGCCAGGCGTGCCATTGAGGTTGGCGATGTGCGCGTAGAGCGGCAGGTCCTGGTCCTGCGCAGCGGCCTTGGCAGCAGCCAACGACACGGCGAGGATAGCGTTGGCACCCAGCGATGCTTTGTTCTCGGTGCCGTCCAGCTCGATCATTGCACGGTCCAGTGCCTTCTGATCCAGCGGATCCTTGCCCAGCAGCAGATCACGGATGGGGCCGTTGATGTTGCTGACAGCTTTCAGCACACCCTTGCCCATGTAACGGCTCTTGTCGCCATCGCGCAGTTCCAGCGCCTCACGGGAACCTGTGGATGCACCCGACGGCGCACAGGCGCTGCCGATGATGCCGTTATCCAGGATAACGTCCGCTTCCACGGTGGGGTTGCCACGGGAGTCGAGAACCTCACGCCCTTTGATGTCGACGATCTTTGCCATTTTTATTAACACTCCGTAGATAGCTTCAAGGCTTCAAGCAGTTTCGATTGGCGCAAAATTCTTGATCAAATCATCCAGCTGCTTGAGCTGGGTGAGGAAGGGTTCGAGCTTGTCCAAACGCAATGCACAGGGGCCGTCGCACTTGGCATTCTCGGGGTCCGGGTGGGCTTCCAGGAACAACCCGGCCAGCCCCTGGCTGAGGCCGGCCTTGGCCAGATCGGTAACCTGGGCACGACGACCACCTGCCGAGTCGGCGCGGCCACCCGGCATCTGCAGCGCATGTGTGACATCGAAGATCACCGGATATTGCATCCGCTTCATGATGTCGAAGCCGAGCATGTCGACCACCAGGTTGTTGTAGCCGAAGGACGAGCCGCGTTCGCAGAGAATCAGTTGATCGTTGCCGGCTTCTTCGCACTTGGTGAGGATGTGCTTCATTTCCTGCGGCGCGAGGAACTGAGCCTTCTTGATGTTGATCACCGCTCCGGTCTTGGCCATGGCGACCACCAGATCGGTCTGCCGCGACAGGAATGCCGGCAGCTGAATGATGTCGCACACTTCAGCGACTGGTTGCGCCTGGTGCGGTTCGTGCACATCAGTAATCACGGGGACGCCGAAGGTCTTCTTCACGTCTTCAAAGATGCGCATCCCCTCTTCCAGGCCGGGGCCGCGGAAGGAGTTGATCGAGGAGCGATTGGCCTTGTCGAAGCTGGCCTTGAAGATATAGGGAATACCGAGCTTCTCGGTGACCTTCACATAGGTTTCGCAGATTTGCAGCGCGAGGTCGCGAGATTCCAGTACGTTCATGCCGCCGAAGAGCACGAACGGTTTGTCGTTGGCGATCTCGATATGACCGACGCGGATGGTCTTCTGGTTCATGCCTTGCCCGCCTTATGATCCAGCGCAGCCTTGACGAAGCCGCTGAACAGCGGATGGCCGTCGCGCGGCGTGGAGGTGAATTCGGGGTGGAACTGGCACGCCACGAACCACGGATGATCCGGCGCTTCTACCACTTCGACCAACGCGCCGTCACCGGAACGACCGGTGATTTTCAGCCCGGCCGCCTCGAGCTGTGGCAGCAGGTTGTTATTCACCTCATAACGGTGGCGGTGACGCTCGACGATGCGCTCCTTGCCATAGCAAGCAAAGACATTGGAGCCCGCTTCGAGGCCGCATTCCTGCGCACCCAGGCGCATGGTACCGCCCAGATCGGACGCATCGGTACGGGTTTCCACAGTGCCCGCGGCATCCGCCCACTCAGCGATCAGACCGACGACTGGGTGGCCGCTGTCCTTGTCAAACTCGGTCGAGTTGGCATCGGTCCAGCCGAGTACGTCACGGGCGAACTCGATCACTGCGACCTGCATGCCGAGGCAGATACCCAGGTACGGAATCTTGTTCTCACGGGCATATTTGACGGTGGCAATCTTGCCTTCCACGCCACGCAGGCCGAAACCACCGGGGACCAGGATCGCATCCATGCCTTCCAGCAGGCCGGTGCCCTGGTTTTCGATGTCTTCGGAGTCGATATAGCGGAGGTTCACTTTGGTGCGGCTCTGGATGCCAGCGTGGCTCATTGCTTCGATCAGAGATTTGTATGCATCCAGAAGTTCCATGTACTTGCCGACCATGGCAATGGTGACTTCCTTTTCCGGGTTCAGCTTGGCATCGACCACGCGGTCCCATTCGGAAAGGTCGGCGCCACCGCACTCCAGCCCGAAGCGCTCGACGACGAAGTCATCCAGACCCTGGGCGTGCAACACACCCGGAATCTTGTAGATGGTGTCAACGTCTTCGAGGCTGATCACCGCGCGCTCTTCGACGTTGGTAAACAACGCAATCTTGCGGCGCGAAGATACATCAATCGGATGGTCGGAGCGGCAGACCAGCACGTCCGGCTGCAGGCCGATGGAGCGCAGCTCCTTGACCGAATGCTGAGTCGGCTTGGTCTTGGTTTCGCCAGCGGTCGCAATGTAGGGCACCAGCGTCAGGTGCATCAGCATGGCGCGCTTGGCACCGACCTCGACGCGCAGTTGGCGGATCGCCTCGAGGAAGGGTTGCGACTCGATGTCACCGACGGTACCGCCAACCTCTACCAGCGCGACGTCGGCATCGCCTGCGCCCTTGATGATGCGGCGTTTGATCTCGTCAGTGATGTGTGGAATGACCTGAATGGTCGCACCCAGGTAATCACCGCGACGCTCGCGACGCAGCACATCTTCGTAAACGCGGCCGGTGGTGAAGTTGTTGCTCTTGGTCATCGTAGTGCGGATGAACCGCTCGTAGTGACCCAGGTCGAGGTCGGTCTCGGCGCCGTCATGGGTGACGAACACTTCACCGTGCTGGAACGGGCTCATGGTGCCCGGATCCACGTTGATATAAGGGTCCAGCTTGAGCATCGTGACCTTCAGGCCCCGCGCCTCCAGGATGGCCGCCAATGAAGCCGAGGCGATGCCTTTCCCCAATGAAGAAACAACACCACCCGTGACGAAGATGTAGCGCGTCATGAAAAACCCTAGAAGTCTGCGTTAAGCGGTCAGCGCCGCCGGGGAAAAGCGAAGGTGCCATCGCGCCTGAGGCGGCAATAGCTCAACTGCCACGGTTTTCGAAGAAAGCCGCAGAAGCTGTGTTGGGACGGGAGCGTAGTCTACTCGAAAGACCCCATCAGCTCAAACCTGGCGTCGGCCGGCGGCGACCAATGAAGCGACAGGGCTTGGGCATCGAACTGCGGCAGATTGGCTACCGCAACGAGCTCGCCGTCGAGGAAGAGCAACGGTAGACGCGAACGCACGAACCCTGGCATTCCAGCCTCATTGAGCAGCCGCTTGAGATCACGACGGCCACGGCCAGGAATTTTCAGTGACTCGCCGCCCTGGCGATAGCGCACCTGCAGCGCACCCTCCCCGGGGTTACCACTCAAGCGTAAGACGCCGTTGCCTGGCAGCTGCAGATCGGTGTCCGGCTGTGACCAATCGACAGGCCCCGCCACCGCGGCCAACCAGGGCCCTGAAAGCCACCAGATGCACCCATCGCCTTTATGCAGCTCGCCAGCAGCCAAGCGCCAGACCGGCGCGGCATCCGGGTTAGCGTCGCGCAGCGCATCCCAGCCAGCCCAGTGATCGCTATCGGGCAGTGCAGTGAAATCTACCAACCAGTAACGCAATGCGTTGCGCTGTCGAGCCGGGCTGAGCAACGCTAAAGACGACAACGAGAGCTTTGGTAGCGGCAGCCATTGATACCGGCCCTGCTGGTGCGCCTCGCGCAGATCAATCTCGGCCAGCTCATCCAGCAACTGCTGCGCCTCGCCCAGATGCGCGGCGGTGCGCGCCATGTTTTCCACGGCTCGCGGCCAGCGCTGTCGAAGCACGGGCATGACACGATGGCGCAGGAAGTTCCGGGCATGCCCAGTGCACTGATTGCTCGGATCCTCGACCCAGCTGAGCCCCTGCACTCGCGCATAGACTTCCAGCTCGTCCCGCCCAATATCCAGCAAGGGCCGCACCAGCCAGCCATCACCCAGCGCGCGTACCGCAGGCATGCTGGCGAGCCCGCGCACTCCCGCACCGCGCATCAGGCGAAAGACCAAGGTCTCTGCCTGATCGTCCCGGTGCTGGCCAGTAAACAGCACCTCGGCAGTGTTTAGGTACTCGCTGAATGCCGCATAGCGCGCAGCTCGCGCGGCGCTTTCGAGGCTCGGGCCGGCCTGGACCTGCACCCGCACTACCTGCAGCTCGATACCCAGCGCCTGACAGACGGAACTGCAGTGCGCCGGCCATCCATCCGCCGCTGGCTGCAACCCATGATGGACATGGATCACACTTATTGGCGGGAGTTTTCCGCGAGACGATAAGCGCACCAACAGGTGCAGCAGCACAGTGGAGTCAAGCCCTCCGGAAAATGCCACACACCAACGCGGCGCTGTACGCCAGGGTTGCAACGTATCAAGCAGCCGAGACTCAAGAGACATTTGATTGCAACTCAGAAAAAACAAACATCAGCATAAGCTGAAACGGACGCATGCTGGCT
>NZ_AGSX01000183.1 GCF_000235745.1 Stutzerimonas stutzeri SDM-LAC | reverse complement strand
CGGGGGTTAACCCCCGCCCGCCTCCTTCCATACTTCCCTTTTTTTCCTACTCATCGTCCTGATGAAACCGCCTCCAGCGGTTGATCCTGCCTGACATCCTTGCCGGCTGTGCTTGTCCCTGAGCACAGTTGCGATATTAGGCCTTTGAGCGACAACGGCAACTGCGAAAAATGCATGATGGCAACCAGGCCATCATTCAATAAAATTTAATTTACCAGCAAAAACAGATAGTTAGATCGACGCTTTTTCAAAGATGGCGAACTACTCGGACGACTTTGCTGTCTTTGCTTACAAGGCTTGTAAGCAAATACCTACATGATGAATCGTCTAGGCAGAACTCATAACAACCTGGAGTTAATCCTGCTTCTCACGAAAGCCACTCAACTAAATGCATCCGCATAACGGAGACAGAATCGTGCCCCTATCCCGCAAAGGTAAGGGGCACCGAGGCCTAGCGGAATAGCGACTCACTCGAGAGGCCGTTACGCTCCAGAATCTCACGTAGGCGCTTGAGTGCTTCCACCTGAATCTGCCGAACCCGCTCCCGCGTCAGGCCAATTTCCTGCCCAACCTCTTCGAGCGTGCAGCTTTCATGGCCACGCAGACCAAAGCGTCGAATAACCACTTCCCGCTGTTTCTCAGTCAAGTCCGATAGCCACTGATCGATGCTCTCGGATAGATCGTCGTCAAGCAAGAGCTCACACGGATCGCTCGGCCGGTCATCGGTTAGCGTATCGAGCAAGGTCTTGTCGGTGTCCGGCCCTAGCGAGACGTCAACAGAGGTCACCCGCTCATTCAGCCCCAGCATCCGCTTGACCTCGGCAACCGGCTTTTCAAGCAGATTGGCGATTTCTTCGGGACTGGGCTCATGATCAAGCTTCTGAGTCAGCTCGCGTGCAGCACGCAGGTATACGTTCAGCTCCTTGACCACATGAATGGGCAAACGAATGGTCCGGGTCTGATTCATGATCGCCCGCTCGATCGTCTGCCGGATCCACCAGGTGGCGTAGGTCGAAAAGCGGAAGCCACGCTCTGGGTCGAACTTCTCAACCGCGCGAATGAGCCCGAGATTTCCCTCCTCCACCAGATCAAGCAAGGACAGGCCGCGATTGACGTAGCGTCGTGCGATTTTCACGACCAACCGCAGGTTGCTCTCGATCATGCGCTTGCGCCCCGCCGGATCACCCTTCTGCGCGAGACGCGCAAAGTGCACTTCCTGTTCGGGTGTCAGCAGGGGGGAAAAACCGATTTCGTTGAGGTAGAGCTGGGTGGCGTCGAGCGCGCGCGTGTAATCGATGAATTTGTGTTGCTTGACCGTTGCGGTCTTGGACTTGGTGCCAACCGAACCGACGCGGGAGATCTCGGTGATCGGATCTGCGCCCGAGGACGGTTCCATGAGTAGAACAGCATCGTCTACGTCAAACTCCGGCACTTCTTTTTTGAGAGCCATTATTGTTTTCCTGTTCTGAGTTCGACAACAGGCCTGGGCGGCACACGTTCCCTGGCATCGCTCAAGCCCCTCCTAGTGCCGGAACAGGTTTGGATCAAATCATCGCTTTGGCAGGTATTGCAGCGGATCTACAGGTTTGCCTTGGCGGCGAATCTCAAAGTGCAGTTTCACCCGGTCGGTTCCAGTCGATCCCATCTCGGCAATGGTCTGTCCAGCTTTGACTTGTTGCCCCTCCTGAACCAGCAGCCTGCGGTTGTGGCCGTAGGCACTTACATAGGTATCGCTGTGCTTGATGATCACAAGTTCGCCGTAACCCCGTAAACCACTGCCGGCGTACACAACAGCCCCATCAGAAGCAGCTAAAACAGGCTGTCCTAATTCCCCGGCGATATCAATGCCTTTATTCAAACTTCCGTTTGAGGAAAATCGGCCGATCACGGTCCCCCCTGCAGGCCAGGCCCAACCACTGGCAGAACGGGTTACCGTCTTGATTGAAGTGCTCGGCGCAGGAGGCTTGGCGGCCGGTACGGTCGGCCGCGTCAAGGGAGGCGGCGTTGGCACCGGATTAGTGACGATGGTCGGCGTGCTGGAGACCGGGGGTGGCGGTGGAGTTGCCGAACGAGCGGCGCGAGGTACCTGGCCGCTGAACCTAATCGTCTGCCCCGGATAGATCACATGCGGCGGGCGGATATTGTTTACCCGCGCCAGATCACGCCAGTCCCACCCGAAGCGAAAAGCAATCGACCAGAGCGTGTCGCCGCGTTGAACGGTGTAGCGACCGCTGGTAACACGGTCCCGGCTGTTGCGATCGACGACGCTCACGCCGCCAGACGGCGAGCTGGTGCACCCGATCAATAACGACCCCGCCAACAAGGCGATAAGCGCGCCACGGATTGATGAACTGCGTATCCACCGCGTGCTGGCTGTCAGCTTCAATACCCGCTCCCTATGATCGACAAGTCGGTTCAGACGCTTTGCGCGACTGGCTGGTGACGGCCGGCAAACCACTCCAGCCCAAGCACCAGAGCGATACCGGCGACTGCAAGAAGAATCGCCAGCAGAAGCTGCGGATCCTGCCCAGTCAGATCACCATAGGCACCCGGCAGCAGGTTCTGCTCCAGCAAGGGAACGGGCTCACCGTGCGAATTGGTGCGCCAGGTCAGCGTCTCTTTCCAGGGCCAGACCTTGTTCAGCGAACCGAGCATCAGCCCGGTAAGGAACGCCAGGGTGAGGTCGCGCCAGCGACGCAAAACCCAGCTCAAAACACGTGCAAAGCTCAACAAGCCAACCAGACAGCCTGCGGCGAAGGTCAGCATGACGCCCAGGTCCAGTGCTTTGACTGCGCCCAGTACCACGGGATACAGGCCGAGCAGCACCAAAATGAAGCTACCGGATATTCCCGGCAGGATCATGGCGCAAATCGCAATGGCGCCGGCAAAGAACAGGCTGACACTGCTGGCGCTCCACTGCACCGGCGCCGCAACCGTAATCCAGTAGGCAAAGCCGATGCCCAGACACAGGCTGACCAATCGCGACAGGTTGCGACGCTGGATCTCTTTACTGACCAAATGTACGGAAACCAGGATCAAGCCAAAGAAAAAGGACCACACCGGGATCGGGTGATGCTCAAGCAGATAGGTAATCAATTTCGCCAGGCTAAGTACGCTGGTCAGAATTCCAGCGAACAGCACCAGCAGAAAGGTGGCGTTGGCAATGCGCCATGCTTCTGCGATTCGCCCCCTCAACAGAGCCGGGATGGCATTCGGCACCGAGCCGATGGAGCGCAGCAATTCATCGTAGATTCCGGTTATGAATGCCACGGTCCCGCCCGATACGCCAGGCACCACATCAGCTGCTCCCATCGCCATGCCTTTGAGGTACAACAGCAACGCGTTTTTCATGCTTCCATCCGCTGTGATCAAACTACAGGTCCATTGAGCAGCGGCACGAAGCGCACGGTATCCAGCAGGTGGCGGGAAAAACCGTCTTCCTCTCGAATGATCAGCATCAATTGCTGGACTTCGCCAACCCCGACCGGAATCACCAGCCGCCCGCCGGGGGCCAGTTGATCGAGCAGAGCCTGGGGCACGTCGGCTGCCGCCGCGGTAACGATGATGCCGTTGTAAGGAGCCAACGCAGGCCAGCCCTCCCAGCCATCACCCCAGCGAAAGACCACGTTACGCAACTTGAGTTCGACCAGGCGCTCTTTGGCGCGGTCTTGTAGTGCCTGGATACGCTCTACCGAAAACACCCGTTCAACCAGCTGCGCCAGCACAGCAGTCTGATATCCGGAACCCGTACCGATCTCCAACACCTTGTCCAGCGGGCCGTCAGCCAGCAACAGCTCGCTCATACGCGCCACCATGAAGGGTTGCGAGATGGTCTGGTTGTGGCCGATAGGCAGAGCCGTGTCTTCATAGGCGCGATGAGACAATGCCTCATCGACGAACAGATGTCGGGGCGTGCGCCGAATCACCTCAAGCACGCGAGGGTCTGACAGTCCTTCTTCGTAAAGCCGCTGGATCAGTCGGTCACGGGTGCGTTGTGAGGTCATCCCCGTGCCATGGCGCAGCAGGTCATCGGATCCGCGGTTCACAACACGCCCTCCAGCCAACTTTCGAGGCCTTCAAAGGCTTCATGAAAGGTACGGTCCAACTGCAATGGCGTAATCGAGACGTAGCCCTGCATAACCGCATGAAAATCAGTGCCTGGCCCGCCGTCTTCGACATCACCAGCTACCGAGATCCAGTAACCGTCCTTACCACGCGGATTAGCCTGCTTCACTGGCGGCTTGGCCCTGCTGCGATGGCCCAGGCGGGTCAGTTGAATCCCGCGGATATGATCCAGCGGCAGGTTGGGCACGTTGACGCTCAATACCGTACGCGGCGGTAGCTCAAGCGAGGCCTGATGCTCAACCAGCTTGCGTGCGACATAGGCAGCCGTCGGGAGATTATCGGTCAGCCGTGACACCAGCGAAAAAGCGAACGCGGGCTTGCCGGTGAATCGACCTTCGATGGCTGCAGCAACGGTACCGGAATACAGCACATCGTCGCCGAGATTGGCGCCCAGATTAATACCGGAAACCACCATATCGGGCGCGTGTTCAAGCAGGCCGTTGATGCCCAGGTGGACACAATCGGTAGGCGTCCCGTTCACACCGATAAAACCATTCGGCATGGTCGTGGGATGAAGCGGGCGATCCAGGGTCAGCGCACTGCTGGCGCCGCTCATGTCCTGGATTGGGGCAACCACCCTGCACTCGGCATAATCCGCCAGCGCGTCATAAAGCGCGGCGAGCCCGGGTGCATACACCCCGTCGTCGTTGGCAATCAGAATACGCATCAGATGTCCGTCTGCCCTGCCAGGCTGACCAGTTCGCGCACCACAGCAGTGGCAAAGCATCCGGTCGGCAGGACGAATTCAAGTTGCAGAATGTCAGGCTCGGGATAATGCCACGACAAGCCGCCTATGGGGAGGCGAAGAATGCGCCGTTCATGCTTCATTCCGGCATCTGCGAGCCACTTGGCGATTGACGGCTCCGCTATGGCAATCTGCATCTCCAGCGCATGTACATCGCCTGACGTTGGCGATTCGCCAGCGCCCAACAAGGGGCCGGTCGGATGCAGATCCAGCATGGCCAGCCTCGGGTCGCTGCATTCGGCTTCGCCTGCCGGAAAGAAGCTGCGGCTATCGGTGAATGCCAGCAGATCACCGACTTGTGCCTGATTCCAACTACCCGCGGCCACTCGCTCGGCCAACAGCTGATTGAACAGGTAGCTACGCCCGGCGGATAACAGGCGCGAGCGAAGATTGCGCTGTACGGGAAATTCCTGCCGATCCGCATACTCGCGGGCGCCGTGGACGTTTCCTCCCTGGTAACCAAAGCGCTGCAGGCCGAAATAGTTGGGCACACCCTCGGTCTTGATTCGCTCGAGACGCGTATCGAGTTCGGCGTGATCGGCCTGTAGTTCCGTCAGACGCAGGGTAAAACCATTGGCTGAATGGGCGCCGCGTTGCAGTTTTCGCTGATGCCGGCCGCTCTGGAGAATAGTCAGGGTTTCGTCTTCGGCCTTGGCCAGTTCCGGATCGGCCTTGCCCGGTAGATGCAGGCTGAACCATTGGCGGGTCAACGCCTGACGATCCTTCAAGCCGGCGTAGCTGATGTTGCGCACCGGAACGCCAGCAGCCCGCGCGAGGCGTCGCGCAGCCTCCTCGGTATTGAGGTTGCGCTTCTCCACCCAGAGCCACAGATGTTCACCTGCACCAGACAAGGGGATGTCCAACACCTCGTCGACCTGGAAGTCCTCCGCCACAGCCTTGAGCACGGCGGAGCCACAGGCCCGTCCGTGCGCCCTTGGGCCGAGTAACTGATCCTCGGTCATGCGCCGACCAGCAACGCGACGGCATGCACGGCAATGCCTTCTTCACGTCCGGTGAAACCAAGTTTTTCGGTGGTGGTGGCCTTGACGTTGACCTGATCCAGATCGACTTGCAGATCTTCGGCGATCAGGCTGCGCATCGACTCGATATGCGGAGCCATCTTCGGCGCCTGGGCGACGATGGTGGCGTCGACGTTGCCGACCTTCCAGCCCTTGCTCTGCACCTGCTTGAGCACGTGGCGCAGTAAAACGCGGCTATCGGCGCCTTTGAACGCCGGATCGGTGTCAGGGAAGTGCTTGCCGATATCGCCAAGCGCCGCCGCGCCGAGCAAGGCGTCGCTGAGCGCGTGCAGCAGCACATCGCCGTCCGAATGCGCGAGCAGGCCGAACCTGTGAGGAATCCGCACCCCGCCGAGGGTGACGAAATCGCCCTCACCGAAACGATGCACGTCATAGCCGTGGCCGATTCGCATAGTCATAGCCCTCGAAAAGTTCAGCCCGCGATTCTACAGGACAGCAGCAGCCATTGAAGTCGCAGCGGTAAGAAGCCTGCAGATCGATAGTGACGATAACCATCATCAACCGAATCGATCTCATATCGTTTTTCAGCGATATATAGTTCGCTCCATCGCGATATACCGAACCGGATAACAGCATGCCCGACGAACTGGACGACATCCTCAAGGCAATTGCCCACCCTTTGCGGCGGGAAATTCTGGGCTGGTTGAAAGAACCGCAGCGTTACTTCTCCGAGCAGCACCATTCGCTCGAGAACGGGGTCTGCGCCGGGCAGATCGACCAGCGCGCCGGGCTATCGCAATCCACGGTTTCGGCTCATCTGGCAACACTGCAGCGAGCGGGACTGATCACCAACCGCAAGGTCGGCCAGTGGCATTTTTTCAAACGCAATGAACCGGCTATCGAAGCCTTCGTAGCCCGTCTTGGCCGTGAACTCTGAACTTCGCAGCCCTCACCGTGTAAAGGAGCAGCATCGCTATGCCTACACTTTTCGACCCGATCAAGATTGGCGAACTGGAACTGGCCAACCGCATCATCATGGCACCGCTAACCCGTTGCCGCGCCGAGCCTGGCCGCGTGCCCGGTGACCTGATCGCCGAGTACTACGCCCAGCGGGCCGATGCCGGCCTGATCATCAGCGAAGCCACCTCGGTCACGCCGATGGGCGTCGGCTACCCGGACACCCCCGGCATCTGGTCCGCCGAGCAGGTACAGGGCTGGAGAAAGGTAACCGATGCGGTCCACGCCAAGGGCGGCAAGATCGTCCTGCAGCTCTGGCACGTTGGCCGGATTTCCGATCCGATCTACCTCGACGGCCAGCTTCCGGTTGCACCGAGCGCTATCAAGCCCGCCGGGCACGTCAGCCTGGTTCGCCCGATGAAAGATTACGAAACCCCACGCGCTCTGGAGACCGAAGAAATCGCCGGCATCGTCGAGGCTTACCGCAAGGGGGCTGAAAATGCGCGGGAAGCAGGTTTCGACGGCGTTGAAATTCACGGTGCCAATGGCTACCTGCTTGACCAGTTCCTGCAGGACAGCACCAACCAGCGCACCGATCAGTACGGCGGATCACTGGAAAACCGTGCACGTCTCCTGCTGGAAGTCACGGACGCTGCGGTTGGAGTCTGGGGCGCTGGCCGCGTGGGTGTGCACCTGGCGCCACGAGCCGACACTCACGACATGGGCGACTCCAATCGTGCGCAAACCTTCGGTCATGTCGCACGTGAGCTGGGCAAGCGTGGCATCGCCTTTATCTGCACCCGTGAGAAAGCCGGCGAGGACAGCCTCGGCCCGCAACTGAAAGATATCTTCGGCGGCGTCTACATCGCCAACGAGCGCTTCACCAAGGAACAGGCCAACGCCTGGCTGGAAGCAGGCAAAGCCGACGCGGTTGCATTCGGTATTCCGTACATCGCCAACCCAGACCTGGTCGGGCGCCTACGCCAGGACGCCCCGCTCAACGAGCCGCGTCCCGAGCTGTTCTACGCCAAGGGCGCCGAGGGCTACACCGATTATCCATCGCTCTAGCTCCTTGCGATGGAAGGCCCGACCGGGTAACCGGTCGGGCCTTTTTTCTTGCAGCGAACCGCACCTTTTGGGGGTTGCTAGCCGCTAGGGTGGTATCTGAAACACCTGCGGCGGCCGCTTCGCGAGCAAGCTCGCTCCCACGAGGCGTGAGCGCGGTCGGCACGAGCGTCAAACGCAGCAGATTTCAACCGTTCAACGCCCGCGCATGATGGCGCAGGTGATCGTCGATAAAGCTGGCAATAAAGTAGTAGCTATGGTCATAGCCCGGCTGGATGCGCAGCGTTAGCGGATGTCGCGCCGCCTTTGCGGCAACCTCGAGAGCATCGGGCTTGAGCTGATTGGCCATGAAATCATCACGATCCCCTTGGTCGACCAGTATCGGCAACTTCTCCTGCGCCTTGGCAATCAGGGCACAGGCATCCCAATCACGCCAGCGTGAGCGGTCTTCCCCAAGGTAATTGGAAAACGCCTTTTCGCCCCACGGGCAATCGGCCGGGTTGGCAATCGGCGCGAAAGCCGATAGCGACTGATACCGCCCGGGGTTCCTCAACGCGCAAACCAGCGCACCGTGCCCCCCCATGGAATGCCCGCTGATGCCGCGCTTGTCCGAAGCCGGAAAGTTCGTCTCGATCAGCACCGGCAATTCATCGACCACATAATCGTGCATGCGGTAATGCTGAGCCCAGGGCTCCTGGGTCGCGTTCAGGTAGAAACCCGCACCAAGACCGAAGTCATAGGCGGCGTCC
>NZ_AGSX01000184.1 GCF_000235745.1 Stutzerimonas stutzeri SDM-LAC | reverse complement strand
TCAACTAACTCAAACAAAAGCCGCACTGCCCATTGAAGGCAGTGCGGCTTACTGGTTCGAAGCAGGACTACGACTTACTGCGCGTGAGCGTTGATGTAATCGATAGCTTCTTGAACAGTGGTGATCTTCTCGGCTTGCTCGTCCGGGATTTCGGTCTCGAATTCCTCTTCCAGAGCCATCACCAGCTCAACGGTATCAAGGGAGTCGGCACCCAGGTCTTCGACGAAGGAAGCGCTGTTGGTAACTTCCTCTTCCTTGACGCCAAGTTGCTCGGCAACGATTTTCTTGACGCGTTCTTCGATGGTGCTCATACCTTGTTTTCACTCCTATGGAAAAATCAGGCAGCTGGTCTGCGCGGTAGTGTATAGAAAGCGTTTTCCGCATTTCAAGCTGAAAGCGGGCAAGCATGAACCTGCCTTCAACCATCTGTCTATAAACAAACCGCAATTTATAACGAAACTAATCAGCCGTTATGACTGCGTACATGCGTTGGGCGTCACATTAGCTCATATACATGCCACCGTTCACCGGGACCGTAGCCCCGGTGACATAGGCGGCACCGTCAGAAGCCAGGAAAGCGACAACCTTGGCAATCTCTTCCGCTTGCCCAAGACGACCCAGAGGTATCTGTCCCAGCAATGCGTCACGCTGAGCTTCAGGAAGCTCACGCGTCATGTCCGTATCGATGAAACCAGGCGCCACGGAATTCACCGTGATACCACGCGAACCGACTTCACGGGCCAGTGCCCGACTAAAACCTTCAAGTCCGGCCTTGGCTGCCGCGTAGTTTACCTGCCCAGCGTTGCCCATGGCACCTACCACGGAACCAATGCTGATAATCCGCCCCCAGCGCGCCTTGGTCATTCCACGCAAGACACCTTTGGTCAGACGATACAGGCTACTGAGATTGGTATTGATCACGTCATGCCATTCGTCATCTTTCATCCGCAGCATCAGGTTGTCGCGTGTGATGCCGGCATTGTTCACGAGGATAGCCGGCTGACCGAGATGCTGCTGGATATGCTCAAGGGTGGTGGCAACCGACTTATCGCTGGTGACATCCAGCACCAAGCCAGCACCTTCTATGCCGTTCTCTTTGAGCGTTTCGGCGATGCGTTCAGCGCCTGAAGATGAGGTTGCCGTGCCGATTACGATGGCACCCTGACGACCGAGCTCAAGCGCGATGGCCTGACCGATTCCACGACTGGCGCCTGTTACCAGCGCGACCTTGCCTTGCAGATTCATACATTTCTCCTTGTTCAGATCACCGCGCCACGGGTGGCCGTGAAATCTTCGGGGGTATCCAGATTGTAGGTGTTGAGGCCTTTGACGCAGCGCTTGTTAAGACCAGAAAGCACCTTACCGGGACCACACTCGATCAGATCGGTCACACCGTGCTCACTCAACACGACAATGCTTTCGACCCAGCGAACCGGACTATAAAGCTGAGCCAACAGATCGCGCTTGAGCGAATCGAGATCCGAAACGATCGCTGCACTGACGTTCTGCACCAGGGGAATTTCGGGTGCTTGCCAGGCCGCAGCCGTGACAGCAGCGGAAAATTGCTCGGCCGCCGGACGCATCAGATCACAGTGAGAGGGTACGCTGACTGGCAGCGGCATGGCGCGCTTGGCCCCTTTGGCCTTACAGGCCTCAATGGCTCGCCCGACCGCTGCAGCATTTCCGGCAATCACGACTTGGCCAGGCGCATTGAAGTTGACCGCGCTTACGACCTCGCCCTGCGCTGCTTCGCCACATGCTGCCAGTACATCGGCATCGTCCAGGCCCAAAATCGCTGCCATGCCGCCGGTGCCGGCCGGAACGGCCTGCTGCATCAGCTGACCCCGCAACTCAACCAGCTTCACCGCATCGGTAAACGGCAGGCTACCAGCAGCGACCAGCGCCGAGTACTCGCCCAAACTGTGGCCCGCAACGAAGGCCGGTTTCGCACCGCCCTCAGCCAGCCACAAACGCCACAAGGCAATCGAAGCGGTCAGAATGGCCGGCTGAGTCTTGTCAGTCTGGTTAAGCTGATCTTCCGGACCCTGCTGGCAAAGCGCCCAAAGATCGTAACCCAGCACGGACGAGGCTTCGGCGAAGGTATCGATGACCAGCGATTGCTGTACACCGTGCTCGGCAAGCATGCCAAGGGCCTGGGACCCCTGACCTGGAAAGACGAATGCAAGTGATGCAGACATGAAACGGCTCTCTTGTGGTTGTTCGTCGGGAAAGAATACGCGTAAAGGGCACAACGAATCGTCAGTTGGATGGCGAGCCACCGGTAGCGGTCACATCACCAGGGTCGCTTGTAGACCGAGCGGTCACAAGCAAGTGCTCGAGACGGCGGCTTAATTGGGCCGGAAGGTTTCGCTCCAGATCCTGAGCTGCACGGCGTATAGCCGACCGAAAACCCTCAGCTCCCGCGGCACCATGGCTTTTTACGACGATACCTTGAAGCCCAAGAAAGCTGGCACCGTTGTACTGAGCCGGACGCAGGTCAGCCCGCAATTGACGCAACAGCGGCAGAGCCAGCGCGCCCACCAGGCGTGAAATGAATGAGCGGCGGAAAAGCATTTCGACGCGCAGGGCAACCATATGCGCCAGACCTTCGCTGGACTTCAGCAGGATATTGCCAACAAAGCCATCGCATACCGCTACATCCGTTTCGCCGCGGAACAACCCATCACCCTCGATGAAGCCTTGATAGTTGATACCGCTGGCCTGCTGCAACAACCCCGCCGCCGCCTTGACTTGCTGGTTGCCCTTGATCTCTTCGGTACCAATATTCAGCAACGACACGCGCGGCTGCTCGATGCCGAGACTTTGCGCCGCAACCGACCCCATCACCGCGAATTGATAAAGCTGCTCCGCAGTGCAGTCCACGTTCGCGCCAAGGTCGAGCAACAAGCACGACCCCTCAAGCGTGGGAATCGCAGTCACCATTGCGGGGCGGTCAACCCCAGGGAGCGTTTTCAGTACCTGCCGGGCAAGCGCCATCAGCGCCCCGGTATTGCCAGCGCTGACACACGCCTGGGCCTGTCCATCACGCACCATTTCCAGCGCGACACGCATGGAGGAGCGCGGTTTGGCGCGCAACGCCTGTGCCGGGCGCTCATCCATACCGATCACTTCATCGGCGTCGACAATCGCAAGACGAGCGCGATCGACGGCTGGATGCTGAGCGATAATTTCTTCAAGCAAGGAGGATTGGCCAACCAGGGCCAGATGCAGCGAGGGGACTTCAGCCAGACATTGGACACTGGCCGGAACAATGCAGTGGGGACCGAAGTCCCCACCCATTGCATCGATCGCTATGACCGGAGCAGACAAGATTTACTCGTCAGCGCCCTTATCGATCACTTTACGACCACGATAAAAACCTTCCGGAGAAACGTGGTGACGCAGGTGAACTTCACCTGTGCTCTTTTCTACGGACAGGGCGTTCGGCTCGAGTGCGTCGTGCGAGCGACGCATGTCACGGGCGGAACGGGATTTTTTGTTCTGCTGAACAGCCATTGGGATCAACTCCTAAACGTTTGGGTCACGCTTTAACTGAGCCAGTACGCTGAACGGGTTGGACCGCGATACCTCGTCCTCATTCGGCTCGGGCTCATCAGGCCCAGCCGGCGGCTGGCAAACTTCTTGGTCATGGAGTGGAACAATCGGAAGAGCGAGCAGAAGCTCCTCTTCAACCAGCGCCAGCAGATCCAGAGGATCCTCTCCCACTTCCAGCACGTCATAGCCCTTGGGCAGGTGCTGACTGCTCGAACCCTCATTCACCACGGCATAATCGCACTCGCTGTGAATAGGCAGAACAACCGGCTCCAGACAACGCTGGCAAATCATCGTAACCTCAACATCCAGCTCGCTGTGGATGACCACAGTGCGCTGCTCGTCGCGCCCGAAATCAAAACTGGCACGCACCACACCCTTATTGTCCTCGAGAGGATCGACGAGCCGCTTCAGCTCGGACAATTGCAGCTCACCCTTGAGGGCAGCCGCTCGGTCAGCGAGCTTGCGCGGATCTACGTGCGGAGGTATTGGTCCTTTCAACATAAGCGCGGCATTCTAGGGATGCGACCCTCGACTGTCAAAGGAATTCAGCCGGACAATCGAGCCAAGCCAACCACCAATCTGACAGCTATATAAAAGGAAGGAAAATGCGCCACCTGCTTCTCGCTTCAAGCTCCCCCTACCGACGAGAACAGCTTTCACGCCTGCATCTGAAGTTCGATTGCGGGGCCCCGGAGATAGACGAAACTGCCCGGGCGGGAGAACGGCCGGAACAGCTTGTACGCCGACTGGCCCTTGAAAAAGCTCAGGCACTGGCATCGACCCACCAGCAGCATTTGATCATAGGTTCCGACCAGGTGGCCGTGCTTGGGGAGAGAATCCTCGGCAAACCTTACACATTCGAGCGAGCAAAGCAGCAACTGCAGGCCTGCAGCGGCAAAAGCGTAAGTTTTCTGACTGGACTTGCGCTGCTGGACAGCCATACCGGGACGACACAGGTCGACTGCGTACGATTTACTGTCCACTTCCGTGCGCTCAGCGACCAACAGATCGAGCGCTACCTACAGGCCGAGCAACCCTTTGATTGCGCAGGTAGCTTCAAGGCCGAAGGCCTGGGGATCAGCCTGTTTCGCGCCACCGAAGGATCAGATGTCACAAGCCTGATCGGGCTCCCGCTGATCCGACTGGTCGACATGCTCAACCACGCCGGAATCGAAGTGCCGTGACAGGCCGACAGGAAGCTAACGTAGCTGCGGACCCTGGAACCCCATCCACAGGGCCAACTGCGAACCGATACTGACTCCGAGCTGCTTGGTGAACCGCTCCAACGGGGAGTCCTTTACCGTGAAATCGACCAGCTCACTCTCCCCGATCACCTCGCGCGCAACATAGCTGGTATTGCCAAGACCATCGATCAAACCAAGCTCAAGCGCCTGCTCACCAGACCATATGAGCCCGGAAAAAAGCTCGGGATGCCCCGCGACTTGCAGCCGGTCGCCACGGCCTTGCTTTACGCTATCGATGAACTGTCGATGAGTGGTGGCAAGCACACTGCGCCAGAACTCGGTTTCCTCTGGCTTTTCCGGCTGAAAGGGATCTAGAAACGCTTTGTGTTCACCCGAGGTGTACACCCGGCGCTCAACACCCAGCTTGTCCATTGTCTCGACAAACCCGAAGGTCGCCGCCGTGACACCAATGGAACCAACCAAACTTGACTTGTCGGCATAGATTTCATCTGCGGCACTAGCGATGTAATAGGCACCCGAAGCACCCAAATCAGCAATCACCGCATAGACCTTGATCGCCGGGTATTCGCCACGCAGCCGGCGGATCTCGTCATAGATATAACCGGACTGCACCGGACTGCCGCCCGGACTATTGATCCGCAGCACCACCCCTTTGGTATTGGAATCCTCAAAGGCCGCACGCAGCGCACCGACGATATTGTCCGCACTCGCCGCCTCTTCGTCAGCAATCATCCCTCGAACATTGATGACAGCGGTATGAGCCTCGCCGGCAGCCTTCCCATCCCCGACCTGCAACAAGGGCGAGAACATCAGCAGCGCCCCGAAGAGATAGACAAAGGTCAACAGCTTGAAAAATATCCCCCAGCGCCGAGCTCGCCGCTGTTCCTGCACCCCTGCAAGCAGCGTCTTTTCCAACAGCTTCCAGCTGTTAGCGTCTTCCTTTGACTCGCTCACGGGCCTCCCCCATTCATCCGACATTCGCAACTACCTCAGCGGGATTAGTAACAGAGCACAACCACTCACCAAGCTCCGAGAAACAATTGATAGCCATGCATGGCGAGCACGACAACAGCACATCGAGAGGCTGCGCACCGTAGGAAACCGCAACGCTGTCCACACCAGCTCGCCTAGCCATCTCCAGATCGAAAACCGAGTCCCCGATCATCAGGGCTCGCTCGGGGCTGACGCCGCAGTGTTCGAGAATCTCATGAATCATCAGCGGATCAGGTTTGCTCGCCGTCTCGTCGGCACAACGGGTCACATCGAAGAAGTCGCTCCAGCCCTGCCCGGCCAGCACCCTATCGAGGCCGCGCCGCCCCTTACCGGTCGCCACGGCAAGCTGATGCCCCTGCTCACGAAACTGTTGCAGCGCCGTCGCGACCCCTGGGTAGAGCATCGATGGCTCAGCTTCCAATGCCAAATAATGATCGGCGTAGGCACGACGAAACGCCTCGACCAGCTTCCGGTCCGTCACGTCTGGATACAGCACGGCAATCGCTTCAGGCAAACCTAGCCCAATGATTCCCTTGATACTGTGCTCATCCAGGCGCGGCAGGTCACACCTGGCGGCAGCAACCAGTATGGATTCGACGATACGCCCGATCGAATCCACCAGCGTTCCGTCCCAGTCGAAGATCAGCAGTTCGTATTTATTCACCAAGCCTCTCCAGCGTCCGAGACCAGACATCATCGACCGGCGCTTCCAGACTCAGTTCGCCGCCATCAGGCAAAGGCACTCTCAGCGCATAGGCATGCAGAAACAGCCGCTTACCACCCAGATCACGGATAACAGCGGAAAATTCTTCATCCCCATATTTACTGTCTCCAGCAATGCTGTGTCCGGCATGCCGAGCATGCACGCGAATCTGATGCGTACGCCCGGTTACTGGCTTAGCCTCGATCAGCGTAGCGAAGTCGCCAAAACGGCGGAGCACTCGAAAAAGCGTCAGGGCGTCCTTGCCCTCGTCGGTGACCTCCACCATCCGCTCACCCGAGCGCAGCGTATTCTTCAGCAAAGGCGCATTTACCTGTTTCTTGCTGGTGTCCCAGCGGCCCCGCACGAGCGCCATATAGCGCTTATCAACACCATCGTCCCGCAATTGCTGATGCAGGTGACGCAACATGCTGCGTTTCTTCGCGACCATCAGCAGCCCGGAGGTATCCCGATCCAGGCGATGCACCAGCTCTAATTCCTTAGCATCCGGGCGCAGCTGACGCAGCGCCTCGATCACCCCGAAACTGAGCCCGCTGCCACCATGCACGGCGATACCAGCCGGTTTGTTCAGCACGATCAACGCCTTGTCTTCGAAGACTATTGCCGCCTCAAGGCGCTCAAGAAGACCTTGCGCGAGCGGGACCGGCTCGTCCCGCTCCGGCAACCTGAGCGGCGGCACTCGCACGACATCCCCCGCCTGGAGCTTGTACTCAGGCTTGATACGTCCTTTGTTTACCCGCACCTCGCCCTTGCGCAAAATGCGGTAGATCAAGGTCTTGGGCACACCCTTGAGTTGAGTACGAAGAAAATTGTCAATGCGCTGACCGGCAAGCTCCGGCGAGACCTCGAGCATTTGCACGCCGGAGGTCTGAGAAGGGGTATTTGTCATCCGCGGATGATATCAATATTCCCTTATTTGAAGCACTTAAACATTGCTGTTATAGTCCAGACGCCGCCAAAAGCGGACAGGTAGGGGGATGCCAGCGAAACCGCCATTCCCGGCCCAGTAATGTTTGAGGACGTGAGGCCGTCCAACGGAGCTTTTCTCAAGTAGCACAAGTTCTGAAACAAGCCTTGAAGACATGATGCGTGCCCCCGATAGGGAATCACGCCAATCGATAACCCGCTCCCGGATTCTGCGAGCGGCACCCGATTTTCAAAGTATGAGTGTTGGGTGGAGATGTACAGCCCTCGGATTGCGTAGCAAAGGCTTTCATAGACGCTTCATTCCGTCCGCTACCGCTGGCTGATTCCTCCTCCCGAACCATTGCTTCTGTTCCGACAGTAAGCAGGAGACGTCGTCGCGACGCTGGCCCAACTGGCCTCACATCGCTGGACACTGGAGTGCCTTACAACCATTCCTGACTCACCTGACACCGACCGCGAGAGTCGTGTGTGCCGAAACGCCGTTTCCGCTGCTCTGGAAACCGACGGTACTACATGAAAAGAATGCTAATTAACGCAACTCAGCCTGAAGAGTTGCGTGTCGCACTGGTCGACGGCCAGCGCCTGTTCGACCTCGACATCGAGTCCGGCGCTCGCGAACAGAAGAAGGCGAACATATACAAAGGCAAGATCACACGCGTCGAGCCCAGCCTCGAAGCCGCCTTTGTAGACTTCGGCGCTGACCGCCACGGGTTTCTCCCGCTCAAAGAAATCTCCCGCGAGTACTTCAAGAAGGCGCCAGAAGGTCGCGTCAACATCAAGGAAGTATTGAGCGAAGGCCAGGAAGTGATCGTCCAGGTCGAGAAGGAAGAGCGCGGCAACAAAGGCGCAGCCCTGACCACCTTTATCAGCCTCGCTGGCCGCTACCTTGTTCTGATGCCCAACAACCCGCGTGCCGGCGGTATCTCCCGCCGCATCGAGGGCGAAGAGCGCAACGAGCTCCGTGAAGCGCTGAATGGCCTCAACGTTCCAGCCGACATGGGTCTGATTGTTCGGACCGCTGGCCTCGGCCGCTCCAGCGAAGAAATGCAGTGGGATCTGGATTATCTGTTGCAGCTATGGAGCGCTGTCAAAGAAGCCTCCCAGGATCGCCCCGCCCCCTTCCTGATCTATCAGGAATCGAACGTCATCATCCGCGCCATCCGCGACTATCTGCGCCAGGACATCGGCGAAGTGTTGATCGACAGCGTTGAAGCTCAGGACGAGGCGCTGTCGTTCATCCAACAGGTCATGCCGCAGTACGCCAGCAAGATCAAGCTGTACGAGGACAGCGTGCCACTGTTCAATCGTTTCCAGATTGAAAGCCAGATCGAAACCGCATTCCAGCGTGAAGTGAAGCTGCCGTCCGGCGGATCCATCGTCATCGATCCGACCGAGGCACTGGTGTCTATCGACATCAACTCGGCGCGCGCCACTAAAGGCGGCGACATCGAAGAAACCGCGTTGCAGACCAACCTCGAAGCGGCCGAGGAAATCGCCCGTCAGCTGCGTCTGCGCGATATCGGCGGCCTGATCGTTATCGATTTCATCGACATGACCCCGGCGAAGAACCAACGCGCCGTGGAAGAAAAGGTCCGCGAAGCTCTCGAAGCCGACCGCGCACGCATTCAGGTCGGCCGCATTTCGCGCTTCGGCTTGCTGGAAATGTCCCGTCAGCGCCTGCGCCCGTCGCTCGGTGAAACCAGCGGTATCGTCTGCCCGCGCTGCAATGGCCAAGGGATCATTCGCGACGTCGAATCGCTGTCGCTGGCGATCCTGCGCCTGATCGAGGAAGAAGCGCTGAAGGATCGCACCGCCGAGGTTCGCGCCCGCGTGCCGTTCCAGGTCGCCGCCTTCCTCCTCAACGAAAAGCGCAACGCTATCACCAAGATCGAACTGCGCAGCCGAGCGCGCATTTTCATCCTGCCGGACGATCACTTGGAGACCCCGCACTTCGAAGTGCAGCGTCTGCGCGACGACAGCCCTGAAATTGTTGCCGGTCAGGCCAGCTATGAAATGAGCCCAACCGAGGTTGAGGAAGCTCAGCCAGTCAGCTCGACGCGCACGCTGGTTCGCCAGGAAGCGGCCGTCAAGACCGCACCGCAGCGTACTGCGCCAGCGCCGACCCCAAGCACTGCACCGACTGAACTGCGTGCACCTGCCGCCCAGGAGCCGAGCCTGTTCAAGGGTCTGGTCAAATCGCTGGTCGGCCTCTTCGCCGGCAAGCAGGAAGCGCCAGCCGCAGAAGTCGAGAAGAAACCCGCCGCAACTAGTCGCCCACAACGCAACGATGAACGCCGTAGCGGGCGCCAGCAGAACCGTCGCCGCGATTCGCGCAGCAACCGCGACGAAGAACGCAAGCCTCGCGAAGAGCGCGCTCCTCGTGAAGACCGGCAGCCTCGCGAAGAGCGTCAGCCTCGTCCGCCACGCGAAGAGCGCAAGCCTCGCGAGGCCCGCGAACCGCGCGAATCCCGTGAGCCAGTCGAAGCCAGCGAAAACAATGCACAGTCGCAACAGCAACCACGTCGCGAACGCACCCCGCGCGAGGATCGGCAGCCGCGAGAAGAGCGCAAGCGTGAACTGCGCGCGCCACTCGACGATTCCACCCAGGCCGCACCCGCGGCAACGGCCAGCGAAGAGAGCCCCGAGCGCAAGCCTCGTGCACCCCGCGAAGAGCGCAAACCTCGTGTAGAACCAGCCGAGAACGTGGAAGAACAACAAAACGAAACTGTGGAGGCGGCCCAGGAGGATCAGGATTCGTCAGAAGGTAGCGATCGTCCTCGCCGCCGCTCTCGCGGCCAGCGTCGTCGCAGCAACCGTCGTGACCGCCAACGCGATGCCAATGGCAACGAGATCGACGACGATGCTCAGAGCAACAACGCCGGGATCAGCGAAAGCAATGCACCGGTGAAATCTGAGCAGGTCGCTATTGCCGCGACTGCTGCCGCTCTTGCGGCGAACACCGCAGACACCGACGCCGCACCCGCTGAGCCTCAGGGCGAAACAAAGGAAGCAGAAACATCAGCGCCAGCCGCAACCTTTAACAATCTGACTGAAGCAACCGAAGCTGACAAGCCAGCCGATGCCACCGGAGCGCTGGATGGCGGAGTTATAGCGCCTGCGATGGCCGAAGCCGAGCCGGCCCCTGCACTGCAGGCGCCCAGCGAGCCGAAGGCACCGACAATCGAGCCCGAGCCTGCGCAGGCGGTAGCCACACCTGTTGCCGCAGAGCCTGTGCAGACAGCTGCCGAGACTGAAGCGCCGATCGTGACTGCAAGCGGTCGTGCGCCTAATGATCCACGTGAGGTGCGTCGTCGCCGCCTGGAGCAAGAGCGTCTGGCCAAGGAAGCAGCTGAAGCTGAAGCGCAAGCCCCGACCGAAACCAAAGCTCCGGCAGCACCGGAACTGACCAGCCCCGAAATCGTTGTCAGTGGGCCGGACAGCGCTCCAGCCACCGAGCAATCGGTTAGCACCGCGAACGATAATGTGGAGCAAAGCCTCAAGGTCGCTCCGAAGCCGGACGTGTCATCGGTTCAAACGGAAGCCGAACAGCCGGCTGCCGAACCGCTCCAGCCTGAAGTGGATGCGATCAAATCCACCACTGAAGCCGACACGGATGTTGCTGATCAAGCCAAGCCGCAGGAAGCAGACAAGCGTCAGGATTGATCGACTCGGCAATAAAAAAGGGATGCTTCGGCATCCCTTTTTTTGTCGGCGACCACCTAAACGCTGCTGCCCTGCACTTTCGTCAGGCGCGCAAATACGGGGGAATGGCTGCCTAGCATGCAGTCACAGCGTCGATGTAGCCGGAAGCCTTGAAGCACCGATCTATTGTTATGAAAGCAAGAAATGGGCGCGGCGAACCAACCCTTAGTCAGACGACGTTAGGCTCGATTTCCAACTGCACACCAAAGCGCTCCAGAATGTCAGCTTGGATCTTTTCGGCAAGCTGCAGGATCTGCTGACCATTTGCCTGGCCGTAGTTGACCAGCACCAGCGCCTGCAGCCGGTGGACACCCGCATCCCCCTCTCGGCGCCCCTTCCAGCCTGCACGCTCGATTAACCAGCCAGCGGCAAGCTTGACCTGCCCGTCTCCCTGCGGAAACGCTACCAAATCGGGATATCGCACGAGCAAGGCGTCAGCATTCGTCTGAGCAACCAATGGGTTTTTGAAAAAACTGCCGGCATTTCCGAGGACCCGGGGGTCTGGCAGCTTTTCACGGCGAATCGAGCAGACTGCACGACTGACGTCCACCGCAGTCGGTGACTGGATACCGTGCTGCTGAAGCCAATGACGCAGGGGGCCATATTCGAGACGCACAGCCGCAGCCCGGTGAAGCACGAAGCGCACTCGAAGAATCACATAGCGACCGGCCTGCCGCTTGAACAGACTATCGCGGTAGGCAAACTCGCATGCGTTCAGATCAAACTCGACCAAATCTCCCGTTTGACGGTCCAGCGCAGTCAAACCAGCGAAGACATCCTTGATCTCGACACCGTACGCGCCGACGTTCTGGATGGGTGCCGCACCGACCGTACCGGGTATCAGGCTGAGGTTTTCCAACCCAGCCAAACCCAGCTCCAGGCTACGCAACACGAATGGATGCCAGGGTTCGCCAGCCTCCGCCTCGATCACTACCCGCTGGCCGTCATCTTCGAGGACACGAATACCGCGGCTCGCCATGCGCAGCACCAGTGCATCTACATCGCCGGTCAGTAGCAGATTGCTGCCCCCGCCCAGTATCCATAGCGGGACATCAAGGCGACGGGCCTCGTCGATCGCCTCGGCTACCGCCTGATCGTCGTGCGCCTCAGCGAAATAGGCGGCACGGGCTTCGACAGCGAAGGTGTTGAACGCCTTGAGTGAACGACCCTGTTCGACATGAAGACTCATTGACGCCCTCTGATCTCGTCGAGCAATTGCGCAGCGCCATCTTCAATCAGATCGAGCACCTGTTCGAAACCGTCCTCGCCGCCATAATACGGGTCCGGCACGGCATCCTCACCTAACCCGTATCGGCGCAGAAACAGATCAACCTGAGCATTACAGTTTGCCGGGCGCAGGGCACGCAGCCGCTCCAGGTTGTCGTGATCCATCGCCAGGATCAGATCAAAACGCTGAAAATCGTCCACGGAGACCTGACGCGCCCTTAGCGCTGCAAGGTCGTAGCCGCGTCTGGCGGCTGCCAGGCAAGCACGCTGATCCGGTGCTTTGCCGACATGCCAGCTATCGGTCCCGGCCGAATCGATGGTGACTCGCGTACCCATCCCGGCACTTTCTGCGCATTTGCGGAACACCGCCTCAGCGGTCGGCGATCGGCATATGTTGCCCATGCAAACGAACAGGACCTTCACGTTAAGCTCCAAGCAGCTTGCGAACTCGCTCGAGGTCTTCGGCGGTATCGACCCCTGCCGGAGGCGCCTCGACCGCATCGGCAACGTGGATGCGTTTGCCGTGCCATAGCGCACGTAACTGCTCGAGGCACTCGGTATTCTCCAGCCAGCATGGACCCCAAGCCACGAAGTCAGCCAGGAACCCGGCGCGGTAGGCATAGATGCCGATGTGCCGACGGTACGGAACATCGCTCGGAAGCGCATCAGGATCACGCGCGAATTCGTCGCGAGCCCACGGCAGCGGCGCACGGCTGAAGGTCAGTGCGAGACCATTGATATCGCTCAGCACCTTTACTACGTTCGGGTTGAAGAGCGCATGCGGATCACTGATTGACTCCGCTAGCGTGGCGATAGCCGCTTCGGGGTGCGCAGCCAGATTAAACGCAACCTGGTCGATCACCGAAGGCGGGATCAACGGCTCATCGCCCTGTACGTTAACTACTATCGCATCAGCCGCAAGACCCAGCTGGTCCGCCACCTCGGCAAGCCGATCAGTACCCGAGTTATGGTCGACCCGGGTCAGCAATGCCTGTGCACCAAAGCCTTCGCAAGCCTGCAGAATGCGCTGATCGTCCGTGGCAATCACCACCCGCTGTGCTCCGCTCCTGCAGGCCTGCTCCCATACATGACGAATCATCGGCTTGCCGGCGATGTCCTGCAGGGGCTTGCCCGGAAGGCGGGTGGATGCGTAACGCGCCGGGATTACTACGGTGTAAGCGTTAGTCATTTGTCCAGACGCTCATCCACGTCAAGGGTGCGGGCTTCGCTTTCGAGCATAACCGGAATGCCGTCCCGGACCGGAAAGGCCATGCCGTCGGCCTTGCAGATCAGTTCGGATTTGTCATCGGTCAGCTTCAGCGGGCCCTTACAGAGCGGGCATGCAAGAATATCGAGAAGTTTGGTATCCATGGCACAGTCCTTGGATGCAGCCGACTGCACCAGGCAGATCGAGCGGCTTAGAGATGAACGGGCGGCAGCAAACGGTCCAGCTGGGCATCAAACCAGGTGACGAACGCAGCGGAAGGCTCGGCCTGCACTTGAAGATAACACCAGCCCGGCAGCGCGAAAGCCCGGCATTTGACCGCATCCTTTTCGGTCATCACCAGGGGTAGCTCTGGACTGAAACTCAGTTGTTCCAGGCTATAGCGGGCGTGATCGGCGAAGGGGTGCGGGATCGGCCGCCAGTGTAGCGTCTCGAGCGTGGTGAAGAAACGCTGTGGATTGCCGATTCCAGCGACCGCATGCAGCTGCTGGCCCGACGGAAAATGGTCAAGAGGCCAGGCCTGCCCCGTGCTCAGCTCGACTAGTTTGGATGGCTGCAGGGCAAATGCGAAACCGGAGGGACTGTCCGTCAACGCGCCGTTTATCAGCACCGCATCGACCGATCCCAGTCGCTCCAGTGGCTCACGCAGCGGCCCCGCGGGCAAGCAGCGTTGGTTGCCCAGCCCGCGAGCCGCATCGATAAGGACTAGCTCCAGATCGCGGGCCAACCGGTAATGCTGCAGCCCATCGTCGGAAAGAATCAGATCCAGCGGCTCGAGCTCGAGCAACCTACGAACCGCGCGGGAGCGGTCGGGATCGATCATTACCGGTACATTTGTTCGTTGCACAATCAATAACGGCTCATCGCCAGCTTCGGCGGCGCAGTGCTCGGGCTTCACCCGCCAAGGATACGAAGGAGGTCTGGCGCCGTAACCACGGCTGACTACACCGACCTTCAAGCCTCGTCGCTGACAATGCTCGATGAGCCGGAGAATCAAGGGGGTCTTGCCGGTACCGCCAACAGTGATATTGCCGACCACCACTACCGGCACTGGCGCCCGATAGCAATCGAGCACCCCGCTGATAAACCGCTTCCGCTTAGCGATCACCACGCGCCGGTAGAGCCATTCCAGCGGTGCGAGCAGGGCCAAGGCAGGATGCCCTTCGTACCAGGCCCGCTGGAGACGATCAGCAAAGGACATCAGGGCTCCGGCTGGGCCTCAACGGTGGTGATGCGCAGGTGCGCGAAGCCCAGTTTGCCGGCCGCATCCATGGCGGTAATGACCGCCTGATGTGGCGTTTTGCCGTCGGCGCTGATGATCATCGGCAAACTTGTATCGCCGCCTGATTCCTTGCTGAGCGCCGCCATCAGCGTGCTCAAGTCATGCTTGATCAGCGCCTTACCATTGAGGCTGAAGCTGCCACTGTCGTCGATAACAATTTCCAGCCGCTTCTGCTCATTTTCCTGCGGTGGGACACCGCTTGCCGCCTCAGGAAGATCAACCTGGAGCTGGGTTTCGCGAGTAAATGTAGTCGTCACCACGAAGAACAGCAGCAGGATGAACACCACATCAATCAGCGGGGCCAGACCGATGTCGACGTTCTCCCGCGCCTTGCGTCGAAACTTCACGCCTTGCCCTCACCCAGGTCGACGTCACGGTCACCCTGCACCACTTCAACCAGCTTGATCGCTTCCTGCTCCATGCCGACTACGAGCTCTTCGACACGGCGCAGGAGGAAACGATGGAAAAACAATGCCGGAATGCCGACCATCAGGCCTGCAGCGGTGGTAATCAACGCCTTGGAAATCCCCGCTGCAAGCAACGGCGCGTTGGCCATACCAGCGCCCATAAAGGCACTGAAGATTTCGATCATGCCCAGTACCGTGCCAAGAAGCCCGAGCAAGGGCGCGATACCTGCAATCGTACCCAAGGCATTAAGGTAGCGATCGAGATCGTGGACGACACGGGCGGCCGCTTCCTCGATGCACTCCTTCATGATCTCCCGGCCATGCTTGGAGTTAGCCAGACCAGCAGCCAGGATCTCCCCCAGCGGCGAATCCGCACGCAGCTCCTTGAGCTTCTGGTTGCTGAGCTTCTTGTCCTTGATCCATTTCCACACCTGGCCGAGCAGGTGTGGCGGAGTCACTCGGCTAGGCCGAAGCGTCCATAGCCTTTCGGCGATAATACCGGCGGCCGCGATGGAACACAGGATGATTGGCAGCATTATCCAGCCGCCCGCTTTAACCAGCTCCCACACGAGATGAATCCCCCTCGAAAAAGTGGCGCCACTCTAGCATAGGGCTGCCAGCCCGCCGACGGCCCGGGTTCTCATTTTTCCCGCCAGAATTGCCGCTCGGCACGTAATCCTCGAGCGGGCTCGAAACGGCCGAGGTGAATCTGCATCGCTCCACGCTCTGCCGTGTCATGGAGCTGTGCTCCAGCCGTCTGCAGCCGCTGCACCACATCCGGATGCGGATGGCCGAATGAGTTATGCAAGCTGCGCGAGATGAGCGCGCCTCCGGCTCCGGTTGCCTCGATGAACGCCGTCGAGGAGGAGCTGCGACTGCCGTGATGCGGCACCAGTAGCCAATCGACCGCAAGCGGCAGATCGCTGTCCATGAGCGCCTGTTCAGTTTCCACATCGATGTCGCCGGTGAGCAGCAGACGTTCGCCATTCGCCTCGATCAGCAGCACACAGGAGGACTGATTCCCATCCCTGGCCTGCGGCGACCGCCAAAGCGTGAAGCGGACTCGATCCCATTCCCAGTCGTATCCGGAACGGCACATTTCGGCGTCTAAGGAAGCGGGCAGGCCCTCCGGTTCACCACTGCGTACTCGCTCAGCTGGCATCTGTCGCTGGATCGCCAGAGCCCCACCCGCATGGTCGCTATCGGCATGGCTGAGAATCAGCAGATCGAGGCCACTCACGCCCAGCGTGCGCAACGATGGCAATACAACCCGTTCACCAATGTCGAAGTCACCATATCGCGGTCCTGCGTCATACAGCAGGGCATGTTCCTCTGTGCGCACCAGCACAGCCAGCCCCTGGCCGACATCGAACAGCCAGATTTCCGCCTGCCCAGGCAAGGGCTTGTTGGTCGGTGGAAACAGCAACGGCAGAAGAAGCACCAGACTCAGCGCCCGGAAAGGCACGCCTGAGGGCAACAGGATCAGCAGCACGCCAAGCGCAACCAACAACCAAGCCCAGATTGGCAACGACGCGGGCAGCCACGCGGATTGCCAGTCAGCGAACCATCGCAACACATCAAAGAGCATCGCCAGCAACCCGCCGGTAATCCAAAGCAACGACTCACCAACGACCGGCAGCCATAACAAGATCGTGCCCAGCAATGACAGCGGTACGATGACTACGCTGACCAAAGGCACTGCGAAGAGGTTGGCGATCGGTCCACTCAGGCTAACCGGCAAACCCAAGGCGAGCAAAACCGGAAACAGGCCCAGCCCCATGCTCCACTGCGCACGGGCTAATGCACGCCACCAACGCCAGCCGCCAAGCCGACCACGAAACACCAGAGCAAGCAGCGCAACTGCCAGGAAAGACAGCCAGAATCCCGACTGCAGCCCAACCAGCGGATCCAACAGCAGGACGCCATCGAGCGCGATCAACAGCGGAAGCCAGACTCCGAGCTGCCTATACCGTAAACGCCACACGAGCACGAGGGCGACCATCACCAGCGCTCGCTGGACCGGGACCTCAAACCCTGCCAGCCAACCGTAGCCAAGCGAACCCGCCAGAGCTAGGCCGCAAGCACAGGGCAACCAGGCGACTCGATGCGGCCAGACACCCCAACGCACCAGCAACGCCACCAGACCGTAGAGCAATCCGGCGAGCATGCCAACATGCTGCCCCGATATGACCATCAAATGGACGGTTCCGGTGTCTTGGAGGATGCGCCAATCAGCCGTGGACAGGCCACTGTCATCGCCGACCACCAAGGCGGCAAGCGCACCGGAACGACCCTGAGCGTCAACCGCCAGCAAGCGCTGCCGTAACTGGTCACGCCATGCCAACCCGCCTTCGGCCGCCCCCACGCGCTCTCCAGCTTTTATCGTGCCGCTGGCACCGATCCGCCGGGCAAGAAGCCAGGCCTCGTAATCGAAAGGATGCGGGTTGACCAGGCCCCGTGGCCGTTTCAACTTGGCAGCAACCCGCCATCGCTCGCCCGCCCGTATTACCGGACCGTCGTACCACGCAAGGCGAAGCCTTGACGGAAGACCTCTGTGCCGAGACGAAATATCCACCAGTTCGAAGCGCACCACGCCATCGCGAACATCCGGCAAACCCGCCACCTTGCCTTCCAGCCAGAACGTCCGGCCATCAAGCTCAACCGAAAGGCGATCGTGCAACGCGTCATGGGCGCAGAGACAGGCCCATGCAAACCCGCACAGAAAACATCCGATCGCTCGCCAGCGGAACGGCAACAACACCAGGCCGGCCACCAACACGAATGGCAACACCGAAGCGGGCGGCAATTGCGGTAAAAAACGCAGCAGTAGAAGGCCTGCTGCTAGCGCCAGCATCGCTGTACGCATCGGATCTCCGGAGTCCGTTCCAGTCATCGGCCGTCTGACAAATTCAGACACCGCGCCATATAGCCTGGCCAACATCCTGTCGGCGCTCACAGTGTAGAATTTATGTCACAACTCCTCTCAGCGCCGGGTCTCGTTTCAGGCATAATCGGCGCGCTTCACCCCGCCAGAGAATCTTCATGCCGCGTCGTTTTTTCAAACGCTACATGCCGCACCCTGACCGCTTAAAGACGCACAAGTCTTTGCGGTTTCTCGGCACACTGACGCATGACCCCAACCTGCTGCATCTTAATCGGCATTCGGTTTCCCGGGCGATGGCTATCGGCTTGTTCTGGGCCATGATCCCTATGCCCATGCAGATGCTTGCTGCCGCGCTGTGTGCAGTATTGGCCAGGGCCAACCTGCCGATTGCCGTTGGCCTGGTCTGGCTGACCAATCCGCTGACGATGCCGCCGGTGTTCTACTGCAACTACAAGGTAGGTGCCTGGCTACTGGACACGCCGGTTTCCCCGATGCCCATGGAACTTAGCCTTGCCTGGGTGCGCCAGATGCTGAACAGCCACTGGCAGCCGCTTTTTCTAGGCTCGTTCGTCGTCGGCATCGTGGCAGCGGTATTGGGTTACGTTGCGACTCAGAGCTACTGGCGCTGGTGGGTCGGTCGCAGTTGGCGCAAGCGGCAGATGGACCGCCGCTGACGTCGTAGTTACTCGTAGCGCAGTGCTTCGGCCGGCTGTGTTTGCGCCGCCCGCCAAGCGGGATAGACCGTTGCCAGAAAACTGAGCAGCAGCGCCGCCAGCGTTACCAGCAAGACATCTTGCAGCCGCAGCTCAGATGGCAGGGTGCTGATGAAGTACACATCCGAACTGAAGATGTGCTGTCCCGATACCTTTTCCAGCCAGGCGACCAGGGCACTGACGTTCATCGCCCCAAGCACACCCAGTACCGTCCCTATTAGGGTTCCTGTCAATCCGATGATGCTTCCCTGAACCATGAAGATCGCCATGATTTGCCGTGGCGTTGCGCCAAGGGTCCGCAGGATCGCGATATCCGCTCGCTTGTCGGCGACTACCATGATCAGGGTGGCGATGATATTGAACGCTGCCACCGCCACGATCAGCAGAAGCAACAGGCCGATCATGGTCTTTTCCATTTTCATCGCGCTGAACAAACTGCCCTGGGTAAGCGACCAGTCTTCACTGCGATAACCCTTTCCGAGACCGGCGACAAGCTCGCTTGCGATCTGCGGTGCCCGATAAAGATCAGCCAGCCTGACCCTCACGCCTTCGACCTGCCCCGGTTGCCAACGAAGAATCTGGGCTGCATCGGCCCTGTGGATCATCGCCAGACTGCCATCCAGCTCAGCACCCACCTTGAACACCCCGACGACGTTCAGACGCTGCATCCGCGGCGTTATACCGCCAGGCGCATCGCTGAGCTCAGGCACGATCAGCGTGAGCTTATCGCCCAACTTCAGACCAAACCGTCGCGCGGTCATCAGCCCGACGATAACGCCTGACTCCCCGGCCTCGAGATCGTCGAGATTGCCAGCGACCATCTTGGTGTCAAGGATCGACACTTCACCCTCGGCCTGTGGATCGATGCCGTTGATTTCAATTGGCTGCATCGAGCCACGGTAGGACAGCATGCCCTCGAGCTGGGTAATCGGTGCAGCGCCGAGCACCCCCGGGTGCGCTTGCAGTTGCTGGGCCAGCGATTGCCAGTCATCCACCGGCCGCCCATCACCGGCAATCACAGCGTGCGGCACCATGCCGAGGATGCGGTTGCTCATCTCGCGCTGGAATCCGTTCATGACCGACAGCACAATAATCATCGCCAGCACACCCAGCGACAAACCAATCATGGATGTCAGAGAAATGAATGAAATGAAATGGTTGCGGCGCTTGGCCCGCGTGTAGCGGCTGCCAATGAAGATACTGAGCGGCCTGAACATTAGCCTGCCACCAACCGGCCATCTTCCAGGCGCAGTATGTGATCCATCTGCCCCGCCAGTTGCGGATCGTGCGTGACAACAAGAAAAGCCGTACGCAACGAGCTGCTCAGCTCCAGCATCAGGTCTTGAATACCCTGGGCCGTGTGGTGATCAAGGTTGCCGGTAGGTTCATCGAGCAGCACCAGTGCCGGACGGTTCGCCAGGGCACGCGCGATCGCCACGCGCTGACGCTCTCCCCCGGACAGCTCTGAAGGCTTATGGGCGAGCCGGTGGCCAAGCCCCACACGCTGCAACAGTTCGGTTGCGCGCGTTCGCGCTTCCGGTATCGGTGTCTTGCCGATCAGCAGCGGCATGCAGACGTTTTCGAGGGCGCTGAATTCAGGCAGCAGATGATGAAACTGGTAGACGAAGCCCAGCGCACGATTACGCAGCAGGCCGCGGTCCTTTTCGCTGAGCGCAGAGAGTTCTTCCCCAGCCAGCCAGACGCTCCCCTCGCTAGGCGTATCCAGCCCGCCAAGCAGATTGAGCAGAGTGCTCTTGCCTGAGCCGGACGTGCCAACGATGGCAACCCGCTGGCCCGGAAACAACTCCAGCTCAAGACCGGAAAGCACACTGACCGACTCCGGCCCCTGTTCGTAGCGTTTTCCCAGGTTGCGGCAGCTCAGTACCGCAGCCTCGTTCGCAGACCGTCCATTCATAAGCAACTCACTCATATCGTAACGCCTCGGCCGGTTGCGTCCGGGCCGCACGCCACGCCGGATACAGGGTGGCGAAAAAGCTGAGAATCAGTGCTGCAGCGCAGACCTGGATCACATCGGCCGTCATCAGCCGGGATGGCAGATAATCGATGAAATATACGTCTGCGTTGAGAAATTTGTGCCCGATCAAGCGCTCTAACGCAGCGATCCAACTGCTTACATTGAGCGCTGCGAAGATGCCCAGCAACGCGCCCACCAGCGTACCGACAACGCCTATCACGGTGCCCTGGACCATGAAGATCGCCATGATCTGCCGCGGCGTCGCGCCAAGTGTTCGCAAAATTGCGATGTCTCCACGCTTATCCGTCACAACCATGACCAGCGTGGAAATGATGTTGAAGGCTGCTACCGCGACGATCAGCAATAGCAGCAGGCCGATCATGGCCTTTTCCATACGGATTGCCTGGTAAAGGTTACCGTGGGTGCGGGTCCAGTCCCGGGAATAGAACTCATCCCCCAACTGGCCCGCCAGCTCCCAGGCAATACGCGGGGCCTGAAACAGATCGACGAAACGCAGACGCAGCCCCTGAACCTGATCAGGCTCCCAGCGATGCAATCGCGCCAGATCAGAGATATTGGCCATCGCCACATAACCATCGATCTCGCCCGCACCCACATGAAAAATACCGCGCACGGTGAAACGCTTCATGCGCGGGAAGACACCCGCCGGCGTGACGGTGACCTCAGGGGCCACGAAGGTGACCTTGTCGCCGACAGCTACACCCAAGGTGCTGGCCGCCTTATCACCGATAACAATGCCGAACTCGCCAGGCGCCAGTTCTGCTAGCCCACCCTCACGAAAAAACTGGCCCACGATGGATACTTCCGGCTCGATAACCGGGTCCACAGCGTTAATCAATATCTTGGTCACCTGCCCGCGATGGGTCAGCAAACCTTGCATCTGTATGAACGGAGCAATCGCAGCGACTTGGGGATGCTGCGCCAACCGCTCAGCCATCGTCTGCCAGTCGTCGATAGGCGTCGCGCTTTCGATAGTGGCGTGCGGCACCATCCCTAACACACGGCTGCGCATTTCATGATCGAAACCATTCATCACCGACAGCACAACGATCATGACCAGCACACCGAGCGCCAATCCGATCATGGAGGTGAAAGAGATGAAGGAGACGAAGAGGCTGCGACGTCTGGCGCGTGTGTAGCGCGCCCCGATATACACGGACAGCGGTCTGAACATAGATCGTTGGATTCGCTTTCGCTGGCGGGAAATAACAAGCTGAATGACGACGCCAAGCAGCCTGATACACTCAAGCCATCACTGCAGCTCAGGGATCGACATGCCCATAGACGACACTGATGATCGCCGCGAATACTATCGTATCGAGGACATGATCGCACTGGAAATCCTGCCACCGGAACACGCCGAAACAGTCTCAAGTCACGGATCGACACAACGGTTCGAACTGCTCGGCGAACTCCACCAACTCGACTTCGAGACGCAGCATCTGCTGCGTCAGATAGCCGAGGGTAACCGCACGCTGGCCAACTACCTGAAGGTGCAGAACAAGCGTATCGAGCTGATTGGTCAGGCGCTCGCTCAGGATCTACTGCGGGACCTCGGCCCGCCACGCGCAACCGTGCTGTCAGAAGGCGGCATCAATTTCGTAAACGACCAAGCGCTTGATGTGGGTTCGACATGGTTACTTAAACTGGCACTGATGCCGCAGGGTCTGGGCATGCTGCTAACTGCACGTATAGCGAGCTGCCAAGCGCTCGAGAGCGGAAAATTCGCAGTCGGTACGTCTTTCGAAGCGTTGACTGATGCACAACGACAATTGCTTGCGCGGCATATCCTGCAGAAACAGGCGGCGGAACGACGCCTGGCTCGTGAAAGCTCGCAAGGACCTGATTGATGCGCCCTCTTCTACTCATTTTGCTGATATCCAGCCTGAACACATCTGCACACGCTGACGACATCAAAATCCCGGTCGGCCAGCAAGGCCAGGCCAACGTCCCGCTCCCCAGCCGCGGGGATGCGAAGATCGATGTCCTTGACCGTTTTGGTCTAGCCGATGAGGAACGTCCGGCGATCGGCCAGCCGCCGATCACTCGCTGGGATTACCGCAATTTTTCTGTCTACTTCGAGGGCAACCGGGTGATCGACAGTGTTGTCCATCACCAACATTTCCCGTCATTGCAACCAGAGAGACAACCGTGACGCTTATCTATGGCCACCGCGGCGCAAAGGGTGAGGCGCCTGAAAATACCCTGGCCGGGTTCAAGCAATGCCTCGCCCACGGCGTACGCCGCTGCGAACTCGATCTGCACCTGTCCAAAGACGGTGAGTTGATGGTCATCCATGACCCGACGCTTAAGCGCACCACAGGGCGACGCGGCAAGGTCGTCGAGCATGACGCACAAGAGCTGACCCAATACGACGCGCGCCAGGGAGGCCCAAACTGGAAACAGCCATGCCCCATACCGCGTTTAGCTGAGTTGTTCGAGCAGTGCGACTTCGAGCACTGGCAACTGGAAGTTAAAAGCGCCTCGCGCGTTCGCGCCGCACGCTCGGTGTTGGCGATCAAAGCGCTGGCAGAACGTCATAACCTGCTCGACCGGGTCACCGTTACATCAGGATCGCGGGAAGTGCTGCGCGCCTTGAAACGACTGACGCCCGAGCTTTCATGCGGCTTGGTCGCCGAATACGCCTGGCTCGACCCGCTGAAGGTGGCCAAGCAGTACGACTGCTCGCTGTTAGCCTTGAAATGGACGCTATGCACGCCGGAGCGAATCGCCAAGGCCCGCCAGCTCGGTCTGCATGTATCGGTCTGGACTGTCAACGACCCTGCGTTGATGCGTCGGCTTGCAGATTTCGGTGTAGACAGCCTGATTACCGATTATCCCGGCCTTGCCGTCACGACGCTGCGCAACGCATAAAGCGAGGCCGCCATCACAGCGGCCTGGAATTGCTGCCCTTAAAAACTTTCCCGATTCGGCCAGCGCCAGTCTCGGGTATCTTCCCCAACCGGCTCAGGCCACCGGTCAGAGCCGCTCAAAAAAGCCGGTTTAGCCCATCGAAAGCCGCAACGCGGTAAGCCTCGGCCATGGTCGGGTAGTTGAAGGTGGTATTGATGAAATACTTCAGCGTATTCGCCTCGCCCGGCTGGTTCATGATCGCCTGGCCAATGTGGACGATTTCCGAAGCCTGATAGCCGAAACAGTGCACGCCAAGTACCGCCAGCGTCTCGCGATGGAAAAGGATTTTCAGCATACCGACCGGCTCGGCTGAAATCTGCGCCCGTGCCATGCCTTTGAAAAAAGCCTTGCCTACTTCGTACGGCACCTTGGCTTCGGTCAGCTCACGCTCGTTCTTACCGATCGAACTGATCTCCGGAATGGTGTAGATACCGGTCGGCACGTCGTCGACGAAACGCCAGCTATCGTTCTCCACGATGCTGCCCGCTGCCGACCGCCCCTGATCGTAAGCAGCGCTCGCCAGGGATGGCCAACCAATTACATCACCCGCTGCGTAGATGTTGCCGATCTCAGTGCGGTAATGCTCGTCAACTTTGATCTGACCGCGGCTGTTGACCTTGAGGCCGATGTTTTCCAAGGCGAGCTTGTCGGTATTGCCAGTGCGACCGTTACACCAGAGGAAGGCATCCGCCTTGATCTTCTTGCCAGATTTGAGGTGCAGGATTACGCCATTGTCCACCCCCTCGACACGCTCGTACTCCTCGTTATGACGAATGAGCACGTTGTTGTTGCGCAGGTGATAGCTGAGCGCGTCGGAAATTTCGTCATCAAGGAAGCTGAGCAACTGGTCGCGATTGTCGATCAGGTCGACCAGTACACCAAGGCCGCTGAAGATCGATGCGTACTCGGAGCCGATCACCCCAGCCCCGTAAATAATCAGACGGCGCGGCGTGTGGCTCAAGGTCAGAATAGTGTCGCTGTCATAGACACGAGGATGCGTGAAGTCGACATCAGCCGGGCGGTAGGGGCGCGAGCCGGTCGCAATGATGAACTGGTTCGCTACCAGCGTTTCGACCATCCCGTTCGCACTGACGACTTCGACCGTCTGCTCATCGGCAAAACTGGCAGTGCCGAAGAAGATATCGATGCGGTTGCGAGCGTAGTAGCCAGTGCGAGATGTAACCTGCTTGGCGATTACGCTCTCAGCGCTTTTCAGGACGTCGGGAAAAGAGAACCAACGGGGCTCGCCAATCTGGCGGAACAGTGGGTTGGTGTTGTACTGCATGATCTGCCGCACCGAATGGCGAAGCGCTTTTGACGGGATGGTGCCCAAGTGCGTCGAGTTACCGCCCACGTGCGGCCTGCTGTCAACCACGGCAACCTTACGGCCAGCCTTGACGGCATTCATCGCCGCACCTTCGCCGGCAGGGCCTGAGCCCAACACCACCACATCGTAATTGTAGACAGCCATATTCACCCCAGACCACGCAGCAGGCAGTCCTGCCGCTGTTAACGAATTCTGTAAAGCAGATAGTGGAAGCTGCTCATCGGCGCGCAGCCGCCTGGATCGTTGCGCCGTCACTCGGGTCGCCTCGACACTGCATGCAAAGATCAGCACCCGGGACGTTGATTATTCCGGGCGTTCGAACACGTCAGTTGTCAGCGTCTGGTCGCGTCATACGCGAGATCTGCTTTTCCACCGCGACTCGCCTGTTCATTCACCTCTTCACATTTCTCACGGCTCCCGCCGCAAATCGAGCATTCCTTCTCGATGCCAAGATTGGCGATGCCCCCGCAGGAGCCTGCAATCGGTTTGCGACCCATGATCACGCCAATGGACATGCCGAACACCACTAACAACATGACCAGAAAAACGATTAACCAAGTCATTCGTCTACTCCTGCACCAAACAGCTCATCAAAAGCCTCAGTGCTTTTGCTAATAAATTCCTGCCCATCACGAATCACGAAAAACGCTGCAATGTTTCGCTCCGTCGCATATGCCAGGCCACGCTCGGGCCCGAGCACCATTAAAACAGTAGACAATCCATCTGCCCGCAATGTCGAGGGATCGACAACCGTCACGGCCGCCAGACGATGATTGATCGGCGCACCGGTCAGTGGATCAAGCGTATGCGAATAGCGCTTGCCGTCTCGCTCGAAGTAGTTGCGATAATCACCTGACGTCGAAACTCCAAGACCGTCAAGCTCGATAATTCGCTGTGCGACTCGCTCGTTGTCATGCGGCGCCTCGATTGCAATACGCCAGGGTACCCCATCAGGTTTATGACCGAGGGCCTTGAGCTCGCCAGTAATCTCCACAAGGTAACGGCGAACACCGGAAGCCTCGAGATTTGCGGTTACCCGGTCCACTGCATAGCCTGCAGCGATACTGTTGAAATCAACCTGTACGGCCGCATCTTTGCAGAGCTGCTCGCCTTCGATACGAAGATGCTGATGCCCCATATTCTTACGTGCCTGAGCAATCTCGTCTGCAGAGGGAATCCGCTCACCGGTGCCCTTCGGGCCAAAGCCCCAGAGATTGAGCAACGGCTCGACCGTCAGATCGAAAGCGCCTTCGCTTTCCTCCGAGAGCTGCTGGCCGGCTCGGAAGAGCTCCAGAACCCCCTCAGGCACGGCCATGCAGGTGCCAGCAGGAAGCGCGTTGAAAGCCTCGATATCCGAGTCAGCACGGTACGTAGACATCTGGCTGTCGATCTCGGCCAAAATCGCATCCGTTTCGTTCTGCAGCTGCTCTTTGGAAACCGCGGCGTCCCCGGGCACGTACTTCACCGAATAGGTGCTGCCCATGGTCGGCCCGCCGAAGCTTTCCACCTGCTCCTGAAACAGACAGCCCGTCAGGGCTGTCGCCAAGGCGACAACGAAGACGGGCCGTAGTAACGCTTTAGGCATGCTAGCCGCCGAAGTCGTCGAGCAGGATATTCTCCGGTTCAACGCCCAGGTCGGTCAGCATCTTGATCACCGATGCGTTCATCATTGGCGGTCCGCACATATAGAACTCGCAATCTTCAGGCGCCGGATGGCCCTTCAGGTAGTTCTCGTACAGCACGTTATGAATGAAGCCGGTCGGGCCTTCCCAATTGTCTTCCGGTTGCGGATCGGACAACGCAAGGTGCCACTGGAAGTTATCGTTCTCAGCCTGCAGCTGATCATATTCCTCGACATAGAAGGCCTCGCGCATCGAGCGAGCGCCGTACCAGAAGCTCATCTTGCGCGTGGACTTCAAACGCTTGAGTTGATCGAAGATATGGGAACGCATCGGCGCCATACCCGCACCGCCGCCGATGAAGACCATTTCCGCATCGGTGTCCTTGGCGAAGAACTCGCCGAACGGCCCGTACACGGTCACTTTGTCGCCGGGCTTCAAACTGAACACCCAAGAGGACATCTGGCCAGGTGGCAGATCGTCTTTACCGGGTGGCGGCGAAGCAATACGGATATTGAATTTCACCAGCCCAACTTCTTCCGGATAGTTCGCCATCGAGTAGGCACGAATCACGGTCTCCTCGACCTTTGACACGTACTTCCACTGATTGAACTTGTCCCAGTCGCCGCGATACTCCTCCTGGATATCGAAGTCTTTGTAACGGACCTCATGCGGCGGGCACTCCAACTGCACATAACCGCCAGCACGGAAATCGACGTTCTCACCCTCTGGCAACTTCAACGTCAGCTCCTTGATGAAGGTCGCCACGTTGGGGTTGGACAGTACGGTGCATTCCCATTTCTTTACGCCGAACACTTCTTCCGGCACTTCGATCTGCATGTTCGCTTTGACCGGAGTCTGGCAGGACAAACGCCAGCCTTCGCCCGCTTCGCGGCGAGTGAAGTGAGATTCTTCAGTCGGCAGCATCTCACCACCGCCGCTCTCGACGATGCACTTGCACTGAGCGCAGGTGCCACCACCGCCGCAGGCAGAGGAAAGGAAGATATTGTTGGCCGCCAACGTCTGCAGAAGCTTGCCGCCCGCCGGAACTGTAATGGTGCGTTCGCCGTTGATCTCGATGCTCACGTCGCCACTGGATACCAGCTTGGCGCGCGCCGCGAGGATGATCACAACCAGTGCAAGCACAATGGCCGTGAACATGCCGATGGCGAGGAAAATTTCGTAACTCATCAGTTCATCCCGTCCTTACAGCTGTACGCCAGAGAAAGACATGAAGCCCAGCGACATCAGTCCGATGGTGACGAAGGTGATCCCGAGGCCCTGAAGGCCTTCCGGCACATCGCTGTACTTGAGCTTTTCGCGAATGCCAGCAAGCAAGGCGATAGCAAGCGCCCAGGACAGACCCGAACCCATGCCATAGACCACACTTTCAGACAGGTTGTAATCGCGCTCGACCATGAACAACGTGCCGCCCATGATCGCGCAGTTCACAGTGATCAACGGCAGGAACACGCCCAACGCGTTGTAGAGGCTGGGTACATACTTGTCGAGGGTCATCTCGAGGATCTGAACGATCGCCGCAATCACCCCGATGTAGCTCAGCAGGCCGAGGAAGCTGAGATCGACTTCCGGCAAGCCAGCCCATGACAACGCACCGGCCTTCAGCAGGTAGGTGTAGATCAGGTTGTTGGCGGGAACGGTAATGGCCTGCACAACGATGACCGCGATACCCAAGCCAATGGCAGTTTCGACCTTCTTCGAGATTGCGATGAAGGTACACATGCCAAGGAAGAACGCCAGGGCCATGTTCTCGATGAACACGGCACGGACGAACAGGCTGATGTAATGCTCCATTAATAAGCCTCCTTGTTCGAGACCTGAGGCGCCATCTTGAAGGCCGGCTTCTCGACCTGCTCACGCTTCCAGGTACGAATGCCCCAGATGATCATGCCGATCAGGAAAAACGCCGACGGAGGCAACAGCAACAAGCCGTTGGGCTGGTACCAGCCGCCGTCATTGACCACTGGGAGGATGGTATAGCCCATCAGTTTGCCAGCACCGAACAGCTCGCGAACGATACCCAGCACGATCAGCATAGCGCTGTAGCCCAAGCCGTTTCCGATACCGTCGAAGAACGAGAGCACCGGCGGGTTCTGCATGGCAAACGCCTCGGCACGGCCCATCACGATGCAGTTGGTGATGATCAGCCCGACGAACACCGACAGCTGTTTGGACAGCGAGAAGGCGTAGGCCTTCAGGACCTGGTCAACCACGATTACCAACGACGCAATGATCACCATCTGCACAATCATGCGGATAGAGCCTGGAATCTGGCTACGGATCATTGAGATGAACAGGTTGGAGAACGCGACCACCAAGGTCAGCGCGACAGACATCACCAGCGCTGTTTTCAGGTTGGAGGTAACCGCCAGCGCCGAGCAAATTCCTAGAATCTGCAGGCCGATGGGGTTGTTGTTGAAGACCGGATTGAACAGGACTTCCTTAATAGTAGGTTGCGACATACTCAGGCCTCCCCAGCGCGCAGGTTAGCGATAAAAGGACCGAAGCCGTTCTCACCCAGCCAGAAATGCAGCAGGTTGTTGACTCCATTACTGGTCAGCGTTGCGCCGGCAAGCGCATCGACCTGATGGTCGGCTTTCGGGCTCTGCGGATCGACCCCGCCTTTGACGACCTGGATCGCCAGCTCGCCATCCGCGGTGTACAGCTGCTTTCCATCCCAGAGGCTGCGCCACTTTGGATTGTCGACTTCGCCACCCAGGCCTGGTGTTTCACCGTGCTGGTAGAAGCCGAGGCCCGCCACAGTATTCAGATCTTCCTGAAGGGCAAGGAAACCATAGAGCGTTGACCAGAGACCGTAGCCACGCACCGGAAGCACCAATGTATCGAGCTCGCCTTCGGTTTCGACGATATACACGACGCTGTACTTCTCACGGCGCTTGATCGAAGCGATGTCCTGCTCTGGTGGCAGTGCATCGGACAGCTGTGGGTCCTTCGCAGCAACCAGTGGGTCGAAGGTGTTCGGATCGAACTCGTCGCTGAACTTGCCAGTCTCGAGATTGACCAGCTTGGCTACGATGCGTTCTTTATACAGGGCCTTCACCTCGGCGCCGGACATACCGGCCTCACCAAGCCCCGCGATCGCCAGGATGCTGCGCTGCTTATCGAGCTGACGGTTCTCCAGCTGTGTCGGCCGCAGCGCGACAGCCGCACCGGCGACGAACACCGAGCACACCAGACAAACCAGCAGGGCCACTATCAACGTACGGACAGTGGATTCTTTTTGACTAGACATTACGCGCCAGCCTCCGCTTGATATTGGCCTGAATGACAAAGTGGTCAATCAACGGTGCACAAAGGTTGGCAAACAGAATCGCCAGCATCATGCCTTCCGGGAAGGCCGGGTTGACTACACGGATCAGCACCACCATCACCCCGATGAAGATGCCGAAGACCCACTTGCCGGTGTTGGTCATGGATGCCGAAACCGGGTCGGTGGCCATATAGATCAAGCCGAAGGCAAAGCCACCCACCACCATGTGCCAGTACCACGGCATGGCAAACATCGGATTGCTGTCCGAACCGATCAGATTGAACAGCGAGCTCAGCGCGATCATGCCGATCATGGTGCCCGCAACGATACGTATCGATGCGATCTTGGTCAGCAGCAGTACCGCGCCGCCGATAAAGATGGCCAGCGTGCTGGTTTCACCCAGCGAACCATGAATGGTGCCGACAAACGCGTCCATCCAGGTAATGCCACTCTCTACGACGTTTTCTATACCACCGGCAAAGCTCAGGCTCAGCGCAGTAGCACTGGCATAGCCATCGACCGCAGTCCAAACGGCGTCACCGGACATTTGCGCCGGGTAGGCGAAAAACAGAAATGCACGGCCGGTCAGGGCGGGGTTGAGGAAATTCTTACCGGTGCCGCCAAAGATTTCCTTGCCGATCACGATACCGAAGCTGATGCCGAGCGCGACCTGCCACAGCGGAATGCTGGGCGGCAGCGTGAGCGCGAACAGAACCGAGGTAACGAAGAAGCCCTCGTTGACCTCATGCTTGCGGATCGACGCGAAGAGCACTTCCCAGAAGCCACCAACAATGAAGGTGACCGCATAAACCGGAACGAAGTACGCTGCGCCCTGGATGAAGTTGTCCCAGGCACTGGACGGGTCAAAACCCGCCAACGCGCTGATCAATGCAAACTGCCAGCCTTCCTGAGCCGCAAGCAGATCGGGGCTTTGTGCATAGATCAGGTTGGCCTGGTAACCGGTGTTCCACATACCGAAGAACATTGCAGGAAAGGTGCAGAGCCAGACGGTGATCATCATCCGCTTCAGGTCAATACCATCACGCACGTGGGCGGTGGTCTTGGTGACGCTGCCCGGACGGTAGAGGAAGGTGTCCGCCGCTTCGTAGAGCGCGTACCACTTCTCGTACTTGCCGCCCTTTTCGAAGTTGTGCTCGATCTTGTCGAGGAATTCGCGAATGCCCATTCTTTAACCCTCCTTCTCGATACGGGTCAGATTGTCCCGCAGGATCGGGCCGTACTCGTACTTGCCAGCACAGACGTAGGTGCACAACGCCAGGTCTTCTTCATCCAGCTCGAGGCAGCCCAATTTTTGTGCAACCTCGGTGTCTCCAACGATCAAGGAGCGCAGCAGCTGGGTCGGCAGCATGTCGAGCGGCATGACCTCTTCGTAGTTACCGACTGGAACCATGGCTCGAGGACTGCCGTTGGTGGACGTGGAGAAGGCGAACTTCTTGCCACCCATCAGCTTGGAGATATAGATGTTGAGGATCGAGTGCTTGTCACTGCCGGCGCGCAGGTAGTGCAACATCTCCCGCTCCTTACCTTCACGCAGGCAGGAGACCTGCTGGTGGTAACGACCGAGAAAGGCGAAAGCGCCATGTGCGGTACGACCACCCAGGACAGATCCAGAGACGACACGGTTTGCGCCAGGCTGCAGCTCGCCAGCGGTCAATTCATCGAGATTGGCACCCAGCCGGGTGCGCAGCAGACGCGGAGTCTCGACGACCGGGCCGGCCAACGAAACCACGCGCTCCACCGACAGCTTGCCAGTCAGAAACAGCGCACCGATCGCGATGACGTCCTGGTAACCAATTGTCCACACGCTTTTGGAAGCGCTGACTGGATCCAGGAAATGAATATGCGTACCGGCCAGACCGGCAGGATGCGGACCAGCGAAGCTCTCCGTCTGAACTTTCGCAATCTGCTCGCCGGCCAGCGAAGCCCCTTCGGCTTTGCACAGAAACAGCTTGCCCAGATTGCCGAGAACCTTTAGGCCTGCTTCGAAATCAGCAGCTCGCTCCGCGATGATCACTGCCGGATCGGCAGCCAACGGATGCGTGTCGATGGCAGTAACGAAGATCGAGCTGGGCACAGCATCGACAGCCGGAACCTTGCTATACGGGCGAGTGCGCAACGCAGCCCAAAGACCGGCCTGCTGCAGATTCTCACGAACCTTCTCGTTACCCAAGCCTTCCAGCTCGGCTGAGCCGTACTGATTGAAAGAGACCTCTTCGGTACCTTCCAAATCGATGACGACCGATTGCAGGACGCGCTTCTCGCCACGATGAATCGCAGCGACCACACCAGCCCCAGGCGCGGTGAAATGGACGCCAGGTGTCTTCTTGTCGGAAAACAGTACCTGTCCCAATTTCACGCGATCACCGACCTGAACTTCCATGGTCGGTTTCATGCCAGGGTAATCAAACCCTACTACGGCGACGCTTCGCACGGGCCTTCCGGCCTCGATACGCTGCGCCGGCGCACCTGCAATGGGCAAATCTAGCCCACGTTTTATATTGATCATCGGCTCGCCTAACCACTGATTTTGAAAGACTTTTTTACAGGCCCAGCGATTTAGCTGAAGGTCGAATTGCACGACGCACACCGAAACGTATATCGGCGCGACGCTATGCCACGGGCCCAGGTAGAAATCCGCCCGATTATAGAGGCCACGACCCGCGACTGACCACCCAAGGCCTTCCAATTTTTTGACTCAAGACAAGTGGTCATCCGTAACCGACTATTGACGGTTCGAGTACAAGCCGTCGAGCGCAGCGCCTATGGAGAACCAAAAAAAACGAAAACGGGAGCCGAAGCTCCCGTTATTTGCGGTTAAACCTAGGTGTTTAGCGCGGGAAGGCAGGTGGATTAACCCCAGCCATGTCTTCCATCACACGCACCACCTGGCAGCTGTATCCAAACTCATTGTCATACCAGACATACAGAACGACACGGTTGTCGCTGCAGATCGTTGCCTCGGCATCCACCACGCCAGCGTGACGGGAACCTACGAAGTCGCTCGAAACAACCTCCTGCGAATTGACGTAATCGATCTGCTTCTGAAGATCCGAATGCATGGCCATCTGGCGCAGGTACTCGTTGATCTCTTCGCGGCTCGTGGCCTTTTCCAGGTTTAGGTTGAGGATCGCCATCGAGACGTTCGGCGTCGGAACCCGAATGGCATTACCGGTCAACTTGCCCTTTAGCACCGGCAGCGCCTTGGCAGCGGCTGTCGCAGCACCCGTTTCGGTGATGACCATGTTCAGCGCAGCGCTACGACCACGACGACTGCCTTTGTGGAAGTTGTCAATCAGGTTCTGGTCGTTGGTGTAGGAATGCACAGTCTCGACGTGACCGTTGACAATGCCGTACTGGTCATTGACCGCCTTGAGCACCGGCACAATGGCGTTAGTGGTGCAAGATGCCGCGGAGACTATCTTGTCGTCAGCGGTAATCGCGCCATGGTTGATGCCATGAACGATGTTCTTCAGCTCGCCCTTGCCCGGCGCAGTCAGCACAACCCGGTCGACACCTGGGCACTTGAGGTGCTGACCGAGGCCTTCGGCGTCACGCCATTTGCCGGTGTTGTCCACCAGCAGCGCATTCTCGATGCCGTACTGGGTGTAATCCACCGAAGACGGGTCGTTCGAGTAGATCACCTGGATCAGGTTGCCGTTCGCGGTGATGGTGTTGTTTTCCGCATCGATATGGATGGTGCCTTCGAACGGACCATGTACCGAATCGCGACGCAGCAGGCTGGCGCGCTTGACCAGGTCGTTTTCAGCACCCTTGCGCACGACGATGGCACGCAGACGCAGGCCATCACCGCCGCCAGTCTTCTCGATCAGGATGCGGGCCAGCAAGCGACCGATACGACCGAAGCCATACAACACGACGTCCGTGCCCTTATGAACGCCCGTGGTGTTGCGCTTGCCTGCCACCTCAGCGAGCTCGTCACGCACGAACTGGTCAAGGCTGCGGCTATTTCCCTCAGCCTTGAACTTCGCCACGACTTTACCCAAGTCCACCGAAGCGGCGCCAAGGTCCATCTGACTCATGGTGGTAAGAATTTGATGAGTTTCATTGACGCACAGCTCGGCCTCGTCAGCCTGACGGTGACGCGCAAAACGATGTGCTTTGAGCAGTGCGATGACCGAACGGTTGATCAACCCGCGGCCGTAAATGGAAGTCACCACGTTGTTGTTACGATACAGCTGACCAATCAGCGGAATCATCGCTTCGGCGAGGGCTTCTCGATCAATCCATTCACCAAGACACTGGTCGGGCTTCTGAGTCACGGGCAGTTCCTTCCAACATGTAGGGGCTGAGAAAAAGGGCTACATTATGCCGCCGCACCCTAGCGCCGGCAATCTGTGCAGCCGAAACACTGACAGCGTCCCGCGCGGATAGTTACAATCCTGGCGGTCCATTTTATCGACCGGAGCCACGCCCACTCGTGTCCGTATTGCGCCTTCCACCCATGCCTGCCGCCAGCGGCAAGCAAACCTGGGGCAACCTCCCTGGAGCCGCGCTGAGCCTGGCCATTGCCGAAGCAGCCAGCAACGCAGATCGATTCACGCTCCTTCTCACCGCCGACAGCCAGAGCGCCGAACGCCTGCAGGAAGAGCTCGCTTTCTTTGCGCCTGAGCTGCCGGTTCTGCACTTTCCCGACTGGGAGACGCTGCCCTATGACGTGTTTTCACCGCATCAGGACATCATCTCCCAGCGGATCGCAGCGCTCTATCAGCTGCCGGAACTAACCCACGGCGTCCTGGTAGTCCCCATCACAACAGCGCTACACAAGTTGGCCCCGAAGCGGTTTCTGCTCGGCTCCAGCCTGGTGCTGGATATTGGCCAAAAGCTCGATGTCGAACAGATGCGTGCCCGCCTTGAAGCGGCCGGTTACCGCTGCGTAGACACGGTGTACGAACATGGCGAATTCGCCGTTCGCGGCGCACTGATCGACCTGTTTCCGATGGGCAGCCCCCTGCCCTACCGCATCGACCTGTTCGACGATGAAATCGAAACACTGCGCACATTCGATCCGGAAAATCAGCGCTCAATCGACAAGGTCGATTCGATCCGCCTGCTGCCGGCTCGCGAGTTTCCGCTGAAGAAAGAGTCGGTCACCGGATTCCGCGCGCGCTTCCGTGAACGCTTTGATGTGGATTTCCGTCGTTGCCCGGTCTACCAGGATCTGTCTACTGGCATCACCCCGGCCGGGATCGAGTACTACCTGCCGCTGTTCTTCGATGAAACTTCAACGCTGTTCGATTACATGCCAGAGGACACTCAGGTGTTTTCGCTGCCCGGTATCGAGCAGGCCGCGGAGCACTTCTGGAAAGATGTCCGTACTCGCTACGAAGAGCGTCGCGTAGACCCGGAGCGGCCATTGTTGCCGCCGGCCGAATTGTTCATGGCGGTCGAGGATTGCTTCGCGCACCTGAAGCTCTGGCCGCGCGTCGTCGCCAGCCAGGACGATGTGGAAAGCGGCATCGGCCGTGAACGTTTCGCCGCCAGTCGCTTTCCGGAACTGGCGATCGACGCCAAGGCCAGTGAGCCGCTCGGTGCGCTTCGCCGTTTCCTCGACGAGTTCCCCGGCCGCGTGCTTTTCACCGCCGAATCGGCCGGGCGCCGGGAAGTGCTGCTAGAGCTGCTGGCGCGCTTGAAGCTACGTCCACAGGAAGTTTCGGGCTGGCCGCAGTTCGTCGAAAGTAGCGAGCGTCTGGCCATCTCCATCGCGCCTCTGGACGACGGCTTGCTGTTGCAGGATCCGGCTATCGCGCTCATCGCCGAAAGCCCGCTGTTCGGCCAACGCATCATGCAGCGCCGTCGGCGTGAAAAAGGTCGTGATGCCGGCGAAAACGTCATCAAGAACCTTACCGAGCTGCGTGAAGGCGCGCCGGTGGTTCACATCGACCACGGTGTCGGTCGTTATCACGGCCTGGTCACGCTGGAAATCGAAGGCCAGGCGGCCGAATTCCTCATGCTGCAGTACGCCGAGGACGCCAAACTCTATGTGCCGGTCTCCAGCCTGCATCTGATCGCCCGCTACACCGGCAGTGACGATGCGCTGGCGCCGCTGCACCGACTGGGTTCGGAAACCTGGCAGAAGGCCAAGCGCAAAGCCGCCGAGCAGGTTCGCGATGTCGCCGCCGAACTGCTCGACATCTATGCCCGTCGCGCCGCACGCGAAGGCTACGCCTTTGAAGATCCGCAGCTGGATTACGAAACCTTTAGTGCCGGCTTCCCCTTCGAGGAAACACCGGACCAGCAGGCCGCCATCGAAGCCGTACGTCACGACATGCTCGCGCCCAAGCCCATGGACCGCCTGATCTGCGGCGATGTGGGCTTCGGCAAGACCGAAGTCGCCATGCGAGCGGCCTTCATCGCGGTGCACAGCGGCCGTCAAGTGGCGGTGCTGGTGCCCACCACCCTGCTCGCCCAGCAGCACTACAACAGCTTCCGTGACCGTTTCGCCGACTGGCCGGTGCGCGTCGAAGTGATGAGCCGCTTCAAGTCCGCCAAGGAGATTCAGGCCGCGGTCGACCAGTTGGCCGAAGGCAAAGTCGACATCCTCATCGGCACGCACAAGCTGCTGCAAGACGATGTGAAGTTCACCAACCTGGGCCTTGTGATCATCGATGAGGAACACCGCTTCGGGGTGCGCCAGAAGGAACAGCTCAAGGCGCTGCGCAGTGAAGTGGACATTCTGACTCTGACCGCCACGCCGATTCCGCGCACGCTGAACATGGCCGTCGCGGGGATGCGCGATCTGTCCATTATCGCCACGCCGCCGGCGCGTCGACTGTCAGTACGCACCTTTGTCATGGAGCAGCAAAACTCCGTGATCAAAGAGGCGCTACTGCGCGAGCTGCTGCGCGGCGGCCAGGTCTATTACCTGCACAACGATGTGAAAACGATCGAGAAGTGCGCCGCCGACCTCGCCGAATTGGTCCCGGAAGCGCGTATCGGCGTAGGCCACGGGCAGATGCGCGAACGTGAACTCGAACAGGTGATGGGCGACTTCTACCACAAGCGCTTCAACGTACTGATCGCCTCGACCATTATTGAAACGGGCATCGACGTACCGAGCGCCAACACCATCATCATCGAGCGCGCCGACAAGTTCGGGCTGGCCCAGCTGCATCAGTTGCGCGGTCGGGTCGGGCGCAGTCACCACCAGGCCTACGCCTACCTGCTGACACCACCGCGCAAGCAGATGACGCCGGATGCTGAAAAGCGCCTGGAAGCCATCGCCAATGCACAGGATCTTGGGGCTGGATTCGTCCTCGCCACCCACGATCTGGAGATTCGCGGCGCAGGCGAGTTACTGGGCGACGGTCAAAGCGGGCAGATTCAGGCGGTCGGCTTCACCCTCTATATGGAAATGCTCGAGCGCGCGGTCAAATCCATTCAGAAAGGTGAACAGCCGAACCTCGATCAACCTCTGGGTGGCGGCCCGGAAATCAACCTGCGCGTTCCGGCGCTCATCCCGGAAGACTATCTGCCGGATGTGCATGCACGCCTGATTCTCTACAAGCGCATCGCCAATGCTGCCGATGAGAACGGCCTGCGCGAACTGCAAGTGGAGATGATCGATCGGTTCGGACTGCTGCCGGAGCCGGCCAAGCACCTGGTCAGGTTGACCTTGCTCAAGCTACAGGCCGCCAGCCTTGGCATCACCAAGATCGACGCCGGGCCTCAAGGCGGGCGTATCGAGTTCGCCGCGGACACCAGCGTCGATCCGATGGTGCTGATCAAGCTGATCCAGAGCCAGCCCAACCGCTACAAGTTCGAAGGCGCCACGATGTTCAAGTTTCAGGTGCCGATGGAGCGTGCCGAGGAGCGCTTCAACACGCTCGAAGCATTACTCGAACGGTTGTCTGTGGAGAAGCCGTAACGATGTCGAAGACGCCCGTGTTCGCCATCCGACCCACCGATGCAGGGTGACTTTCTCCCCAACCTGCCAGCCGCGTGGCGATTACCGTTTTCTGAAAACGCAATCGCCAGGGGCCAGCAGTACGCAGCGGAGAACCGCATCCGGATTGTGCGCGAGGACTCGCGGTACGTTGAGGCGACATGCCGCGGTTCAGCAGGCAGCGTCTACCGTCAGTCGCTTGAGTTGTCCCGCGACGGCCGGCTCAGCTGCATCTGCAACTGCCCGGTTGGTCGTAACTGCAAACATTGCGTAGCCCTGATCGCGACTCTCGAAGCGCAATCCGAGCGCTTGCCCGCCAAGCAGAGCGAGCAGTCCGGTGAGCGCTTCACTGACCGGCTGGAACAGTGGCTATCGCAGCTCCCGCAGGCGTTGGGCGACAACCTCCAAGCCGGCCAAGGCTGGTGCCTGCACTATTTGTTATGCCCTGACTTCTCCATAGAGGTCCACAAAGCGCGCCAGCACAAAGACGGCACCTGGGGCGAGCGACAGCCCTACTACGGTCTGCGTGAGGCCAGCTTTCGCCAGCCAAGCTTCATGCAGCCGCTGGATCTACGCATTGCTGCACTGGTTACGCTGGGCCGCACGTCAGGTAACGGGTTCAACCCGAATGGAGAAAACGGCGGAGAAACCCTGCGGCTGATTCTCCAGACCGGTCGCGCCTTTCTCAGCTGGGACCAGCCACCTCTGCAGCCCGGAAGAACCCGCCAGGCACGCTTCAGCTGGAACGAGCAATCCGATGGCAGCTTCAAGCCTGGCCTGGACATGGCCGACACCGACGGCGAGCTGATTACGGCAGTAGACCCGCTGTACTACATCGACAGGACTCGGAACGAACTGGGCTTGGTCGAGCACGGCCTGCCGACATCACTGGCCCGCCACCTTCTCGATGCACCTGCGGTGCCGTCCGCCCAGGCCGCCCTGTTCAGCCTGACGCTGCATGAAATCGCCCCCCAGCTGCCGGCCCCCGCCAAGCCTGAAGAACACCGGGTTGATGACCTGCTCCCCCTGCCCCACTTAAGCCTCGGCAGTCATCAGGCGGTCAACTATCAGCCCAGCAGCGGGCGAATGGTCAGCGAGCACCAGCACCGTGCCGGGCTGAGCTTCCTCTATGGCCGCACCCAGGTTCACGGCAAAGCCAAGCCAGGCCAGCGCGTACGCCAGACCGAAGGCGCCCGCGTGTTGAGCATCGCGCGCCAGCCAGACGCGGAACAGTCGCTGCGCCAGCTGTTGCAGCAACTGGGTTTCCGACCTGCCCTGCGTCAGAGCCTGGCGCTTCCCAAGGACTCGGCAGAGATGTTCGAGCTGCCGAACGAGGCGGCCTGGCTGAACTTCACGCAAATCCAGCTCGCCCCGCTTCGCGAGCAAGGCTGGCAGGTCGTCATGCAGCCCGGATTCGCCTATGACCTGACGCCGATTGATGCCTGGTACGCCGAGGTCGACGAGCCACCCGAGCACAGCTGGTTCGACCTGGAACTGGGCATCATCGTCGAAGGCGAGCGGATCAGTCTGTTGCCGGTGCTGCTCAGCCTGATCAGACGCAACCCGGCCCTACTTTCAGCACACGCGCTGGCGCAACGCAGCGACGACGAGACCCTGCGGGTACAACTTGACCGACGCCGTAACGATGATGAGCAGCCGTTACAGGTATTGCTGCCATTTGGTCGTTTGAAGCCCATCCTTGCGACACTTTCCGAGCTTTATCTGCAGGAACAGCCAAGCGGCGAACACCTGCGATTGGAGCGATCCGATGCAGCCCGGCTGGCAGAGCTGGATTCGCTGCCCTTGCAATGGAATGGCGGCGAGTACCTGCGGAATTTCGCCCAGCGACTTCGCGATTACCGCGAAGAAGACATCCGCCCTCTGCAGGGTTTGAACGCAACGTTGCGCCCCTACCAGCTGGACGGTGTGCGCTGGATGCAAACGTTACGGACCCTGGAAGTCGGCGGCATTCTGGGCGACGACATGGGCCTGGGTAAAACCTTGCAGACACTCGCCCACCTGTTGCTGGAGAAGCAAGCCGGCAAGCTGGACCGGCCCTCGCTCGTGGTGATGCCCACCACGCTCATCCCCAATTGGCAGGATGAAGCGGCCCGTTTTGCGCCATCGCTGAGCGTTGCGACCCTGCACGGGACGACGCGCCGACAGCTCTTCCAGCACCTGGGCGACTACGATCTGCTGCTCACCACCTACGCACTGTTGCCCCGAGATATCGACCTGCTCGCAGAAGTCCCGCTGCATGTGCTGGTGCTCGATGAGGCTCAGAACATCAAGAATGCCAGCAGCAAGGCGGCGCAAGCTGCCGGACGGCTGGATGCCCGCCAGCGCCTCTGCCTCACCGGAACGCCGCTGGAAAATCATCTAGGCGAGCTCTGGTCGCTGTTTCATTTCCTCATGCCCGGCTGGCTGGGTGATACCAAGCAATTCAACCGGGACTACCGCACGCCCATCGAGAAACACGGCGACGCCGAACGACTGGAACATCTCATCAAGCGGATAAAACCCTTCCTGCTCAGGCGCCGTAAAGAACAGGTCGCTCAGGAGCTGCCGCCGAAAACCGAGATCCTGCACTGGATCGAACTCAGCCCGGCTCAGCGTGACCTCTATGAAACCGTACGACTGGCCATGGACAGCAAGGTCCGCGAGGAGATCGACCGCAAAGGCCTGGCGCGCAGCCAGATCGTCATTCTCGACGCGCTGCTCAAGCTGCGCCAGGTCTGCTGCGACCTGCGCCTGGTCAAGGGCGAAGCAGCCCGGCCAGTCCGTGGCGGCACATCCGGCAAGCTCGACAGCCTGATGGAGATGCTGACCGAACTGCTCGCCGAAGGCCGGCGAATCCTGTTGTTTTCACAGTTCACCTCGATGCTCGCGTTGATTGAACAAGAGTTGCAGAGCCGCACCATCGACTACGTTCAGATCACCGGCGAAACCAAGGACCGTCGCACGCCCGTCGAGCGGTTCCAGAACGGAGAAGTCCCGCTGTTTCTGATCAGCCTCAAAGCCGGTGGCACAGGGCTGAACCTGACCGCAGCGGACACCGTGATTCATTACGATCCCTGGTGGAACCCGGCCGCGGAAAACCAGGCCACCGACCGCGCCCACCGCATCGGCCAGGACAAGCCGGTGTTCGTCTACAAGCTGATCGCCCGGGCCACCGTGGAAGAGAAGATTCAGCAATTGCAGCAACGCAAAGCCGACCTCGCGGCAGGCGTGCTGGATGCCGGTGACAGCGGCGGCTGGCAACTGGAACCCGGAGATATCGAAGCGCTGTTCGCGCCGCTGCCCTAGGAGAACGGACATGCGCCGACTGGTTGTCCCTGCCGATTTCGATCGCATCTACGACATCTACATGCACGAATGGGTGGTGCCTTTCCTCGGCTTCGAGCCGATGCCACGCGCGGCTTTCAGCAAGGTGTTCGACCCGCTGTTCGAGAGCGGCTGTTTCTACCTGTACGAGGTCGACGGCGAAGTGATGGGCTTCTACCAGGCGCAGCGGCATGTCGGGCGCACCGCCCATGTGGCCTACCTGGGAACCTTGGCCGTGGCGCCGGAAGCGCAAGGTCGGGGTGTCGCCGTTGCGATGATGCAGGACGCGATCTCGCGGCTGTGGCAAGCGGGCATCACCCGGATCGAGCTGACAGTTGAGGCGGACAATCGCCGTGCCATCGCGTTTTATGAACGCCTGGGCTTTGTCCACGAGGGTACCCAGCGGGCAGCCTACAAACGTGCCAGCGACTCCGATTATGTCGACGAACTGATGTACGGGCTGCTGCGCAACGATTGATTGCGGGCCGCCGAGTGCCGGGCGAGCCAAGCCGCCTCGGCACCATGGGCAGTCGATCAGCCTTTCAGCTTCACCGTGGTCTGAGCCACTAGCTCGCCCTGATAGCGGGCAATGGTCAGCTCCTTGTTCGAAGGCTGACGCGAGCCATCACCGCCAGCGATAGTCGAAGCGCCGTAAGGCGTTCCGCCGTTCATTTCGGAAATATCGAAGAACTCGCCAATACCGTATCCGGTCGGCACGATGATCATTCCGTGGTGGGCCAGAGTGGTCCAGGTGGACGTGATCGTCATTTCCTGGCCGCCGCCGGTGCCGGTCGAGGTAAATACGCTGGCGACCTTGCCATGCAGCGCGCCCTTGGCCCAGAGGCCACCGGTCTGGTCGAGGAAGGTGCGCATCTGGCTCGACATGTTGCCGAAGCGGGTCGGCGTGCCAAAGATGATCGCATCGTAGTCGGCCAGCTCCGTCGGGCTGGCGATCGGTGCCTGCTGATCGACCTTGCCGCCGGCATTCTTGAACGCGTCCTGCGGCATGGTTTCCGGCACGCGCTTGATAGTCACCTCAGCGCCGTCAACACGGCGGGCACCTTCGGCAACCGCGTTGGCCATGGTTTCGATGTGGCCATACATTGAGTGGTACAACACGAGAATCTTCGCCATTTTGGTTTCCTCTTTCTGGGTTGGTTTTCGGTTTGCTACTGGGAGTCGCCAGGTTCAGCGCACGTCGATCAGCACGATTTCACTGTCCCCCAAAGCCTTGATGCTCAGCCGCGCCTCATCTCGCACTGCGACGCCATCACCTGCAGCCGCAACTCGCTCACCTACTGCGATACGCCCGCTGGCAGGCACCAGGTAGACCTTCCGGTCCGGGCCAATGTCGTACTCGGCAACCTGACCTGCCGAAAGTGTCGCGGCAACCAGACGGGCATCGGCTCGTATGGGCAGGGCGTCGCCGTCTTCGGCCATGCCGCTGGCCAGAGTGACGAAGCTGCCAGCCCGGTCGCCTGCTGGAAACGGCCGTGTGCCCCAGGCGGGCGGTAAGCCGGACTGGTCCGGATAGATCCAGATCTGGAAGATCTCGGTGGTTTCGTCTTCAAGATTGAATTCGCTGTGGGCGATGCCGGTGCCAGCGCTCATCACCTGAACATCACCCGCCACGGTCCGCCCGCGGTTACCGAGGCTGTCCTCGTGGGTGATCGCACCCTTGCGTACATAGGTGATGATTTCCATGTCCCGGTGCGGATGGGTCGGGAAGCCGGAATGCGGCGCGATGCTGTCGTCATTCCAGACACGTAGATGGCCCCAGTGCATGCGCGCCGGATCGTGGTATTCAGCGAACGAGAAGTGGTGACGCGTATCCAGCCATCCGTGTTGAGCAGCGCCAAGGTCCGCGCGGGGACGAATATCGATCATTACAGAAGCCTCAAAGTCGTGCCGCTCGAGGTAGCGCCGAGCGGCGGAATGAAGTCATCTTCTATTGGATTGACGAGTACATGGTTGGATTATTCAGCACAAACCAATCGCAAAATTCGATACATTTTGGTTAACCCGTCAGCCGAGAAAAGCCAACACTTCTTCCAGAAGCAACTCGGGAACTTCCTCAGGCAAATAGTGGCCTGCCGGCAACGCCCTGCCCCGCACATCCTGCGCCACCGCACGCCATTCCTTCAGCGGATCGAAGCATCGCTCAATAACACCGCGCGCGCCCCAGAGCACCAGCAACGGCACCTGGATCACTCGGCCAGCGGAGCGATCAGCACGGTCATGCTCAAGGTCGATACCGGCACTGGCTCGATAGTCCTCGCAGAACGCGTGGATGGTGCCGGGCAGTTTCATGCAACGCAGGTATTCGGCATAAGCCGCCTCAGCGAATGGGTGCACATGATCGACACGAGTCGCCACGGCGCTTTGCAGCACGAGCTCGGGGTTCGCTTCGAGCAGGGTTTCCGGCAGCGGCGCCGGGCGGATCAGAAAGAACCAGTGCCAATAAGCACGCGCGAAGGTTTCATCGGTCTGGCTGTACATGGCCAGGGTCGGCGCAATGTCCAGCAGGATCATTCTCCGTACCGCCTCAGGATGATCCATCGCCAGCCGATGGCTGACGCGCGCACCGCGATCATGGGCGAGAATATCGAAGCGTTCGAAGCCCAGGGAGCGCATCAGCTCGACTTGATCCCGCGCCATTTCGCGCTTGCTGTAGGCGACGTGGTCCTCGCCGCCGTCGGGCTTGCTGCTATCGCCGTAACCACGCAGGTCCGCCGCCACTACGGTAAAGCGTTCAGCCAGCTGATCGGCGATTTCGTGCCAGATCACATGGGTTTGCGGGTAGCCGTGCAGCAGGAGCAGGGGCGGACCGGAGCCGCCCTTCCGATAGTTGATCCGAACGCCATTGACTTCGCACTCGCTACGCTGGAACTGCTCGAACATGGGTTCGCTCCTGAGATGGAAGTCCTAAGCGTAGGCGTAGCCGAAACAATCGCAACAGCTATGAGGCAGCAAAACAGCGTCAGCCCAGCGCCAGCGGCAAGAACAGCGCGATCAGAATGCCCAGCAAGCTCATGCCCAGCGCGGCGAAGGCGCCACATTCGTCCCCCTCCTCCAGCGCCCGGGCCGTGCCGATGGCGTGTGCGTTGATGCCGTAACTCAAGCCTCGCGCCGCCGGGTGATCGACGCCCGCCCAGCCCAGCAGCAACGGCCCCAGGGCGGTGCCGATGACGCCGGTGAGCATGACGAACACGGCGGCCAGCGACGCCAGGCCACCCAGTTGCTCGGCCACCAGCATGGCAATCGGCATGGTTGCAGCCTTGGGTGACAGGCTCATCAAGACGGTCAGGTCCGCGCCTAACGCACCGGCGATGGTCAGCGTCAGAACAACGCCAAGCACCCCGCCGCTCACCAGCGTAATCAGGATGGGCCAGAACAGCTGCTGAATGCGGCGAATGTGACGGTACAACGGCACCGCCAACGCGACGGTCGCAGGGCCGACCAGGATGGCGATCATCGACGCATCAACCCGATACCTCGCATAGTCGATGCCGCACAGGTACAGCGTGCCGACCACCAGCAGCATACCGACCATCACCGGCTGCAGCACCAGCCAGCCGCTGCGCTGATAGAGCGTCAGCGCCAGCTGAAACGCGATCAAAGTGAGCCCCACGGAGAACAGCGGGTGATCCAGCGTCATGCTCCAGACGCTGCGCCAATCGATACCGCTCATGCCTGGTCCTCCCGCTGCCGATCCATTCTTCTGATCAGCGTCTGCATCAGCCAACCACAGAACGGCACGGTTACCACCAGCGCCAGGACCAAACCGGCGGCAATAGCCGGCAGGTCGGCGAGCAGCGCATCGCTGCTGGTCATGATCCCCGCCGCCGGCACGATGAGCAGCAACGGCAGATACAACAACAGCAGCGCAGCGGTCTTCTCGATGGATTCAGGAATGCCTCGCCGCAGCAACAACAGAGCAAACAGCAACACCATGCCAATGATCGGGCCCGGCAGTGCGGGCAGCAGCGAGAGGTGGATGATGCTACCGAGCAATTGCAGCACGACCAGCCAGGTCAGGCCTTTGAGAATCATCAGGGATCCTTTTAATACAGCGGAACGGAATAGGTAATCATGCCGGGAACGGCCGCCGACAGCACGCCTCGGCGTGACAGCCGGAGACTATCGCCCGCGACCACTGCGGCGAAACAGGTGCAGATTCGTTGAAAAAAATCGAATCAGATGGCTGGCTCCTGCTGTGGCCTGGTGTCGCAGCTGCGGGAGTCAGATCGCGCTGGAGATTCCCGCAGGCCTGCCAACCAATCTGTCACGGCCAGGAAAGATGCTCCATACAGCCGTATTTCATCGATTGCAGGGCGCCTCGTCCAGCTGGCCTTATCATCTGATCCGTGTTTTTTCGAAAGACCTGAGTCTGTTATGCGAGAGGCCCCAACTGGATCATCAGCGCCGCCTGATTAGCCTGACAGGGGCGACACAATGACCGAACGCATCCCCGCAACGATCATCGACACCGTCGATCCACACAAGCCAATCCGCTTAACGCCGGCACAGGCGGGCGGGCCGATTCACACCCGCAGTTTTACCGGCCTGTTCCGCAATCTGCGCCTGATCGGCGGCGGGCTCTTGTTCCTGCTCTATTTCGGCACCCAGTGGCTGACCTGGGGCGGACGCCAGGCGGTGCTATGGGATCTGAACAAACAACAATTCCATATCTTCGGGGCGACATTCTGGCCGCAGGATTTCATCCTGTTATCGGCGTTGCTGATCATTGCCGCCTTCGGCTTGTTCTTCATCACCGTGCTCGCCGGCCGAGTCTGGTGCGGCTACGCCTGCCCACAAAGCACTTGGACTTGGCTGTTCATGTGGGCTGAGAAAGTCACCGAGGGCGATCGCAGCCAGCGAATCAAGCTGGACGCCGCCCCGCTGTCATTCAGCAAGCTGTCACGACGCGCTGCCAAGCACGCCGTCTGGCTGGCCGTAAGCCTGGCCACGGCGATTGCCTTCGTCGGCTACTTCACTCCGGTCCGTGAACTGGTCATCGATCTGTTCAGTCTGCAGCTGGGCGGAACCGCCGCGTTCTGGCTGTTCTTCTTCACCGCCGCGACGTATATCAATGCTGGCTGGCTGCGTGAAAAGGTGTGTGTGCACATGTGCCCCTATTCGCGGTTCCAAAGCGTGATGTTCGATGCCGACACACTGGTGGTGTCCTACGATGCCGCGCGGGGTGAACAACGCGGCGCGCGACGCAAAGACGCTGATCCAAGGGCCGAGGGACTTGGTGACTGCATAGACTGCACGCTGTGCGTACAGGTCTGTCCCACCGGCATCGATATCCGCGACGGCCTGCAACTCGATTGCCTGAGTTGCGGTGCCTGTATCGACGCCTGCGACAGTGTCATGGACAAGATGGGTTACGCCCGAGGCCTGGTTCGATATACCTCCGAACGTGCGCTTGAAGGCGGTCAGACCAGGCTGCTGCGACCGCGCCTGATCGGCTATACCGGAGCGCTGGTGATTATGATCGGTGCCTTCGTCTGGGCGTTGGAAGCGCGACCGACGTTATCCCTGGATGTAACCAAGGACCGGACCCTCTACCGCGAAAACAGCCAGGGCCAGATCGAAAACATGTACAGCCTGAAGATCATCAACAAAACCCTGCAGCCGCACGACTATCTGATCACCTTGGGCGAAGGCCCCTACGAGCTGCACGGCCCGCACCAGCTCAGCCTGACCGCAGGTGAGATCGTCGATGTGCCGGTCAGCGTGGCGCTCGTTGACGACAACGGGAACGCGCAAGAAACAGTGCATTTCTCGGTCACCGACGCGAGCGACCCGGCACGCCAGGTAACCGCCCCGAGCACCTTCATTGCTCCAAGGGTTCGGTAGGATGGTGGCAGCGCGCACGAGCCCGCTCACGTGGCAGACCGATATTGCTGAAGCAGAAGCAGATGAAGCGCTACGAGAAATTCGCTGACGAAATTGCCGAACTGATCCGCTCCGGCGTACTGGCGCCAGGTGAAAAGGTGCCGTCCGTGCGCCATGCCAGTCGCACCTACGGCGTAAGCCCCTCCACCGTGTTCCAAGCCTACTACCTGCTGGAGGATCGTGGCTTGATCCAGGCCCGGGCGCGCTCGGGCTATTTTGTCCGCGAGCACGCCAGGCGCCTGCTTCCCGAGCCCGAGATCAGCCCACGCCTGAGCGAAACCACCGATGTCGACGTTAGCGAACTGGTGTTCTCGGTGCTCGCCTCGCTGCGCGATCCGGACACCGTTCCGTTCGGTTCCGCCTTCCCCAGTCCCGATCTGTTCCCGCTGCAACGCCTGGCGCGCTCAATGGCGCAGACCGTGCGCGAGATGCCGGGGCGTGAAGTGATCGCCGAGATGACTACCGGCCACCCTGACCTGCGCCGGCAGATCGCACTGCGCTATATGGTCAGCGGAGTCATGCTGCCGTTGGACGAACTGGTAATCACCACCGGCGCCATGGAAGCGTTGAATCTCTGTTTACAGGTGGTCACCCAGCCGGGGGACTTGGTCGCCATCGAAGCACCTGCGTTCTACGCCACCTTGCAGGTGCTGGAGCGGCTCAAGCTCAAGGCAGTGGAGATCCCGGTGCATCCGCGCGACGGGATCGACCTGGACACATTGGAAAGGCGTCTGGACAGCCTGCCGATCAAGGCCTGCTGGTTCATGAGTAGCCTGCAGAACCCGCTCGGTGCGAGCATCTCCGAGGCAAACAAAGAGAAGCTCTATGCGCTGTTGCAGCGCCATCAGGTCCCGCTGATCGAAGACGACGTCTACGCCGAGCTGTACTTCAACCAGGAGCCGCCGAAACCGGTCAAGAGCCATGACCGTGACGGCTGGGTAATGCATTGCGGCTCGTTTTCCAAAAGCCTGGCGCCGGGATACCGGGTCGGCTGGGTGGCGGGCGGACGTTACGCCGAACAAATCAGCCGCCTCAAGTTGATGACGACGATCTCGCCCTCGGTGCCGGCCCAAGCGGCTATCGCTGACTATCTGCAGAACGGCGGCTACGACCGGCACTTGCGTAAATTGCGTCATGCGCTGGAACGTCAACAGGGCGAAATGCTTGCCTCCGCCGCGCGTCATTTCCCGGCCAGCACGCGCGTAACACGGCCCAGCGGCGGTTACTTCCTCTGGTTCGAATTCCCCGAGGGAGTCGATTCGCTGCAATTGTTGCAGCTGGCGCTCGCGCAGGGCATCAGCCTCGCTCCAGGCCCGATCTTTTCGGCCACCCGGCGCTTTCGCAATTGCGCACGCCTGAACTACGGCCATCCCTGGGACGAGCGCAGCGAAAAGGCGATGGAATTGCTCGGGCGGATCGTGAAATCGTTTTAGCGCCCGGCTCGATAGCGACGCTGCGTGACCCTCTGTTCCACACCCGGGAACTACAGCTCAATCGTGCCCTGTAAATTCAGGACCGCATGCCCGGCGACAAAAACGCGCTCGCCTTCCACCCGGCAGTGCAGCAAACCGCTTCGGCGTGAGGCCTGCAAGATTAGGTTCGCCAAGCGGAAGAGTGTCGCCGAGCGCCGGCTGATCGGCAAAGGCCATCTGTGATAGGGGCCGAAGCGGTCAGTGTGCCCAACCGCTCGACCCGCCCTGCTCAAGGCTTCTTCTCGGTGCTCGCTGTCAGCGTCGGCTTCAGCGGCTCGTCGAGCGGCTGGCATTGTGTCTGCGCTCCGGGCTGCAGGTATGGCTGCAGTATCGGCGCCATGCCCTTGAGCACCTGTACCGGTAGCGCAGAGGTAAAGCGGAAGCTATCCGCCCCGCGCCCCGGTACGTAGGCCGTCAGCGTGCCGAAGTGATTCGGCCCGAGGTAGAACACAAAGGTTGCGGTACGATTCAGCGCCAGCGAGCTGATCAGCCGACCGCCCGCGCCAACGGTCTGGATCCGGTTGTCACCCGTCCCGGTCTTGCCGCCAATGCGCAACGCTTCGCCATCTGCCTGCATGAAGCTGCCGCGAATGCGACGGGCAGTGCCGCCTTCGACCACACTGGCAAGTGCCTCGCGCAACGCCGTCGCCACCTCGCTGGGCAAGACTCGCACCCCGGCATCCGGTTTGATGCCGAGGCGCGTTTCGTACGGGGTTTCGTTGGCGAAATGCAGGCTGTCGATGCGCACACTGGGCAGTCGCACGCCGTCGTTGACGATGATGCCCATCAACTCGGCCAACGCCGCCGGGCGGTCACCGGAACTGCCCAGCGCTGTCGCCAGCGACGGCACCAGATGGTCGAACGGATAACCCAGCCGCTGCCAGCGGCGATGGATATCGGTAAACGCCTCCACCTCGAGCATGATACGGATACGGCTGTCGCGAGCGCTCTTGTGCCGGCTGCGGAACAGCCAGCCGTACACCTCTTGGCGCTCGGCGGTACTGGCCGCAATCACCTCGGTGATGCCGGCCTCCGGATGCTTGATCAGGTAACCCAGTAGCCACAGGTCCAGCGGGTGGACGCGAGCGATGTAGCCCTGATCGGGCAGGCTGTAGGCGCCCGGCGCGTAGCGTTCGTACAGCGAGTCGACGGCCTTGTCGGTGATATCTGCCGTCGGCAGACGCGCCTTGAGAAAGCGCTCGAAGGTCGCACGATCCGCCTCGGGCATCAGGTAACGATGCACCGCAGCCAACCTCGATGGCGTCGGGCGCATGCCGTCCAGCAACGCTTCGATGCGCTCCTCCGCGCTCTTGCCGCGGTACTTGCGCCAGAAGCGTTGAAGGAACACCGAGCCCTCACGATCGGCAAAACGCTGCAGGTATTCCCGCCGCTCGGGGTTGTCATCACTTTTGAGCAGCTCGGCGCCATTGGATGTCTGGTAGGTGCTGTAGCTCACCAGATCGCGCATCAACCGAACGAACGGCAGGTTGATCGACTCCTGCAGCGCTTCGCGCATGGTCGGCAGGCGGCCGTCGTCCTCACGGCGGAAATTGCCGAAGCGGTGCATGCCGGCACCGGTGAAGAAGCGCTCGGCCGGGCTGGCCGAATAGCGCCGCTCCAGCGCCGCATCAAGCATTGCCGGTAGATTTCGATCCTCGTTCTGGATCAGATAACCCAGCGCCCAGCGGGTCAGCGGATCTACCGCCTCGGTCTTGCGCAAATCGGCTACTTCGCTTGTCGCGTAGCGCTGATGCAGCTCGGCGATGACTTCCAGATAGGTCGTCAGCACCCGCAGCTTGGCGGTCGAGCCCAGCTCCAGTTTACTGCCCTCGTTGATGTCGAATGGCTGGTTGGTGTTGTCGGTCTGCACCCGTACACGGAAGCCCTGCTCGCCGCGCTCGAACAACGTGAAGCTGTAACGCACGTCACCGGTACGCTCAGGTGACAACATGCGCTCGCCAAACAAGCCCACTTCACCGGCGAACGACGGATCGGCCAGGCGATGCAGATATTCGGTCACTTGGGTCTGAAGCTCACCATGCAGCGGTGTGGTCGCAGCCAGATCGAGACGGTCCAGCTCATACAACGAAACACCCAGCAGGTTGCTCAGGCGCATCCGTGCCGCCGTGATGCCCTTGCTGGAAGGCACCTCACGAATGCCCGGCTCGAGACGCAAATTGCGGAACTCAACCTGCTGCTGCAAGGCGGCGTTGCGCAACCGCGTGCCGATCACACCGCCATTGGCCAGCAGGCGAATATGACTGTCGGTGAGTTCCGCCATGTCGTCGCGCCCTGCGCCCAGGTAGTACGATGGGCGCCGCTGAGCGATCAGCAGCGAGAGCACCTGACGCAGCGCCAGCCCCTGCGTTTCATAACTGACGCCTTCATTGCGCCGAGCATCGAGGACCCGGTTAACCTCGGCGAAATCGGCGCCGTACCAGAGGCGCAGACCATCGGCGATGCCGTGCACCTCGCCATGTCCATAGGCGGCAGACAGCGGCACGCTGTTGAGGTAGTCGCGGACGATGCGCTGCCGGGTCGCCATGGTTTGCTGGCCTTCGCGGTAGGTGCGCACGCTCGCGGAAATCATCTGCCGAATCTTTTCCTCCGCGCTTCCGGTGCGCCCTTCAGGCGAATGGCGATATTTCTCCACCTGGGTCGCGAGCGTGCTACCTCCAGCGGCCTGGACCGGCAGGCCCAGCTTCTTTTCCACCTGACTCACCGCCGCCATGGTGAACCGCGGCCAATCCACCGCCGGGTTGGCGCGAGGGCGCTCCGCGTTTAGCAGCCCACGATCCTCGATGAACAACAGGCTCATCGCAATAACAGGCGGCACATCGTCGAAGGTTTCGTAGTACTGGTGCGGGTAGCTATTGGCATACAGCGGCTCGCCACGACAATCGTCGATGGTCAGCCCGGCCTGGGACTTTTCCGGATAAGGCACGAAAAAGCCGTGGCTGACATACCGCTGCAAGGCCGGCGAAAAGCGCACCTGCTGCTGAATGTCGAACCCACGCGCGCTCAAGCGCTCGAGAAATGTCGGCAAGGCCGCATAGCCAAGACGTCGGTCGAAGGGCCCGGCCTCGGGAAACTTAATACTGCTACTGACGCCGGATTCGACCTGGTAGTCGAGGTTCTCTGCGTAACGGCTCAGCCAGAGCGCCTGCAGCTTCGAGGTGTGCATCTCATGCCAGGCGGCATAGCCTCCGCCGGCTAACAACGAAACGCCCAGCAACACGCTCATGCGGCGCGCCAGACGACTACCGGGGGAGCGTGTTTTGCCCGGCTTTTTGGCGGTTGGCACGCGCGTGCTACCACCTGCTCGGGATGTATCGGTCCGCCATACTGCGCCCATCTTTTTCCGGCCTGGCTTTCTAGGGAAATCACAGGCTTAAGCTTAGCTGGAGGCGCTTCGTTCAACGTGCCCAAGCAGACGAACGGAAGGGCTCAAACTGGCGGGTTGGAAGCCAAACGATCGGGGTTGGCTACCGCCCGATTCACTCGATCCAGCGCGGATAAAAACCGAGTTGCGCCTGCAATTGGCTGTCCTGCATCTGCTCGACCTCGACAGGCAGTGGCTTCGGCTCGTTTTCAGCGGCTGCGGCGTCTCCCTGGAAAAAGAAACGTCGACCATCATCAAGGGTCAGGAATAACCCCAGAGCGCCGTGCCCAGGCAGTTTTACCAGTACCAGCCGTTCGTCGCCGACCAGGTCGAGGCTTTCCTGGAACCCATAAAACGGACGTCGTTCGAAGCGCAGAGGGTGCCATTTGACGCCATGGGCGAACTGCGCCGGAAGGACTGCAGGAGGTGTCGCGTTGTGTACGTAGTTAATACTCTCCGGGCTGGCCAGCACCGGCACCTCGGCGAAATCAGCCAGCCCGGATGCGTACTGCCAGCGGGCGCATCCCAATACAACCCGGTCGACCTCAACACCGTCGCGATCAAGTTGGTCACGAACCGGCTGCACAGCACCGTAGCGCTTTTCGCGCCATGGGATTTCGCTGTCCAACTCCGCGTCGATCTGCCGCCCCAGGCCTGTACCGAACAGTAGCCGGCGGCCCCGATGCTCGATCAGCACAGCGATATGATTGATCGGATGCGGCTGGACCCAGCCGCCATCACGCCAGGCAAACTCTCCACTGGACAGCGTTTGCCCGGTACGGACCAGGCTGAACCGCAATTCAGCTGCATCCACGCCAGCGGCTAACAGCGCCAGAGCCAGAGCCATTCCAATCATCCTCAAGCGACGCATGACTCACGCTCCTAGTCCGGGAAGAAAAGGCGAGTTGTCCGGCGCTGCAAATGCCAGGGGCAGACGTGAGCGCCGCAGAACCCAACGACCCGGCGTCAGCGCGAGCATGCGCTCGGCACCAGGCGGCGCGGTAATGCCCATTGCGGCGTACTGCTCGGGCCAGACAAGCTCCGCCAGCGCCTGCATCTGGAGCAGATCGCCGCTGGCGAAATCGACGAACAGCAGCCCGCAACGCGGTTCACGCACCAGATTGCCCAAGGTGTTGAACAACCGATTGCCACTGTAATCCGGCAACCAGAGGCGACCATCCCGATCGATTTCAACGAAGCCCACCGGGCCGCCACGGTGGGATATGTCGACACCACCACCCTGTGGGTCCGCGCTATGGCTGGCGATGAACAGCGTGTCGGCCTTCTGCAGCAGCGCCCGCAGCTCATCGTCCAGCCCATCGCCTTGGAGCATGGGCCCTGGCTGACGGGCGGCTGGCCGGCAATCCCTCGACTGGATGTACTTCGGGCAATTGCCGAATGACTGCACCACCGCAACACTGAAGCCCTGGGCATCGCTTTCGACGATTCGCCCGTTCATCCGGTTGCGCCTGCGGGTCGGCCACTCCAACCCCAGCAAACCGACCATGGCGCTCGGGCGTAACAACGCTGCAATCGGGTCATCAGCCTGCGCATTGGCACCGACGCAAAGTAACTCGGGGTGTGGCGACCAGGCGAACCCGGCCGCCCCCCAGAGCACCGACGCATGAGGCTGCCCTTCACTGTCCACCGCCGCGACCAGCAGCACAGGCAACTGAGCGAAGAATTCACGGTGTTGATCGGGCATGAACGCGCGGATCACCCGGTTGCCGATCTGCTCGGCTTTTTCGCGCACACCGGCACGGCTCTGCACCCATTGCTCACCGACATGGAAGGGACTGCTCATGGCCGCAGCTCCTATTCCAGACCCGGCATGCCGATGTAGCCCGGCAGCTCGCGAATGCGTGAACACCACGCTCTTACTGCCGGGTAAGGCGCCAGATCGATACCACCGTCGGGGGCCAACGCCGCGTAGGGATATACGGCGATGTCGGCGATGGTTGGCGTCTTGGTTTCAGCCAGCCAAGTGTGTTCGACGAGCTGCTGCTCAAGCAATTGCATGGCCGCCAGTGCACGTTCTGAGGTCAAGGCTTCGTCGATTGGCCGACCGAACAAGCGCGCCACTCGAGCCGTGGCCGGGCCATGCTGCATCTCGTTGGCGGCGAAACTCAGCCAACCAACGATGCGCGCCTGCGTCTGCGCATCCGACGCAAACCAGCTCTCATCGGCATAACGCCGCGCCAGATAGACAAGAATGGCCTGCGAGTCGATCACCCGCACATCCCCATCCTCAAGCACCGGCACTTGCCCACGCGGATTGATCGCAAGAAACGGCGGTTGCTTGTGCTCGCCTTTCAGTAGATTCACCGGCACCACCTCAGCCGCTTGGCCGATCAGGCTGAGAAACAGGCGCGCCTTGTAGCAATTACCGGACAGGGTCAGATCGTAGAGTTTCATCGTGTCGCTCCTCGTAAAGGATCGGGGCCGGTGAGGCACGACTGGATAATAGACAGACCTGTCTGTACACTGCAAGCACATTTTTTGCCTAGATGGCAATTGGTGGGAACTGAGCCGCTCCCGCATAATGACCGTCCGAGGAGATTCAAATGGCAACGAACAAACGCGATCTGCTGCTCAGCACTGCCGAGCGGCTGTTCTACACAGAGGGTTATCACGCCACGGGCATCGATCGGATTCTCAGCGAATCCGGCGTGGCCAAGATGACGCTGTACAAGCACTTCAAGTCGAAGGAAGAGCTGATTCTGGCGGTACTGGACGCTCGACAGCAGCCAATGCTCGAACGCCTACGCGAAGCACGCGACAAGCTGCCGCCACGCAAGGCGCTGCTCGGCGTTTTCGAGGGATTGAACAATATGATTAACAGCCCCAGTGCGTTCTGTGGCTGCCTGTTCATCAATGCCGCCGCCGAATATCACGACCGCGACCACCCAATTCATCAGCGCTCGGCTACTTATAAGGCAGAGTTCCAGACGCACCTGCGCGAACTGCTAGAAGCACTTGATGCACCGCAACCCGAGCAACTTGCGCGGCAACTGCAATTTTTGATCGAAGGTGCGCTGAGCATGGCGCACATCGAAGGTCCGGCTGATCAGGCGCTGCTGGCCAAGGCGGCGGCCGACAAACTGCTGCAAGCCTCCGGCATCTGAGAGATGCCGGCGATGCGCCCCTACACCGCTCGTTCTTCCTTGACCCGGAACCAGGCTGCATAAAGCGCCGGCAGGAACAACAGCGTCAAGGCAGTCGCGACGATCAGGCCACCCATGATCGCCACCGCCATCGGTCCGAAGAACACGCTACGCGACAGTGGAATCATCGCCAGTACCGAAGCCAGGGCGGTCAGCACGATGGGCCGGAAGCGACGTACCGTGGCGTCGATGATGGCGTTGAAACGATCCTGCCCGGCGCCGATGTCCTGCTCGATCTGATCCACCAGAATCACCGAGTTGCGCATGATCATCCCGGACAGCGCGATGGTGCCGAGCATCGCGACAAAGCCGAACGGCTTGCCGAACAACAGCAGGAACAACGCAACGCCAATCAGCCCCAGCGGCGCGGTAAGAAAGACCATCGCAGATCGCGAAAAGCTTTTGAGCTGGAGCATTAACAGGCTGACCACGACGATAACGAATAGCGGCATGCCGGCATTTACCGAAGCCTGGCCGCGACTGGAATCCTCCACGGTGCCACCGACTTCCAGCAGATAACCGCTGGGCAGCGCATCACGAATTTCGCTCAGCGTCGGCTCTATCTGCTGCACCAGCGAAGCCGGCTGCTGCTCGCCATAGATGTCGGCACGCACCGTTACGGTTGGCAGGCGATTGCGATGCCAGATCACGCCCTCCTCGAAGCCGTACTCCAGGGTTGCGACCTGCGACAACGGCACGCTGCGACCGCTGGCGGTGGGAATCGCCAGACTCGGCAGCATCGACAGCATTTCCCGCTCGCGAGCCGTACCGCGCAGCAGGATCTCGATCAGCTCGTTATCCTCACGGAACTGGCCGGCGGTGGTGCCGGTAAAGGTGCGCTTGAGGAATTGGGACAATTCGACCGTGCTCACCCCGAGCGCGCGCGCGCGATCTTGATCGACATTCAGCCAGACGACCTTGCTTGGTTCCTGCCAGTCGAGATGGACGTTAGCCACGTAGGGGTTTTCACGCACCTTGGCCGCCACCTGACGTGCCAGCGTGCGTACGACATCGATATGCTCGCCGGTCACGCGGAACTGCACCGGATAGCCCACCGGAGGGCCATTTTCCAGCCGGCTGACGCGCCCGCGCAGTGTTGGGAAGTCCTCTCTCAGCCGTTCAATCAACCAGCTGCGCAGAGCTTCGCGCTCCTCGATGCTGTTGGCCAACACCACGATCTGGGCGAAGCTGGTGGCAGGCAGCTGTTGATCCAGTGGTAGATAGAAACGCGGCGAACCGTTGCCGACATAGGCAACGTAATTGTCGATGCCGGCGCGCTCCTCGAGCATCTTTTCGAGGCGGTGCACCTCGGCTTCAGTGGCCTTGAGCGACACGCCTTCGGCCAGCTTCAGGTCGACCATCAGCTCGAGGCGACCTGAAGCCGGAAAGAACTGCTGCGGGACGATACGGAACAGCCCTATCGCGCCGACAAAGAGCAGCAGCGTCAGCACGATCACCGTCTTGCGCCGGTGCACGCACCAGTGAATCACGCGGCGCACGCGCTGGTAGAACGGCGTCGAATACGGGTCATGCCCTTGGTCGCTACCGCCGTGTTTCAGCGCGTGACGCTTGGCCAGATCCGGCAGCAGCTTCTCGCCCAGCAGAGGGACGAACACCACCGCCGCGATCCAGGAAGCCACCAGCGCGATGGTCACCACCTGGAAGATCGATCGGGTGTACTCGCCGGTACTCGACTGCGCAGTGGCGATCGGCAAAAAGCCGGCAGCTGTAATGAGCGTACCGGTGAGCATTGGAAAGGCGGTACTGGTCCAGGCGTAGCTGGCGGCCTTGAGCCGATCGAAGCCCTGTTCCATCTTGATCGCCATCATCTCCACCGCGATGATCGCATCATCCACCATCAGCCCGAGCGCCAGCACCAGCGCGCCCAGCGATATCTTGTGCAGGCCGATGTCGAGGTAATGCATGGTTGCGAACGTCATCGCCAGGACCAAGGGAATCGACAAGGCGACCACCAGCCCAGTGCGCACACCGAGCGAGAAGAAGCTCACCAGCAGCACGATTGCCAGCGCCTCGATCAGCACCCGCACGAATTCACCGACACTGGTTTTCACCGCCGCGGGCTGATCGGAGACCTTGCGCAACTCCATACCAGCCGGCAGCTCCTGCTGCAGCCGGGCGAACTCGCCTTGCAGCGCATCCCCCAGCATGAGGATGTCACCGCCGGCCTTCATTGACACCGCCAGGCCAATCGCCGGTTCCCCCATGAAGCGCATGCGTGGCGCCGGCGGATCGTTGAAGCCACGATAAACCTCCGCGACGTCGCCAATACGGAAGGTGCTGCCAGCAACTCGGATGGGGAAGTCGCGGATCTCCTTGACCGTCTCGAAGCTACCGGTGACACGCAGTTGCACACGATCGCTGGCGGTTTCGACGAAGCCGGCAGACATCACCGTGTTCTGCGCCTCAAGCGCCTGTTGCACAGCCTCCAGCGGCACGCCCAGATTCGCCAGTTTGACGTTGGATAGCTCGATCCAGATCTTTTCGTCCTGCAGACCGATCAGCTCGACCTTGCCGACGTTCTTGACCCGCTGCAGCTGCAACTGGATGCGATCGGCGTAGTCCTTGAGCACCGCGTAATCGAAGCCCTGCCCGGTCAAGGCGTAGATGTTGCCGAAGGTGGTACCGAATTCATCATTGAAGAACGGTCCCTGGACGCCTGCCGGGAGCGTGTGGCGAATGTCGCCGATCTTCTTGCGAATCTGATACCAGAGATCCGGTATCTGCTCGGAGCGCATCGAATCGCGCGCCATGAAGGTCACGTTCGATTCCCCCGGCCGCGAGAAGGAGACGATGCGCTCGTATTCGCCGGTCTCCATCAGCTTCTTTTCGATGCGTTCGGTGACCTGCCGGGAGACTTCCTCGGCGGTCGCGCCGGGCCACTGGGTCTGAATGACCATGGCCTTGAAGGTAAACGGTGGGTCCTCACTCTGACCCAGCTTGCTGTACGAAAGCGCACCGACGACGGCCATCAGCAGCATCAGATAGACAACGATCTGCCGGTTGCCCAGCGCCCAGGCGGAAAGATTGAAGCGCATCCTGATTACTCCTGCGCTGCCAGCTCGACCGGGCGGTTGTCACGATCGACCGCCCTCACCGACTGGTTCTCGTGGAGCATCTGCACGCCGGCCAGCACGACCCAGTCATCGGCGTGCAAGCCTTTGAGGATGGGCACCTGTGTTTCGCCAAAGGCACCGGTTTGCACCGCAACACGCTCCAGCGTGGCGTCGTCCTTTACTCTCCAGACGTAGGCCTTGCCCTTCTCGGCAGTGACCGCGGAAAGCGGCACGGCCAAGGGCACCTCGCCGTCGCTGCGGATCGACACCAGCGCACTCTGCCCCAGCTCGGCAGGTACATCGGTATCGGCGAATGCGACACGCGCCGAATAGGTACGCGACTGCGGATCGGCAGCCGGCGACAGCTCGCGAATGTGACCGGGATACTGCTTGCCCGGATGGGACCAGATTTCCACCGAGACCTTTTGGCCAACCGAATACCGGTCCAGCGCCTGTTCCGGCAAGTTGATCGCTACCTCGCGCTCACCATCGGCAGCCAACACGAACGCCGTCTGGCCGGCGGCGACCACCTGCCCCACCTCAACCTGGCGCTGGGCGATCACCCCTTCGTGCGTGGCGCGCAGAATGGCGTAGTCGACTTGGTTGTTCGCCACATCGAACTCGGCACGCGCTTGCTTCAGACGCGCCTGGGCCGAGCGAAAGGCGTTTTCAGAGGAATCGAACTGCGAGCGGCTGACCAGTTGCCGATCCATCAAGGTCTTGTAGCGTTCATGCTCGGCACGGGCGACCCGGAGGTTGGCTTCAGCCGCCGCCACCTGGGCACGGATCCCCTCAAGTTGCAGCTGCACATCCTGCGGGTCGAGCTTGGCCAACGGCTGATCCTTGCGCACGCGCTCGCCGGCTTCGACCATGCGCTCGGTTACCTTCCCGCCGATTCGGAACGCCAGTTCCGGTTCGTAGCGCGCATGCACTTCGCCCGGATAGCTTTCAAAGGCCTCACCGGCGGGCTGTGGCTGGGCCACCATCACGGGGCGCGTCGAGAGCGGCTCAGGCTCACCATTGCCGCAACCGGCAAGCAAGGCAAAACCAAAAACACCGAGGAAGGGCAAGGCATGTCGGAACACGTCGAATCTCTCTCTGTCGCGAAGCGGGTTCTAATACTTATACTGCGCGGTATAGTAAAAATACCGAACTCACCAGTCTAGTATTAAAACGCACATGATAAAGAACCCACCCGCACCCTCTGGCCCGGGCCGTCCGAAGGACCCCGCCAAACGCGAGGCCATCCTGATGGCCGCTCAGGTGCTGTTTCTCAACAATGGTTACGAAGGCAGCAGCATGGACGCCATCGCGGCCGAAGCCGGTGTCTCGAAGCTCACGCTGTACAGCCACTTCAAGGACAAGGAGGCGCTGTTCGGCGAGGCAGTGAAGACCACCTGCGAAACACGCCTGCCGCGCCGGCTGTTTGTGCTGGAGGATGGGCGTGAGTTCCGTTCGGTCCTGCTGGACATTGCCCATGCTTTTCACGAGCTGGTCATCAGTCCCGAATCCATCGGTTTGCACCGGGTGATGGTGGCGATGGCAACGCAGAACCCGGCCCTGTCGCAGATGTTCTTCGACGCGGGCCCACAGAAGCTATTGGTCGACCTGGAGCAGATGCTCGACCAGGCTCACCAGCGCCAGTTGCTGAACGTGCCCGAACCGATGCGCGCTGCAGAACATTTTTGTTCATTGATCAAAGGCGTTGCCCATTTCCGTCTGCTGATCGGCTATGCCGAGCAACCGGACGTAGCAGACATGAAGCGACATGTTAAGGATTGCGTCGATCTGTTCATGCGCGCGTACACCCGCGATCCCCTTGCAGCGACTGAAGCAGCCAACTGAAGCAGCAGCCTGGGCTTCGCAGCGGGAACGAGCCCTGCGACCGGGAACGACCGGCCGCCCCGCGCATGCTGCCCAACGATTCCGCAAGGCAACCCGCTCCACACGCCGCAGGAGCCGTGCGACGACCAAACATCGTCGATTTTCCATTGGCCTGGGCCGCGATAAATACGCAGAGCCAAGGCAGCTGCGAATGCCTGCCAGACGGCAGGCCTGGGTCACAGCGCAGAGAGAACGCGGTATTCGTCCTGCGCCAGTTGATCGGTCATGCCGCTGACGAAGTCTTGCAACATGCGGCAGCGGTAATAGAACTCCCACAACGGCTGGTCGTCACGCCTCTCAGGGAGCGTTCTGAGCGACTCGTGGTAGGCCTTTATCAGTTGACTGGGCAGCCGTCGGGCGAGCATCTGCAGGTGCGGTTCGCTGCGGCAGCTGCCTTCGGTCAATGCCTGGAAGGTCGCAGGTGCAACGGCCAGCAGTGGCGCGTAGGCGTCCAGCAGCCCCTGCAGAATCCGGTAGCCCTGCAGCTGCAGGGTCTCGACTTCGCGATGGCAGAACACGCGGTCCATCGCGACATCCTTGAACGTCTGCACGATGGCGTTGGGCAGGCTTGCGTCTTCCAGCAGGGCACGGTCCAGCGTGCCGTTGTGGACCGCTTCGATATGCTCGATAAATTGCTGGGCCGCGTGCTGCACCAGCGGGTGCACCATGTTCACCCGCAGCCAGATGAAGAATTCGCCCACCTTGTTGATCGGCTCCTTGGCAGCGCGCGCCTGAGCGTACTCGACCATGCTGCGAAAGCTGCGGCCGGTACTCGCAATCAGCTCGTCGGGCGAGCCGTGTTCGGCGAATTTGTCGATCAGCAGCTGTGATAGCTGCTCAATGCTGAAGATGCCCTTCTCCACCGAGTCTTCGATGTCGGCGAGACAATAGGCGATGTCATCGGCTGCCTCCATGATGTACGCAACCGGATGACGCGTGCCTGGTTGCAGACCCAGCGCAGCCTGCAAATCTGCGACGAAAGGCTCCTCCGAAAGATAGAAGCCAGGCTTCTTCAGCAGATAGGCGCCCGGGGCTCCCTTGGCCGGCTTAGGCGCATAAGCGGCGCGCACGTACTTCAGCAGGCCTGCTGTCTGTGTGTAGGTCAGGTTGAGCCGCAGCAGGCTGACCACCAGGCGAATTGCCTGGGCATTGCCTTCGAACTGTTCGAGGTCGACCAGCATCCGACTGCGCAATTCGTTGTCGCCCTGCCCGTCAGGAACCGCGGTGTCGAACAGCAGGTTCAGGTGCCGCTTGAACCACTCGCCAATGGCGAACTCGCCAAAGTGGCCAAACGGCGGGTTGCCGATGTCGTGCATCAGGCAGGTCATTTCGACGAGACTTTCCAGCGCACCTTCCAGGCCATCCAGGCCATATTGGGTCGCCCGCGAACCGAGCTGTTTGTACAGAGTGCGCACAATAAAGCGCCCGGTCTGCTGGACCTCCAGCGAATGCGTCAGGCGACTGCGCACCGCCGCATTGCGCTCCAGCGGGAACACCTGGGTCTTCTGTTGCAATCGGCGCACGGCAGCGGAATTAATGATGCGGCCGCGATCACTTTCGAGCTGATCGATAATCAGCGACAAATCACCTTCGGACGCCTTGAGCCCCGACTCCGGGCGCCCATAAGGCCGTTGACGGGAGAGCTTGTCCTTGAAGTTCACAGACCGCGGCATGATTCGAACTCGATAAACGACAGAATCGCGAGCCTAGCGCGGCACAGCAGCTTTACCAAGCGATCAGGCGCCAACTGCCGTGGTCGTTTAGAATCGCCCGCTCAGTTTGAGGAGCAGCCATGAGCCGGTCGGAGTTTCATCAGCAACATGCCGAGCGTGCGACCGCCGAAGCGCGACGACTGCTCGAACAACGACAGGCGCTGGGCACCCGCTGGCTGGGCTGGGTCGCAACCGAGCTGTATCAGCTGAAACTGCCAGAATTCGCCGCCATGGTGCGTCGCGAGCTGGCCCGTCTCAACGCCACTTGAGCAAGCCCCTTCTCACTCATCCAGATCAGAGGGTGCTCATGCAATGGCCGGCTGAAGGTCCCTTCCTACGCAACCAACTGCTGCGGCTGCCGGGTACGGAGAAGCCGTCAGCCATCGACAAACAACTGGTGATGAGCGGCGTCTGGCTTGATTTCAACGGGCTGCAGGGCGACCGAGTCGCCGATAACCGTTTCCATGGCGGGCCGGATCGCAGCCTTTGCCACTATCCGGCCGATCATTACTCTCACTGGCGCAGGCTTTTTCCGCATTTGCCGGGCATCGGCCCCGCCGCGTTTGGCGAAAATATGTCGACGCTGGGCCTGGATGAACGACAGGTATGCATCGGTGATCGCTTTCGGTGGGGTGATGCCCTGATCGAAGTCAGCCAGCCTCGTTCACCCTGCAGCAACCTCGACCGGCGACACGACGCCCGCGGCCTCGCCCGGCAACTGGCCAAAAGCGGCAGAACCGGCTGGCTGTACCGAACCCTTGAACCCGGTACCGTTCCCCCTGGTGCAATGCTGCGGTTGATCGAACGGCCCTGCCCCGCCGCGAGTGTGCTGCGCATCTGGCGCGGCTACATGAACGAAGACCTCAGCGATGCCGAACTCGACTGGCTGACGAGTCTGTTGCCGCTGGCGAACGAATACCGCACACGTTTTCGTCAACGCCTGGACAGTCGCCGTCGAAAACAGGACCAGGGTGCGTTGTTCTGATGTCATCAAGCGGCGGCGTGCCGCTCAGCCGCACCGCTGACCGCGAGTAGGCCATCATCGAAGCGGCCACCGAAAGAAGTCGCCGCACCACCCGCCCGGACACCGTAGGGGCGTTTTGCTGTCAGGCCGTTGAACTGCCGAAAGCCGTGCGCAGTCGGCCAACCACCCACCCCCCGCCTACGTTGATCACCAGACCCAGCATGACCAGCAGCGCGCCAACCGCCTGGAGCAGGCCCAGGTGCTCGTCCAGCAGTACCGCGGCGGAGGTCAGCCCAACGACGGGGATGAGCAGCGAGAACGGCGCAACGGTATTGGCCGGATAGCGCGACAACAGACGACTCCAGAGCCCGTAACCAAGAATGGTCGCGCCGAACGCCAGGTAGATCAGCACCAGCGCCGAATCCATCCCGAAGCCACGCAATGCGCCCCCGATCGCTTCCGGCCCCTCCAGCACCCAAGACAGCGCGAAGAACGGAATCGGTGGGATCAGGCTTCCCCACACTACCAGCCCGACCAGATTCACCTTGCCCACCTTGCGGGTGACGATATTGCCCAGTGCCCACATCGATGCCGCGCAGATGGTCAGCAGGAAACCGGCCAGCGTCATGCTGCGGTCGCCTTGCATACCGATCAGCAGCAAACCGCCAGCGGCGATCACCAGCCCCACCAGATTGCTTGCACGAAACCGTTCGCCCAGAAACAGGACGGCGAACAACAGCGTAAAGAATGCCTGCGATTGCAGCACCAGCGAGGCCAAGCCAGCCGGCATGCCGACTTTCATCGCGGAGAAGAGAAAAGCGAATTGACCGAGGGATATGGTTCCACCGTAGGCCAGCAACCAGCGCAGCGGCATCTGAGGCCGTTTAATGAAGAGGACCGCCGGAAACGCGGCGAGCGCAAAACGCAGCGCCCCCAACAGCATCGGTGGAATGTCATCCAGACCGATCTTGATCACGACGAAATTCATGCCCCATACGACGATTACAACCAGAGCCAGCAGCAAGTCTTTTGGCGCCATGGGCGGTTCCCCAGACAAAAATCCAGTTAAGCCGCCCGCCAGGGTTTTGTCTTCATACAGCGATCAGGCATTTGGGCGTTACAGTCATCGCTGGTGCCATACGTCCTGCGGTAAGCAGACAAATGCGCGTGGTTCGTGCCTGCCACAGCGCCAACGGCTAGAATCGCCTCTAACGATCGACCCCATCAACTTGCAACAGTGACGAGAGTAACCATGGGCGCACAGTGGAAAGCGAAACATAAGGAAGCGGCAGCCAACGCGAAGGGACGAACCTTCGGCAAGCTGTCGAAAGAAATCATGATCGCAGCCCGTAGCGGCGCCGACCCGGACATGAATCCTCGCTTGCGTCTGGTGGTCGAACAGGCCAAGAAAGCCTCGATGCCACGTGAAACCCTGGAACGCGCCATCAAGAAAGGTGCAGGGCTGCTCGGCGAGAGCGTCAACTACGAGCGCACCACCTATGAAGGTTTCGCACCGCATCAGGTCCCGGTGATCGTCGAGTGCCTGACCGATAACGTCAACCGCACTGTGGCCGAGATCCGCGTGCTGTTTCGCAAGGGACAGCTCGGCGCCTCCGGCTCGGTCGCCTGGGACTTCGATCACTGCGGCATGATCGAAGCTGTGCCGGCGACTGCCGATGCGGACCCAGAACTGGCCGCCATCGAGGCCGGCGCACAGGATTTCGAAGCCGCTGACGAAGGCGCCACGCTGTTCATCAGCGATGCTACCGACATGGACGTAGTCTGCCGCGCCTTGCCGGAGCAGGGTTTCACTGTCCAGTCGGCGCAGCTCGGATATCGTCCGAAGAACCCCGTCTCCACGCTGTCCGAGGCCGAACTCGAAGAGGTCGAAGCCTTCCTCAGCGCCATCGATGCCCACGACGACGTGCAGAACGTCTACGTAGGGCTGGCCGGCTGAAGCACACTACAACCGTTGAGCTAGAGGCACAGCGATGAGTACGAACAAACCCAACACCCCTTACGCTCAGCGCGAACAGGGCTATCGTGAAAAAGCGCTGAAGATGTATCCGTGGGTCTGTGGACGTTGCGCTCGGGAGTTCTCGGGCAAGCGCCTGAGCGAGTTGACGGTCCACCACAAGGACCACAACCACGACAACAACCCCGAAGACGGCTCGAACTGGGAGTTGCTCTGCCTGTACTGCCACGACAATGAGCACTCACGCTATACCGACAACCAGTATCAGGCCGAAGCCCGGCCGGGTAGCGATCTGGGGCCGAAGGAGACGTTCAAGGCCTTCGCCAACCTCGGCGACCTGCTCAAGGGCAAGCAGGACTGACGCTGGCGAAGGCAGGTGTCGGTCACTTCACCAGGAGGACCGGCACCGAGACCTCATGAACCACCCGGTTGGCGACCGAGCCCATCAGCATGCCGGTAAAACTTCCCATACCCCGGGTCCCCATCACCACGGTGTCGCAGCCGAACCTTTGCACCGCATTGCTCACCTCCTCAGCCACATTGCCCAGAATGGCGTGAGTCTGGTGTGAAATCCCTGCCGTTTGCAGCGCTGTAGCCGCGTCCGCAAGGGTACGGTTCGATTTGTCGATAAAGCTCTTGTTCAGCTCATCAACCGTTCCCGCGGTCACGAATTCGCCGTAGAGCACCGGTTCCTGCTGTACGTTCAGTACGTGCACCTGCAGCGGCTTAGTCACATCGGCGGCAAAATCGATGATGTATTGCAGCGCCCGTTTGGCATTGTCCGAACCGTCATAAGCGAGAAGAATGTTGCGCATAGCGAGTCTCCAACCAGATGTGACGACAGCATAGACCATCACCCCGCCGCGCTTGGGTGCCAAAAACGCATCTGTTGCTCTGGATCAATCTCCACGGTCACCGCCATTCGAGGCCCAACCATGAGTACAAACTTAAGCGCGCCGTTTGGTGTGGGCGATGCTTCATTTCAGGCAGCGGGAGGCGAATCTGGCCTGACCCGCCTGGTCGACGATTTCTACCAGATCATGGACGAACGCAAGGATGCAGCCCGTGTCCGCCGCCTGTATCCAGGCGACCTTGACGAATCGCGCCAGCGGCTGGCTGCGTTCCTTTGCGGCTGGTTGGGTGGTCCACGGCGTTACTCGGAACGCTACGGCAGCATCAGCATTCCACAATTTCACACGCGCTGGAGCGTGGGTGAAACCGAGCGAGATGCCTGGCTCAACTGCATGGCACTCGCGATCGCCAAGCAGGGATACTCCGATGAGTTTGCCGGTTACTTGCTGACTCAGTTGCAAATCCCAGCAGAACGCATTCTCCAGGCTGGCCAGCGCGCATGTCCCGTACAGCCAACTACGCGGTAACCCGGCCCGGTCAGGCGCGAGGCCGAACCCCTGCCGCCTCGCTGCGTCATATCTGTAGCCGTTACAGACTCGGCGACACTGACCCACGTAGCCAGGTGATCATATGAAGATCCGCTTTGCCTCGGTGAACGAGCAAAAGATTCGCGATGCGGAAGAATTCCTCGGGAAAAGCGGCATTGAGATCATCAGGTTCCCGGTGCGCATCGTTGAAACTCAGACCGAAGACCTGAACCAACTGGTCAGCGACAAATTGCTGGCCGCTTTCAAACTGATTGGCAAGCCGGTGTTTGTCGAGCATTCCGGCCTGTTCATCAACAGCCTGAACGGTTTTCCTGGCGGCCTTACCCAGACCTTCTGGGATCGCCTGCACGCGGTACGTTTCTCCGATCTGATCGGCAGTCTCGACGACCCCTCTGCCGTAGCACGCACGCTGATCGGCTATTGCGACGGCCGCAAACGGCACTTCTTCAAAGGGGAGGTCACCGGCAGGATCTCCCGCACCCCGGCGGGTGATCAGGGTTTCGAGTGGGACAACGTATTCGTGCCGGATGGCTACTCATGCACCTTCGCGGAACTGGGCGGTGTGCATAACGATCTGTCGATGCGCAGGCGCGCTCTGGATGCGTTCATCACCTACTTGCGGAGGGTTTGAGGTGATGACGCAGAAGCTGCTGGAGGCGTATCGAAACAATCGGCTGATTCTCTTCGTGGGCTCGGGGGTGTCCGCCAACATCGGGCTGCCGCCATGGCGCGAATTGATCAATGAGATAGCGACTCAGCTCGATTACGACCCCGAGGTCTTCGACACCTACGGTAATTTCCTGTCGCTGGCCGAGTACTACCGCATCAAGAAGGGCAACATCGGCCCACTGCGCAGTTGGATGGACCGCGAGTGGCACAAGGACATCGATATTCGCGACTCGGAAATACACCGGTTGATCGTTCAGGGTCGGTTTCCTGCTATCTACACCACTAACTATGACCGCTGGCTAGAGAACGCGCATGACGCCCACGGCGTCAGCTATCTGAAAATTGCCAACGCCAGTGATCTGGTGAAGGCACGCGACGGTGTGCGGCAGATCGTCAAGTTTCACGGCGATTTCGACGATGACGATTCCATCGTGCTTGACGAGACCAGCTACTACGAAAGGCTGCAATTCGAGACACCACTGGATATCAAGCTACGCGCAGATACGCTAAGCAAGGCCGTGCTGTTTATTGGCTACAGTCTTTCGGACACAAACATACGATTGCTGTTTTATAAACTGTCGAAAATGTGGAACCGGCACGAAACCCTGGGCGTCCGTCCTATCTCATATGTTTTCTCGCATAAACCCAACCCCGTGCAGGAGGAGATCCTCAGTCAGTGGGGGATTCGCATGATCACCTCTGAAGATGACGAGCCTGGGCTGGCATTGCAGAACTTTCTGAAAGAGTTGGTGGAGGGCTGAACAGAAGACGCGCAAACTTGCACCCGCTCAGCACACCACATAGAGCAAGTACGATGCGTTAAACATCGCACTTGTTGGCCTCAGTAGTTGTAGCCGATCCCAACGCTGTAGAAAAAAGCCCCATCGTCGTAACGATCTCGCGCATCGCTTCCGCTTTTGAAGAGGAATTGATATTCGGCCATTGCTGTGATGAAGGTTTTGTCCTGTACCCAGTATTTGATACCGACTTCAGGCCCACCCATAAAGGTCTCGTCAACCTCCTCGCCATAGATCCCACCGACACTCAACCCGACAAACGGACGGGTGTTGCCACTGCCGAAGTGATAGTCGTAAAACACACGGGTCGAACCGTCGAATTGCACACTCTCCCCTTCCGAGTCGCGGGCATTCACGGTTTGCCGAACGCCCCACATGGAGGACTCATCCAGATAGGTACCCCAACTACCCTGTAAGGAGAACACTGTATCGTCGAAGTCCTTATCGCTACTGCCCGCACCACCCAGCGTAACCTCGCGATCACCTGCCACAGGAGCGGCAACTGCAATAGCGGGAAGCATGGCGGCGACCAGAAGGGAAGTTTTGAAAAGTCTGTTCATGACAACACCTCTTGTTCTTACTAACTATGGCGGAGTGCGCAACTTATTCGATGCGCATTGTTAATGACAGGCACCCGCCATGACTGTTCATTTTATTTTAGGTATGTTGCGCAAGCGCTTGTTTATGAATATCTTTTTTATTTGAAAAAGCCCTTATTCAGATACTTTCAAGCACGAGAAACAAACGAAACGTACAACTAACGGAACGGTAAATCCCGGTGCGATGATCAGGTATTAACTTGTTCCGGGGTCGCTATATCGTCCGGAAGCATTTCATCGTCGGGGTCGTTATCGAACTCACGCCCCATGGCGATCCGCAACCAGACCGGTATCAACAACAGGCCTACCGCAAGACATATCCAGCTGATCAATGCAGAACCACCCGGTGGTGGAAACATCAGGCGCCCAACACCCACCAACAGCGAAAAGAGCGAAACAGCCGTTATCGCAACCGCAAAAAGGCGCGAGCCAAGCGCCTTGACCGATACGGCGCCCGCCACCCCATTAAGCCGCGCTGCGCGCCGCCAGAAGCCGAACGGGCGTACACGTCGGTAGAAGCGCTTAAGCGTGGCATCGTCGGTAGCAGGGGTAATGAAGGTCACCAGGATTGCAGCTGAGGTGGTCGTCAACGCCATGATTCCAAGGCGCACCCACTCGCGATCAGGGTCGGTGCCCAAGTAGTAAAGCAGCAGTGGCGCTGTTATCAGCGATACCGCCATGGCCGTCAGCTCTGAATAGAGATTGATCCTTTCCCACAGCCAGCGCAGCACCAGCACAGAGCCCATTCCCGCGCCGAATAGCAGCGAAATGAACCAGGCCGTCTGGATCGAGCCGAGATTGGCCATGATGATCATCGCAATCAGCAAAATCAGCACGTTGGACAACCGCGCGACCAGGACCAGCTCGCGATCCTTAGGTTTGCGCTTGAGGACATGCGGCGCGAACACGCCGCCATAGACATCATTGCTCCAATAAGAGGCACCCCAGTTAAGGTGCGTATCGACGGTTGATGCCAGCGCTGCCAGCAAGCCAACCAGCATCAGGCCCCTCACGCCAGGCGGCAGCAGATCTTCGATACCTTGCACGAACAATGCCTCGCGCGCAGCTGTGAAGCCATCACCGGCCATTTCCGCTGGCGTGAACGGATACAGCACCAATAATCCGATGGCGATGGCCATCCAGAACAGGCTGCGCAGGAATATCTGTAGCCAAGTGAACACCAGGCCGGCAATCCGAGCGTCACGGTCGGTCGGGCATGCCATGCTTCGCTGCGCAAGGTAGCCGGTACCGTCAGCGTTCATCTGGAAGAACCACTGCAAGCCAACGATGATCAAAAATGGCATCAATGCCTCACCCGCGTCTGCAGGCGGGGCGAAAGACAGCATCTGGCCTGCCTGCTCGCTGCCATAGAGTTCAACGATGCGGTCCGTCAGCCCACCCAGTCCGCCCGCTGCATCAACCACGAACCAGGCGTAGAGCAACGTGCCGATCATCGCCAAGCTGAACTGCACAACGTCAGTCTGCACCACCGCGCGCAAGCCGCCCGTAATCGAATACATCGCGGTAAACGCAAGGATCAGCAGGATCGATATCAGATTGTTGGCGCTCATCACCGCCGGCTCGAGTCCGGTGATGCTTTCACCCAGCTGAATGCCGGTACTGGCGATAAACGCGACGATGGGCTCATAGAGGCCAGCCGGTAACCACAGATGCCAGGGCAGAAATACTTCCGCGATGCGAATGGCTGCCACCAGAACCATCGCCAGCACCACGCAATTGATGACCGTGCCGTAATAGATTGCTTTGAGTAAACGCAGCGGAGTAACGCCCTTGCCGCTATAGCGCACGCAGGTCAGCTCGGCGTCGGTCAAGACCCCGGCGCGGCGCCAGCCCACCGCGAACACGAATGCCATCAACAGAAACGCAAGGCCGTAGATCCAGAGACGCCAAAGAGCAAAGACGCCAGCCGTCGCAACCAACCCCGTCACCAACAGCGGTGTATCAGCCGCGAACTGAGTCGCGCCCATGGAAAAGCCTGCCTTCCAACCCTTGATAGTCCTGCCTGCAAGAAAATACTCATCGAGGCTCTGCGAAGCCTTGCCTCTTGCACGCAGGCCGGAACCCAGACCGTAGAGAATGAAGGCCATAACGATCAGTAGGTCTAGCATCGTATTTTCCCCTCGCGGGTGGGCTGATCTTTCTGAGAGCCCGGACAAGATGGAAAATTGCAAGTGCCAGATAAACGGAGCGACCGACAGATCCTTATGCGGGCTGCTCGGGCGGCCGGCTGACAAGCATCGGTTAATATTCGGCAGCACCGGTGGAGAACAACTAGTGGAAGCTTCTCAGCTACGTCAGCTGCCCAACGAAAGCCGACTTTTACTCAACAAGTTTTACCGAGCCCACCGCAGCCATATGCGAGCGCCGGCTGGCGCCCGCTACTGGGTCGCGGGGCACTCGGACATTCTTGCGGGCCTGTGTCTCACAGGCGTTGACGGCGGCGAATGGCTTACCGGTTTGCTGGTCGCACCGAGTCGCCGCAACCAGGGATTGGGGCGGAGTCTGGTGGTGCAAGCCCTGGCTGGCTGCGAAGGGCCTGTATGGCTGTTTTGCGAGCCGAAATTGGTGTCCTTCTACCAGCCACTGGGTTTCGCTGTGGCCACTGCATTGCCAGAGGCGCTCGCCCCCCGCTTGCAGCGCTATAACCAACACAAAACGCTGGTGGCGCTATGTCACGATAACGAGAACGCCCGATGACTTTGACCATTTTGAAGATCGCCACGGCCTGCCTGCTTGATGAGACGGGACGCGTGCTGGTCGTACGCAAGCGCGGCACCCAGGCATTCATGTTGCCTGGAGGCAAGATCGAAATGGGGGAAACGCCTCGGCAGGCGCTCGGGAGGGAACTGCACGAGGAACTGAATCTAACGATGGACCCATCGCAGCTAGAGTCGCTCGGCCACTTCCAGTCGCGAGCGGCCAACGAGCCGGACCATTGGGTGGAAGCTGATGTTTTCTTCGCCCGCCTCGAACGCTCGGTAAAGGCACAGGCGGAAATCGATGCGTTGGACTGGCTGGAAGTACATGCAGAGCGGCAGGGGCACCTGGCGCCCCTGCTGCGAGAACAAGTACTTCCCGCACTGCGCAAAAGGCTGCTTGAAGACTAACCGAAGAGCATCAATCAGCAACTACGGGGAAATGGGATCACTTGCAGGAAACGTCTCTTCCAGAGCCTCATCCAGCTGGTCGTCATCAGCCTCATCTGGGTTACGTTTGATCGGGTCCTGCTTATCTTGCCCAGGCTGGGCGG
>NZ_AGSX01000185.1 GCF_000235745.1 Stutzerimonas stutzeri SDM-LAC | reverse complement strand
GCGCGACTATCCGCAATGGTTAGCGGTCGAAACCCGCCTGCGAAACCGCCTGACCAGATTGCTCAACGCACCAACCCCTGCGGACATCGCGCTGGTCAAAAACACCTCGGAAGCGCTTTCGTTCGTGGCCTTTGGGCTGGATTGGCAACCAGGGGACCAGATCGTCATCAGCGACGAGGAATTTCCCTCCAACCGTGTGGTTTGGGAGGCGTTGCAGCCGCAGGGAGTCGAGGTCATTCAGGTCAGCCTCAAGGGCAAGGACCCCGAAGGCGATCTGCTCGCTGCCTGCGGACCGAATGTGCGCTTGCTGGCGATCAGCGCGGTGCAGTATGCAAGCGGCCTGCGGCTCGATCTGCCGCGACTCGGTGAAGGCTGTGAACAACGGGGCGTACTGCTGTGCATCGATGCAATCCAGCAGCTGGGCGCGCTGCCATTCGATGTTCAACAGTACCGGTGTGCATTCGCCATGGCGGACGGACATAAATGGCTGTTGGGCCCGGAAGGCTTGGGTGTGTTCTATTGCCGAAGCGACTTGCGCAGCCAGCTCAAGCTACATGAATACGGCTGGCATATGCTCGAGCACGCCGGTGATTATGACCGTAGCGACTGGCAGCCGGCCTCCAGTGCGCGGCGCTTTGAGTGCGGCAGCCCGAACCTGCTCGGTGCAATGGCACTGGACGCAAGCCTGTCCTTGCTGGAAGAACTGGGGATGGTTGCAGTGGGCGCGGCGCTGGCTGAACGCGTCGATCATCTTCAGCACGAGCTATCAACCATGCCGGGTGTCGCATTACTGAGCCCAACCGATCCAGCGCGGCGAGCCGGAATCTTGACCTTCAGCATCGATGGGATGGATAACCCAACGCTGTTCCATCACCTTAAACAGGAGCAGATCGTCTGTGCGCTTCGTGGTGGAGGAGTGAGGCTCTCGCCGCATTTCTACACGCGACCAGAGGTCATCGAGCAAAGTTTGGCGGTCATTCACCGTCTGCTCGCAAAGTGAGCGATCAGCCTTTGTACGACTATTCCAAATCCGTTTAAGAATCCTTGTATTCGCCCAGCAGGGTCGGCGATCCGGACCAATACTTCAATCACTGGCCGCGCAATCCCCCCAATGCTCGGCCAGCTGAGGGAGCGAGGAACGTGACCTCATACTCCTAATGGTCTTGACCCGGCTCCTCGCGACGCCGGGTTTTTTTTGCCCGCGACTCAGGTTTCGGCGTGCGCTACACGAAGGCTCGCACGCCGCAACCGGAAGCATATCCAGATAAACAGCACCCAGAACGGCATGGCGATGATGGACGTTTGCAGACCGGGCATCGACAGCATGATCGCCGCAATCAATGCGACGAACGCCAAGCAAAGGTAATTACTGAACGGGTACCAGAAAGCTTTGAACGAAGGTTCGATCCCTTGCGCCTTCATCGCTTTGCGGAACTTCAAGTGAGCGAGGCTGATCATCGCCCAATTGATCAGCAGCGCTGCTACCACCAGCGACATGAGTAATTCGAGGGCTGTTTGCGGCAGCAGGTAGTTCACCAGCACGCAGAGCATGGTGACCAGCGCCGAAAGAGCGATTGCCAGCACCGGCACTCCACGTCGATTCACCATCATCAGTACCTTTGGCGCATCGCCCTGCTCTGCCAGCCCGTAAAGCATGCGGCTGTTGCAGTACACGCCGCTGTTATAAACCGAGAGGGCAGCTGTCAGCACCACGAAGTTGAGGATGTGCGCCGCCGTGTCGCTGCCGATCAGTGAAAAAATCTGCACGAAAGGGCTGCCACTGTAGGGGTCGCCGGCAGAGCCCAGCGTTTCCAGCAGGCTGTCCCATGGATAGAGCGCCAGCAGAACGCTGAGCGCGCCGATGTAGAAGATCAGAATCCGGTAAACGACCTGATTGATGGCTTTGGGTATGACCGTCTTCGGATCGGATGCTTCAGCTGCGGTGATCCCCACCAGTTCCAGGCCGCCAAAGGAAAACATGATAATTGCCAAGGCCATGACCATCCCACTGACGCCATTGGGGAAGAACCCCCCGTGGCTCCAGAGGTTACTGAGCGCAGCTTGTTCGCCCCCTGCTCCGCTCAGCAGCAAGTACAGGCCGAGCGCGATCATGCCGATAATGGCGCCGACCTTGATGATCGCAAACCAGAATTCGGTCTCGCCAAAGGTCTTCACGTTGACCAGATTGATCAGATTGATTAGCACGAAAAAAACCGCAGCAGTGGCCCAGGTCGGCATCTCCGGCCACCAGAACTGGACGTACTTGCCAACCGCAGTCAGTTCGGCCATTCCCACCAGTACATAAAGCACCCAGTAGTTCCAACCGGACAGAAACCCCGCGTAGGGTGCCCAGTATTTGTGCGCAAAATGGCTGAAGGATCCGGCAACCGGTTCCTCGACGATCATTTCGCCAAGTTGCCGCATGATCAGAAACGCGATCATCCCACCGATGGCATAGCCGAGAATCATCGAAGGACCCGCACTGCGCAGCACGCCAGCCGATCCGAGGAAGAGGCCCGTTCCGATAGCGCCGCCGAGCGCGATCAGCTGGATGTGCCGGTTTTTCAGGCCGCGTTGGAGCGGTCCGGTGTGCAGCGTATCGCTGGACATGGCGTCACCTTGTTTGGTCTGTGACGAAGAAATGACGAGACTGACGGCCGGCTATGCTTGAGCGCCAACCCAAGCCGTCGTATCCGCATGCCGTAGCCGGCAGGCGTGAAGCGGCGCGGATTGTACACCGCATCTGTGGATAAGGCCCGCCACGCACGCCGTTTTGCAAGCACTCACGTGCTTCAGTTGATGACGCGAGCCAAGGGAAACAGCCGTTTGAAATTGTCTGTGGTCTGCGCGGCCAACGCCTCGAAACCGACCCCACGCAACTCGGCAAGGTACTCGGCAACCTCACGCACATACTGCGGCAGGTTTGGTTTACCACGATGGGGGACTGGGGCCAGGTACGGCGAATCCGTTTCCACCAGCAGGCGATCCGCTGGAACACGGCGAGCAACATCGCGAAGGGCTTCGGCGTTGCGGAATGTCACGATGCCGGATAGTGAGATATAGAACCCGAGATCCAAGGCCGCCTGGGCCATATCCCAGTCTTCGGTGAAGCAATGCAGCACGCCGGCCTGGGGCAACGCTGCTTCGCGAAGCAGAGCCAGCGTGTCGGCACGCGCCGCACGGGTGTGCACGATGACTGGCTTTCCGCAGATCCGTGCGGCCTCGAGATGCAGGCGGAACGACTGTTGCTGCAGCTCGGCAGCTTCGGGCTCGTAGTGGTAATCGAGCCCGGTTTCGCCGATTGCCACAACGCCGGGGGCGTCAAGCTCTTGCAGCAACCAGCCCAGCGCTGGCTCGGCGCCGGGCTTAAGGTCCAGCGGATGCACACCCACCGAACAGTCGACATCTTCATAGCGCTGCGCGAGCGCCTTGACCGCTGCTGCGTTCTCGGCACTGACGCCAATACAGAGGAAGTGCCCAACGCCACGCTGACGCGCAGCATCCAATGCCGCATCAAGGGAGCCGTCGTAGGAGGCGAGATCGAGACGATCCAGGTGGCAATGCGAGTCGATCAGCATGGAAAAGTGTCCGAACCTAAAACCCGCGATTGTAGAGCAAAGTAGCTAACTGGTCGCAGTCAACGCGGTCAGGTCAGGTTGGCGGCGGGCGAAAAGCCGCAGCCAGAAGCGGTACAGCGAATAGGCAACCGCCGAAGATGAAGCTACATGGTGTGCGTCGGACGGTCGGATTTCATCGCGCCAGCCAGATAGGTTTCGATCTTGTTGCGAGCAGTCGAGTCGCCCTCATTGAACTGCACGCCAACGCCCGCCGCGCGGTTGCCTTGAGCGCCCTTGGGGGTGATCCACACGACCTTGCCGGCAACCGGTATCTTCTCTGGCTCATCCATCAGGCTCAGCAACATGAACACTTCATCGCCGAGCTTGTAACTCTTGTTGGTGGGAATGAACAACCCGCCATGCTTGATGAACGGCATGAACGCGGCATAGAGCACCGACTTGTCCTTGATGGTCAGGGACAGAATGCCGTTACGCGGACCAAGGTTTGCAGGCAAGCTCATGCAATATTCCTAACAACAGTTCCGATGGATTCTAGCTTGGCCCGGGCAAGCTTGCCCACTGCACCAGGAGCGCTTCGAGAAGCAAGACACGGTTAAGGTTGGCTTTGCCCAACACTTTCTGCCGGTGGGCAAGCAGCCAGTCCTGCAACGCCAGCAGTCGGTCAGGTGACGACTTCTCCGCCAGATACTGAACCACCTTCTGCATATCGGCCGCGCCAAGGCCACTTTCATCACCGCTCATCTGAAAGCGCAATATCAAATGCGCCCACTCGCAAAACCAGTCAAACAAAAGGATCAGCGAATGCGGGTTCCACGCCTCGGCCAGCTGACTGGGTGATTGCTGCCGTTTGAGTAGCTTCTTTACCCCTTCAACCACTCGCACCCGCATATCGAGGACGCCGCCATCGTGCAGCTTGAGTGCTGACAAAGGCGAGTTTGCAGACAATGTGAGTAGCTCTTCTCGCTGCGAGGACGACACGTCAGGCAGTTTGGCGGCCAGCCAATCAAGGCTCTGCTGGCGCCTGGGCAATGGGCAACTTTGCTGCACGCAGCGACTCTTGATCGTCGGCAGCAACCGGCTGGGTTGATGACTGATCAGCAGCAGTACGGTATCGCCTGCCGGCTCTTCGAGGCTCTTGAGCAATGCGTTGGCAGCGTTCAGGTTCATCGCCTCGGCCGGCTCGAGCAGCACCACCTTGCGCCCGCCAAGCTGAGCGGTTTGGGTAACGAACCCTACCAACTGCCGGACCTGATCGACCCGGATAGCCTTGTCGACCTCCTCGGGCTCCAGGACGTAATGGTCCGGATGGGTATGAGCTGCGAGTAACAGGCAGCCTTTACAGCTGCCACAGGCGCGATGCGCGGAAGGTCGCTGACAGAGCAGAAGTGCCATGAGCTGGTCGGCTAACGCCCGCTTGCCGATGCCTGCGGGGCCATGCAGCAAATACGCGTGAGCATGCTGCTGACGAGCTGCCAGTGAATGCCAGAGATCAGCCTGCCATGGAAGAACGCCGTCAGCCAAGTGCACGCTCCAACACCTCAGGCAAGAGCTCGTCCAGATCCTGCTGCACGGCGGTCAGGGACTGACTCGCATCGACAATACGATAGCGCTGCCGGTCGTCTCGAGCGCGATTGAGATAAGTGCTGCGCACGGCCTCGAAGAATCCGAGCCCCTCTTGTTCGAATCGGTCAAGGCGCCCGCGCGCGGCAGCACGGCTCAGACCTACCTCGACCGGCAAATCGAAAATCAGCGTCAGATCCGGACGCATCTCCCCCTGCACGAAGCTCTCCAACTGCTCGATGCGCTGACTGGAGAGCCCACGCCCACCGCCCTGGTAGGCATAGGTGGCATCGGTGAAACGGTCGCACAGGACCACGGCTCCACGCCCAAGTGCGGGGCGTATGACCTGAGCAAGGTGCTGCGCGCGCGCTGCAAACACCAGCAGCAGTTCCGTATCGCTGTTCATCGGCTCGTCTGCAGGAGCCAGCAGCAGCTCACGAATGCGCTCAGCCAATGGCGTGCCCCCGGGCTCGCGCGTCAATACGACATCAAGGCCGCGGTCGCGCAGGCGCTGTGCGAGGTATTCGCGATTAGTGCTCTTGCCCGCACCTTCGGGCCCTTCCAACGTAATAAAGAGTCCTGTCACTGGGCATTCTCGATGGGCACCGGAGCTTGTCGGGGCGGAGGACTGGAACGATAGTCAGCTCGGCGCTTGAGTTGATATTCACGCACCGCGCGATTGTGCTCGCTCAAGGAATTACTGAATACATGACTGCCATCACCCCGCGCGACGAAGTAGAGGCTTTTTCCTTCAACCGGATGCAGCGCAGCGTGAATCGCTTCGCGGCCAACCATGGCAATCGGCGTCGGCGGTAAGCCGCTGATCGTATAGGTGTTGTAGGGGGTCGGCCGACGCAAATCACTGCGGGTGATACGCCCCTTATACTTCTCGCCCATGCCATAGATCACCGTCGGGTCAGTCTGTAGCAGCATGCCTTGCTCCAGCCGGCGCACGAAAACACCGGCGATCTCGCCGCGCTCTGACGGTATCCCGGTTTCCTTTTCAATGATTGAAGCCATGATCAGCGCCTCATAGGCGTCTTGATAGGGCAAGCCTTCGCTACGCTGTTGCCATTCTTCAGCCAGCACTGTCTCCAGCCGCGAATAGGCGCGCTGGAGCAACTCTAGATCAGTGACACCTCGGGTGAAACTGTAGGTGTCCGGAAAAAAACGCCCCTCGGGGTGCAAGCCCGCTTGACCGAGCCGCTGCATGACCTCGTCATCCGACTGGCCATCTATCGTCTGCTGAACCGTAGGGAGCGCCGCCAACGCAGCGCGTACCTGACGAAAGTTCCATCCTTCTACGATGGTCAGCGTGTGCTGCACAACCTCGCCTCGCTGCCATAGCCCGATCATATCGCCGGCAGTCATTTCAGGCCGCAACTGATACTCGCCGCTGTGCAAGGTATGCCCGGAGAGCTTCAGCCGCCAGTGCAGCCGCAACCAAAACGAGTCGTCCAGGACTCCGTCTCGCTCCAACCGTTGAAACAAGCCGCTAGGCGTATCTCCGGGCTGGACCTCGAGCGTTTGCGCTGCATCTAGCTGCAACGGTTGCCCCAAAGCGGCATGTAGCTTCCAGAAGACCAGACCGAGCGCCAAGGCAGCGACCAGCAACGCGCCGATGAGCGCAAAAGACAGTTTTCGAATCACGTATCGCTCGACAGATCAGCCACCAGGCGTTGAAGTTTACGTGTGAGAGCCCCTACCGGCCATACGCGGGCGTCCAATTGGCGTACAGGCCAGATGCCGTACAGGCTGTTACACAGGAACACCTCGTCCGCGCGATATAGCTGTTCGAGCGAAAGATCGGCGATCTGGGTCGACACGCCAGCTTGCCGCGCTCGCTCCAGCACCTCTGCGCGCATGACCCCCGCGACGCCGCTGCGCACGAGGGACGGCGTCACCAACAGGTTCGACTCGACGATGAACAGGTTGCTGAAGACGCCTTCGATAATCCGCCCAGAGGTGTCGCGCATCAGGCCTTCGGCGAACGCAGGATCCTGCCACTCGGCGCGAGCCAGCACTTGCTCCAGACGATTGAGGTGTTTCAGCCCGGCCAGAATCGGCTGTTCGGCAAGACGGGTCGTACAAGGGAAGAGATGCACGCCCTGTTCAGCATGTGCTTTCGGGTAATGCGGCAGGGGCGAGCCCGTAATGACGGTGCGAGGCTGACAAGGTGTGGGCGGAGCGTAGCCCCTTCTGCCCTCCCCCCGACTGACAATGAGCTTAGCAACCCCGCCGCCAAGCTCGGCACTGAAAGCGCGAAGCTGACGGCTCAGGAGGTCAATGTCACAGGGGATCGCCAGGCGCTCGCAGCCGAGTGTCAGCCGCTCCAAATGCCGATCGAACAGCTCGGGCCGGCCACGCACCACCTTGATCGTCTCAAACAAACCGTCGCCGTACGCAAGCGCTCGATCATGAATGGGCAGCCCTTCAGCCGGCTGCCCATCGACCCAGCTCAACGTCACTCCGTGAACCGGCGGAACACTAGCGATCCGTTGGTACCACCGAAACCAAAGGAGTTGGAGACGGAGATATCGATTGTCCGCGGCTTAGCCTCATGCGGAACGAAATCAAGGTCGCATCCCTCGCCGGGTTCATCAAGATTGATTGTCGGCGGCGCCACCTGGTCGCGGATGGCAAGCACACTGAAGATCGCCTCAACGGCGCCTGCAGCGCCCAGCAGATGACCAACCATTGATTTGGTCGAACTGACCGACAGATCGTATGCGTGATCCCCGAATACCGTCCTGATCGCAGCGGCCTCGGCCTTGTCGCCGGCTGGAGTCGAGGTGCCATGAGCGTTGATGTAATCAACCTGGGTGGGGTCGATTCGTGCATCTACAATCGCGTTGCGAATGCAGCGGGCAGCGCCCGAGCCATCATCCGGAGGCGAGGTCATGTGGAAGGCATCGGCACTCATGCCGAAGCCGATCAGCTCAGCGTAAATCTTTGCGCCACGTGCTTTGGCATGCTCGAGCTCCTCTAGTACCAGCGCACCGGCACCATCGGACAGTACGAAGCCATCCCGATCCTTGTCCCATGGGCGGCTGGCTGACGCAGGATCGTCGTTACGCGTAGACAACGCGCGAGCTGCCGCGAACCCGCCGATGCCAAGCCCGCTAGCCGCCATTTCCGAGCCGCCTGCAACCATTACGTCCGCTTCGCCATAAGCGATGTTGCGTGCAGCCATACCGATGCAATGCGTACCCGTAGTACAGGCTGTAGCGATGGCGTAGTTCGGGCCTTGCAGACCTAGATGAATCGATAGAAAGCCCGAGATCATGTTGATAATCGAGCCAGGCACGAAAAAGGGGGAAATTCGGCGCGGCCCTTGCTCGATCAACGCCTTGCAGCTGTTTTCGATATTGGTCAGGCCGCCAATGCCCGAGCCCATGGCGACGCCAACACGCTCGCGGTTGGCGTCGGAAATTTCCAGTCCGGAATCACGTACTGCCTGAAAACTGGCAGCCAGTCCGTACTGGATAAAAAGGTCGAGCTTGCGAGCTTCTTTTGCCGGCAAATACTGCTCGACATCGAAATTCTTGACTGATCCGCCAAAGCGAGTGGAATAGGCGGAAAGGTCCATATGCTCTATCAGGCCAATACCACTGCGGCCGGCGAGAATCCCCTGCCAGCTGCTTGGCACATCGTTACCCAGCGGCGATAGCATGCCCATACCGGTAATTACGACGCGTCTACGCGACACAGCAATTCTCCTTGCATTCATTCGACTCGCCCTGCTCCGCTAGCATCCACGTGGACAGAGAGTCGCCTTCACAGATGTCGGCCACAGGCACGACCA
>NZ_AGSX01000186.1 GCF_000235745.1 Stutzerimonas stutzeri SDM-LAC | reverse complement strand
ATGTCGCTTTTTATAAGTGGCTGCGCCAATCAGCTGCCTCAACGCAGCGAACAAGAAGCCCGTACCGAACGCAAACTGCTCGATCATAGTCTGCGCATAGAAGTGGGCGCACCCTTGCTCGAGCTGCCCCAGCGGCGCATCCGCATACTTGACCAGAAGACCTTCGAAGTCACCGACTTCGAGGTGACGCGGCGTTATGACCGCTATACGCCCTACCAGCCTTGGCGCGAACTGTACGAGATCCCGCTGGGCGCTGTAGCGGTGGTAGCAGGCATCGGCGCGAATGTGCTCAACGTCGTATTGCTTGGCAGTCTTCCGGAAAGCGCCACCCGCGATTGGATCAGTTATGGTTTTGCCGGTCTCAATCCTTTCGTCAATGTCGAGTCCAATGGTCGCTCGCAACAGAATCTTGCCAGTATCGATGAGCAGCGACGCGACGCTCGGCTCGAGTACTCCAGCCTGCCTTGGGCAGAGCGCCCCGTTCTGGTCGTCGCGGCCAACGAGACGCACGAGCTGAGTACCGACCGCAACGGCGTGCTGCGCCTGAATCTGCTGGACGGCCCCTTCGCTGATCAGAACATCAGCCAGGTAGGCAAACTCCAGCTGCAGGTGGAAGACCCGCAGGACAGCACCCGCGCCGATGCCACGCTCTTTGTCAGCCGAGCCCTGCGTGGCAAGCTTCTCGAAGCACACGATCTGATCTTCAATGATCTCGAGGGTGACGAAGTCGGTCAGTGGGTGCATCGCGTCAAGCGGCTATCAGAGCTTGGTCTCGAGGAGGAAGCCAGCGAGCTTGAGCAGAGCTTGATCGAGCTGACTCGCAACGACCCGGATTTGCAGCAGGAATTTCTGCGGAGCCTGATGCAGGATGCCGGGCGCCAGGCACACGATCCAGGCGAAGGCGACTAGACAGCACCATGAAGCCGCTACCACTCCTGTGGCTGTTAGCGCTGTTCGCTGCCTGGCCAGTCTCTGCGGTTGTTCGCCAGGCACCGGAGCCAGAGCTTCGCGAACTGATGCAACGCACCGTCGCTGATGCCGAGAGCTTCCAGGATCGTTTTGATGCGGAAGTCTGGCTGCTCGACATGTCGACCCGTCTCAAACGCTACGTTCCCGACCCGCAGGAACGGCTGACATTGCTGCGATTGGTCCATCAGGAGGCCAGCAAAGCGGGGCTAAAACCAGACATTGTGCTGGCATTGATCCATGCTGAAAGTCACTTCGACCGTTTTGCCATCTCCAGTGTCGGCGCGCAGGGGATGATGCAGGTGATGCCGTTCTGGAAAGCCGAACTGGGGCGACCGCAGGACAATCTGACCGACAACGCCACCAATCTTCGCTACGGCTGCACCATTCTCAGCTACTACCTGAAGAAGGAAAACGGTGACATCAACCGGGCGTTGGCACGCTATAACGGCAGCCTTGGCAAACATCACTATCCGGCAAAGGTGATCGGCTTCTGGCAGGATTTCTGGTACGTAAAGCCGTGACGCCCACGGCGTAGAGGCAGGATTGCCGCTAGCCTTCGCTTCTTAGTTTATCCAGCCGAGCGAGCAAGCCTTCCGCCGTTTGCTCACCAACCAGGCTCTCACGGACCTCTCCCGCAGCGTCGATGATATAGGTCACCGGCAGCACCGCGCTGCGCGGCAGGTCCAAACGCTCCGCCGGATCGACGCTGAGCACACGGAAATCAATGTTCAACTGCTTGGCCGCAGCGGCAAGCTCGTCGCCTTGCAGTCCGTCAAAATTCACACCGAGCACGGTGACGTCATCCCGTGACTGGTCCAGTGCGTTCAGTTCCGGAATTTCGGTACGGCAGGGGCCGCACCATTCTGCCCAGTAATTGATCAGCAGCCACTGCCCATCGAGCTGCTGCTCCGTGACAGTTACGCCGTGCTGGTCCGCGCCCCAATCCTCACCACAACCCACCAGCATCAAGCAGGCGAACGCTCCGAGCAATCCGCTGAGCCCTCTGTTCATCTTCCATTTTCCTTCACTACTGAGTATCGACTCGCTCAAACCCGCTGCGACTGCAGCCAGTCTGCGACGCTACCACCAAAGAGATTGGCCTGCTCTCGCTGAAGCAACTCCAAGGATTGACGAAGCGTTGGGTACCAGGGTTCATCCAGATGCTCCGGTAATGCCTGCTTGCCTGAGAGCGGCCAGGGGTTCGACCGCAACAGCTGATCGAAGCTGTAGCTATTGAGATCGCGACAGAGCACCCAACCGGAAGAGCCAGTCCGGCAGACCAGTTGCTCCCGTTCGAAGAACTCTAGAATCTCATCCCATTCGTCCTCGGGCAGCTTCCAGCCGCTGCGGTGCGCATCGCGCAGACGCACCTCACGCCCGGCCTGTTGGCTTTCGTAAAGCACCCGCAGCAGCCCGAGCATGACCAGCAGACGCGGCACTGGACGCCGCCGCCATTGCTGCGATGATGACAATCCACAGACCAGTTCCGCCCCGAACAGCACGATCATCCAGGACAGATAAACCCACAGCAGAAACAGCGGCACCGCTGCAAAAGCCCCGTAGATCAATTGATAGCTGGGGAAATAGCTGACATACAAGCCGAACAACTGCTTTGCCGTTTCGAACAGCACAGCGGTAAACGTTCCGCCTACCACTGCATGCCGCAGTGGCACTCGAGTATTCGGCACAGCTGCATAGATAAGTGTGAATGCCGCGACGCTGAGCACCAGGGGCATCGCCTTCAGAACCGTGCGCGCACCGATCAGCGCATGCGGTCCCGATATCAGCGACAACGAGGTGATGTACGTGCTCATGGCAAACCCCGCTCCGAGCAGCAGCGGCCCAAGGCTAAGGATCGCCCAGTACAGCAGAAAGCTCGAGATCCCACGGCGCGGCTGGCGCACCCGCCAGATCACGTTGAACGCCTTTTCGATGGTCAGCAGCATCATCAGTGCCGTCGCCATAAGAAACCCCACGCCGAACCAGGTCAGCTGCCTCGCCTGATCAGTGAACGCGACCAGATAGTCCTGAATGGTCGCGCCAGTGGAGGGAATGAAATTACTGAAGATATACACCTGAATCTGCTCACCGATTCCCTGGAACGCGGGAATGGCGGACAGCATGGCGAAGGTCACCGTCATCATCGGCACCACCGCGAACAGGGTGGTATAGGTCAACGCGGCAGCGCTGTGTGGGCCGCGATCCGCGAGGAAGCGCTGCACCAGAAAACGACCGAACTCTAGAAAATCCTTGATCCGTTGTTGCATTCAATCCCCTCGGTGCCAGTCCCGATCGTCGAAACCCGATTGCCAGCAGGCATGCAGCAAGCAAAAGCCTACCTTGGCAGACAGCGCTTCGCGACCACCGTTTCGAGCACCACTGCTTTGAGGGTTAGAATGGCCACCTAATCTGGCGCGAAGCAAACCCAATGACCGAATTGATCCTTTACCACAACCCACGCTGCTCGAAATCACGCAACGCCTTGGAGCTGCTCGAACAACGCGGCCTCACTCCTTCCGTCGTTCGCTATCTCGAGACGCCGCCGTCGGCTGATGAGCTCAAGCAGATACTCGCTCGATTGGGCATCAGCCCACGCCAGCTACTGCGCAGCGGCGAGGAGGACTACAAAACCTTGAACCTCGCCGATCCAGCGCTCACCGATGAGCAAATCATCGATGCCATGGTCGCTCACCCGAAACTGATCGAGCGGCCGATCCTGGTCGCCGGCGATGTGGCTGTGATTGGTCGACCGCCGGAAAAGGTGCTGGAGATCCTGCCATGAGTGCACCGTATGTTCTGGTGCTGTATTACAGCCGTCACGGCGCCACCGCAGAAATGGCGCGGCAGATCGCCCGCGGCGTCGAACAGGCTGGGCTCGAGGCAAGATTGCGCACCGTACCGGCCGTATCTGCCGAATGTGAAGCGGTTGCACCTGCGATTCCTGAGCAAGGCGCCATCTACGCAACCCTGGACGACTTGAAGCATTGCTCCGGTCTGGCGCTGGGCAGCCCCACCCGCTTCGGCAACATGGCCGCCCCGATGAAGTATTTTCTCGACGGCACCAGTGGCCTGTGGCTGACCGGTGAGCTAGTAGGTAAACCCGCCGGTGTGTTTACCTCGACCTCGAGCCTGCACGGCGGGCAGGAAACGACCCTGCTGTCGATGCTGTTGCCCTTGCTTCACCATGGCATGCTGGTGCTCGGCTTGCCCTACAGCGAAAATGCGCTGCTTGAGACTCGAGGCGGCGGCACGCCGTATGGCCCGAGCCACCATGCGGGAGCCGACGGAAAGCGCCTGCTGGACGAGCATGAAATCAGTCTTTGCCGCGCACTGGGCCAACGCCTCGCGCAAACCGCCCAGCGTCTGGAGAATGTCCGTGGCTAAAAAGCCCAAACCGCTGCCATCGCTCGAATGGCTGACACCGAGGGTAAAACTCAGCCGCGCGATCAGCCTGGCCAGTTTTATTGGGCTGGCCGTACTGCTGGTTGTCTGGAATCTGGCATTTGCCGACTTGCATGGCGCGCGCACCTGGGTAGTGGTCAGCATTCAGCTGATTCCGCTCTTGCTGGTGGCGCCGGGCATGATCTCCGGAAGTCCGCGGGCCCATGCCTGGACCTGCTTTATCGTCAACCTCTATTTCATTCAGGGCGTACTCGCTGCGATCACGCCCGCCCGCATGGTGTACGGCTGGCTGGAAGCAATCATCAGCCTGACGCTCTTCGTAAGCGCGCTGCTCTATACACGTTGGGCTTACCAGTACGGTCGTAAAGCGTCAGGCGAAAGCTGAGGCGAGCCGAAAGCGCAGCTGGGCAAAGCGCTGGGGGGACAGATAAGTCGGGCAAAGCCGGACAGCGCGCCATAACCTGCAGCCAGCGTTTTACCAGCCGAGCGTTTCCTTGAGAAACGGAATGGTCAGTTTGCGTTGCGCCTGAAGGGAGGCTTGATCGAGCCGATCGAGCAACTCGAACAAGGCGCTCATGCTACGCGCTCCGCGAGTGAGGATAAAGCGGCCGACATCGTCCGGCAGATTCAGACCGCGGCGCGACGCTCGGAGCTGAAGGGCACGCAGCTTGTCCTCATCCGAAAGCTCCTGCAGCTGAAACACCAGCGATAGAGTCAACCGGGACTTGAGGTCTGGAAGCTGCACAGCAATTTCCCGCGGAGAGGCGTCAGCGGCGAGCAACAAGCGTCGGCCGCTATCGCGAAGCCGATTGAACAAATGAAACAAGGCTTCTTCCCACACCGGATCACCCGCTATCGCGTCCAGGTCGTCCAGACAGACCAGCTCGCTCTGTTCCAGATTATCCAGAAGCGCCGGGCCGTATTCCGCCACCTCCGCCAATGGCAGATACACTGCCAGCTCACCGCGCTGCTCAACACGCAAGCAGGCCGCCTGAAGCAGATGGCTGCGGCCGACACCGGTGCCGCCCCACAGATAGACCAACTCATCGGACCAGCCAGCTGTCGGCGAACAAACACGCTCGACATAGCCAAGCGCGGCCGCATTGGCGCCCGGATAGAAGTTGGCAAAGGTGGCGTCGTCACGAAGACGAATGCCCAGGGGGAGCTGAATGGGTTTCATGGTTGGCGGGGTGGGTCTACCGGCGGCTCTGCATAAAGGTCGGAGAGTTTATAGAGATCATGCACATGGCGCAGCAGCACCATGATTACCGCTGCAACTGGCAATGCCAGGAGCACGCCGGTAAACCCGAACAATTGCCCACCGGCTAACACCGCGAAGATCACGGCTACCGGGTGCAGGCCAATACGGTCGCCCACCAGTAGCGGAGTCAGCAGCATGCCTTCCAGCATCTGCCCGACCGTGAACACCGCAGCGACGCCCAGCAGCGGATAGAGCTCCAAACCAGACTGGAACAGCACGGCAATTACGGCAGCGCCTATGCCCACCACGAAACCCATGTACGGCACGATGCTGGCGAGGCCAGCCAGGACGCCGATCAACAGCCCCAGCTCGATGCCGACCAACATCAGACCGACCGAATAGACCACAGCCAGCGCCAGCATGACCAGCAGCTGGCCGCGCAAGAATGCACCGATCACCTCATGGCACTCGCGCATTAGAGCCATGATGGCAACCTCGCGCCGCCGCGGTAGCAGCGCGCGCAGCTTGGCCATGATCAGATCCCAATCGCGCAGCAGGTAGAAACACACCACTGGCACCAGCAGGAGATTCGCCAACCACGCCAGCAAAGCGATGCTCGACGCCGTAGCCTGGCTGAGGATGACTGCTACCACGTCCTTGGTGCTGCCGAGATTGGCCGAAAACGCACTCTTGAGCTGATCGACGCGCCAGAAATCCTCATCGAGGCCAAACTGCCCCTGCACCCAGGGCAACGCCGTCAGCTGCAGCCAGTCCAGACCCTGCGGCGCCAGCTGATACAGATGCATCAGCTGCTTGCCAAGCATCGGCACCAGTACCAGCAACAACAACAGACACAGCAATGTGAACAGCGAAAAAACCAGGATCACGCCCCAGGTCCGGGACAGTTTCCAGCGCTCCAACCGGTCAACCAGCGGGTCGCCCAGATAGGCCAACAGGATGCCAACCAGAAACGGCGACAGGATCGGCGACAGCTGATAAATCAGCCAGCCAATCAGTAACAGCGCCACCAGCCATAGCCAGCGGTTGTTGTGGGTGATGGTCATGGTCTAAAGGTCTTTTTGGGGTAATCGGAAGCCGCGTGCCTACAGCAGAGGAAAGGCGAAATCATGGGTCGATAAGCGCCGTGGGCGACAGCGCCCACAACGTTTACTGTCGCGATCAATGGGCCGCTACCAACGGTAGCGCAGCAGGGCGCCTTGATCTGCGGGCTGAGATGGCTCGCTTGCCGATACGCCCGGCGCTTGGGGAGTAATCAGCGCATCGATGGGTGGGGCTTCAGTGCCGTCAGCCGCCACTTCACCGCTGTCGCCAGGCTCAACGGCGGCATCGGTGCCTGCTGTATCCATCGGTTGCGGGTCAAATTCATCCGGAGTGACTTCCTGTAGCCGCGCCAAGGCCAGTTGAGCCCGCAGTTGCTCGGGGCTGGCATTGAGGCGATACACCAGCCGATCGCTATCAACCCGCTGCAAGCGTGCGCCGAAGGGTTCGAGCAGACGATCAAGCTCGGCGAAACGTTCCACGTCAGCCCCAAGCACTTCGAGCGTGATATCCGAGCTGTCACCGGGCTCAACGCGGTACTGCGGCGCGAGGAATGTACTTACGGCGAGCATGACCTCATCGGCCAGCGCCGCTCGAGTGTCGCCACTCGCCTTGCCTTGAGTCTGCTTGTCGCCAAGCCAAAGGCGCCAGTTGGCTTGCCAGGTTTCGCCGGACTGTTTCGCCATGACAGCGAGTAGCCCGTCAGCATCGTACCGCTCCGAAACATCGCGAAGCGCCTGGGGGTCCTTTGCCGTGATCGTCTCGGGGGTGGCTACCAGCTGCTCACTCAGGTCAGCCAGCGGCAAACGCAACGGCAGGCCACGGTGCTGGGCGGCAGCGCGCAAGTCCGCGGAGCCCTCCTGCGCATCGCCAACAAGCTGCGAACCGTTAACCGATTCTCCCAACCACCAGGCCAGGATGCTCGGGCGCTCAGCGCCCCACAACGGAAGCCCCGCAGACCGCAGCGCCCGCTCGGTAGTCACCGGATCGAAATTGACGATGACGGCGTCTCCCTCATAGGCATACCGGCTCACCAGCTGCTGCGGATCGTTGCGCAATTGCGCAACGGCCTTCTGGTCAGAGCTGGAGTCACCGGTCAGACGCAGCACCAGCGTGTCGAAGGCTTTGCGCAGCGCCTCTTCACGCTCGGCTGGTTGTTGGCTGGCAACCGGCTCGCGCACTCTGTAGAGATCGCTGAGGGGAACCGCCATGCTATGGGCGGACACGGCTGCGCAGCACAGTGCAAGAAGACGGGGAATTACGCGCATATTGAGAAACTCGCTGGCTAGCCAGTCATTAAGGGCAGCCGCCGCGTGTGGCGACCGGGTTCGGCTACGGTGATCAAGCGTTATACCTTAAACAGGCACCTAACTCGGGGCAACCGCAACAGTCACAGGCTGGGTGCCCCGCCGCAGAATCCAATGCGGCCCCTGATGCAGCTGTTCGACATCACCGTTCGCGGGATGGTCGCTGTGCGGCAAGCCTGATAAAATCGCGCGCTTTCCGCAGACCGGTCCGGCGCCTCGCCGCGTCGCGACAGAAACCTGATTCTGACCCGGTCGCCCCGCACTCCCCTTCACAGGTCCGGATTCTTATGAGCAAGCAACCCTCCATCAGCTACAAGGACGCCGGTGTCGACATCGATGCAGGCGAAGCGCTGGTCGAACGCATCAAAGGCGTAGCCAAGCGCACCGCTCGTCCTGAGGTCATGGGTGGCCTGGGCGGCTTTGGCGCGCTCTGCGAGATTCCGGCTGGCTACAAGCAGCCCGTACTGGTCTCTGGCACCGACGGCGTCGGCACCAAGCTGCGCCTGGCGCTGAACCTCAATCAGCACGACAGCATCGGCCAGGATCTGGTTGCGATGTGCGTCAACGACCTGGTGGTCTGCGGTGCCGAGCCGCTGTTCTTCCTTGACTACTACGCCACCGGCAAGCTGAACGTCGATATCGCCGCCACGGTGGTGACCGGCATTGGTGCCGGCTGTGAACTGGCGGGCTGCTCGCTGGTGGGCGGCGAAACCGCTGAGATGCCCGGCATGTACGAAGGTGAAGACTACGACCTGGCCGGGTTCTGCGTGGGCGTGGTGGAGAAAAGTGAAATCATCGACGGCTCGAAGGTAGCCGCTGGCGACGCCTTGATCGCCCTTCCTTCGAGCGGTCCACATTCCAACGGCTATTCACTGATTCGCAAGATCATCGAAGTGGCCGGCGCCGATATCGAGAGCACCCAACTCGACGGCAAGCCGCTCACTGAACTCCTGATGGCGCCAACCCGTATTTACGTGAAGCCACTGCTCAAGCTGATCAAGGACACCGGCGCGGTCAAAGCGATGGCGCACATCACCGGTGGTGGCCTGCTGGACAACATCCCGCGCGTACTGCCCGAAGGTAGCCAGGCAGTCGTCGATGTCGCCAGCTGGCAGCGCCCTGCTGTGTTTGACTGGCTGCAGCAGCAAGGCAACGTCGATGAACACGAAATGCACCGTGTGTTGAACTGTGGCGTCGGCATGGTGATCTGTGTCGCCCAGGATCAGGTCGAAACCGTCCTCGCCAATCTGCGCAGCTCCGGCGAAAGCCCTTGGGTCATCGGCGACATCGGTTCGGCTAGCGCGGGTGCCGAGCGCGTCCTCCTGAATAACCTGAAAAACCATTGATGCACGCGATCTGCAATGTTGTCGTGCTGATCTCCGGGTCTGGAAGCAACCTCCAGGCCCTGATCGATAGCTTCGACGAAAACAGTCCGGTGCGCATTCGCGCCGTGGTTTCCAACCGCGCAGACGCCTTCGGCCTGCAGCGTGCACAAGCGGTCGGCATCGATACGCATGTTGTGCAGCACAAGGAGTTTGCTGATCGCGAAGCGTTCGATGCGGCACTGATCGAAATTATCGACACATACCAGCCGCAGTTGGTGGTGCTGGCTGGCTTCATGCGCATTCTCAGCGCCGGCTTCGCTCGCCACTATCAGGGACGGCTGCTCAACATCCACCCCTCGCTACTACCGAAATACAAGGGACTGGATACCCACCGCCGTGCACTCGATGCCGGCGATCAGGAACACGGTTGCAGCGTGCACTTCGTTACCGAAGAGCTCGACGGCGGACCTGTAGCCATACAGGCATGCCTGAAGATCGAACCCAACGAAAGCATCGACAAGCTGACCGACAGAGTGCATGCAGCTGAGCACATCATCTATCCGCTCGCTGTCCGCTGGTTCGCCGAGGGCCGCTTGCGCCTTGCCGATCAAGGCGCGATGCTGGACGACACGTTGTTGCCGGCCTCCGGCCATCTATTAAGAATCTAGGAGACATTATGCGTCGCGCCCTGCTGCTCACTCTCGCCGTGCTGGCCATGCCGGTTCAGGCTCTTGAGCTGAAGCCCTTCTCTGCCAGCTACACCGCGGATTGGAAACAGGTACCTGTCAGTGGCACAGCCCAGCGCAGCCTGGAAAAACGCGACGACAATACTTGGGAATTGGATTTCGAAGCCTCGATGCTGGTTGCCAGCTTCAATGAGCGCAGCGTGTTCACAGTCGAAGGCGAGACCTTCCTCCCGCAGAAATACCGACTGAAGCGCAGCGGACTGGGCAAAGGTAAATCCATCAAGCACGACTTTGACTGGCAAGCCAAGCAGGTGGTCGGCGAAGACCGTGGTGACCCGGTGAAGCTGCCACTTAATCGCGGCCTGCTAGACAAATCCACCTACCAGATCGCTCTTCAGCAGGCGGTTGCAGCGGGCGAGAAGAGCATGAGCTATCAGGTTGTAGATGGCGATGAGATCGAAACCTACGATTTCCGCGTTCTAGGCGAGGAAAAAGTCAGCACCAAGGCCGGCCAGGTCGAAGCGATCAAGGTCGAGCGCGTGCGCGATCCCACGCAGAGCAAGCGGCAGACCATCCTTTGGTTTGCCAAGAACTGGGACTACATGCTGGTCCGCCTGCATCAGGTGGAAAAGGACGGCAAGGAGTACCAGATCATGCTCGAAGAGGGCACCGTCGACGGCCGAGCTGTCAAAGGTAGCTGATCCAACTGCGCCAGCCCCACTGGCGCAGCATTGCCCCGCCTGAATTCGAGCCCGCCGATGATCACACCCCGCGCTTTACTGCTCAGCCTTCTTCCCGTTTTTGCCGGTTGCCAGTCGCTGCAATGGCACGACCAGCCTCCGGTTCGACCGACCGAGCGCTTGCAAGGCACCATCACTCAGCAGGACGGCGGGTTGCAATTCAGCAGCTGCCAGGGCCGCCGCAATCTCGCGTTGCTCGACAGCGGCGCGACCGGTTTGCCCGACGATGCACGGTCGCTGCTAGCAGGAAGCAACCAGCCGTTGTTCGCCGATATCCGTGGCAGCCTGATCAGCCAAGGTGGCGATAGCGGCCAGTTGCAGCTGACCCAGGTGTATCGCCTGCAGGCAGAGGGACCGGGCTGCAACGACGATGCATTCAACCGGTTGCTGCTGCGCGCGACGGGTCACGAACCAGGCTGGAGCGTGACGGTAACCAGCAGTGGCTTGCTTCTTGAGCGTCCCGATCAATCTCCCTTGGCATTGCCCTACCTCGAAGAGCAACTGCCGAGTGGGCAGACTAGCTTTAGCACCGAGGCCAATGATCAACGCCTCGATCTGTGGGTGGCCCCGCAACGCTGCCTGGACAGCGCAACTGGCGCGGTCAGCCATCTGACTGCCGAGCTACGCCTGGACGGCCAGACCTTACGCGGCTGCGCCTATTATGGCGGCGCCCGCCAAGACTGAATTTATCGAGGCGCAGCCTGGCGCCTTTCGACGCTTCGAAGACCCGACCATGAACGACGCCCTGACCCTGCTGCAGCCCTACCCGTTTGAAAAACTGCGCGGCCTGCTTGCCGATGCGCAGCCTCCGACAGACAAGCGCCCGATCGCGCTGTCAATTGGTGAGCCGAAGCATCGTTCGCCGGATTTCGTCGCCCAGGCACTGGCCGACAACCTTGACCAGCTTGCCGTATACCCCACCACGCTGGGCATCCCGGCGTTGCGCGAATCGATCGCCCGCTGGTGCGAGCGGCGCTTTGGTGTGGCTCAAGGCGTTGTCGACCCGGCTCGGCATGTATTGCCGGTCAACGGCACCCGCGAAGCGCTGTTCGCCTTCACCCAAGCCGTAGTCAACCGCGAACAGGGTGCGCTGGTTATCAGCCCCAACCCCTTCTATCAGATCTACGAAGGCGCAACGCTTCTCGCCGGCGCGACGCCGCATTATCTGCCTTGCACCGCCGAGAACGGCTTCAATCCAGACTTCGATGCGGTCTCGGCAGAGGTCTGGCAGCGTACGCAAATTCTTTTTCTCTGCTCTCCCGGCAACCCGACCGGCGCACTGGTCCCGCTCGAAACGCTGAAGAAGCTGATCGCCCTCGCCGACGAGTTCGACTTCGTCATCGCTGCGGATGAGTGCTACAGCGAGCTCTATTTCGACGAAGAGCAACCACCCGCCGGGCTATTGACTGCATGCGCAGCGCTCGGGCGCCACGACTTCAAGCGTTGCGTGGTCTTTCACAGCCTCTCCAAACGCTCGAACCTGCCAGGGCTGCGCTCCGGGTTCGTCGCAGGCGATGCCGATATTCTCAAAGGGTTTCTGCTGTACCGCACCTACCACGGCTGTGCCATGCCAGTGCAGACGCAGCTCGCCAGCATTGCCGCCTGGAACGATGAAGCGCATGTGCAGGCCAATCGGCAGCTATACCGCGAGAAGTTCGACGCTGTGCTGGACATCCTCTCGCCAGTCATGGACGTGCAGCGACCGGACGGCGGCTTCTATCTGTGGCCGAAGACGCCGGTGGATGACCAGCGTTTCACCCGTGAGCTATATGCACGCGAACATGTCACCGTCGTTCCGGGGTCTTACCTGTCACGTCAGGTGGATGGCATCAGCCCGGGTACTGACCGAGTGCGCATGGCGCTCGTGGCGCCGCTGGAAGATTGCGTCGAGGCCGCAGAGCGGATTCGCGCATTCATCAAGACGCTTTGAGGCCGGAATCGGACGCCTTGGCGTCCGGGTAGGCGATTTCAGGCGACGCCAGGTGGAATCATGTCCTTGCCGTAGTCGCGCAGTTTCTCCAGATTTTCCGGCTTCATATGCTCGGGAATATCAGCCTTGGTGTTCTCGTCCTGCTTGCCCTGTTCTTTCGTATTCGGCTTTTCTGGCTCGTTCATGACAACCTCCGTCAGATCGCGCTTTCTTCCCAGATCAGTTCACCTTCGTCGCTGACCTCCCTGACCTTGGTCAGCGCCGCCTCAGCAGCCACGTCAGCCTCTGATGCAAGATCGTAACGGCGGCCGTTGGCGACCTTGAAGACCTGTGCATTTTCATCAGTGTCGCGACGCTTGACAGCGATGACCGCCTCGAACCCCTCGTCAGCAGGAACGGCGGAAGAAATGGCCTCGTAATTATCGAAATGCTTGCGTGCCATACATGACCTCATCGTTACGATTGTGATCAATGGACAACGTGGAGAGAGGAAAAGGTCGAGCCACTTTTGCTCGCATGGACGAGTGCATGCGACAGCGAAGTTGACCAGCTTCGCGCTGTGGACGGCAGGCTTCGTCTCGTCGTGGCATAATCCGCGACCCAGTTTGGCCGGAGAAAGCGGAGCTGTTATGCCCGATAAAAGCAAAGGACGCTGTCTATACGGCATCAAGGCGTGCGACACCATGAAAAAAGCCCGAACCTGGCTTGACCAGCACGGGCTAAGCTATGAGTTTCATGACTACAAGAGCGCCGGGATCGACCGCGCCCACCTGGAAGCCTGGTGCAATGAACATGGTTGGCAGATCGTACTCAACCGTGCTGGCACCACTTTCCGCAAGCTGGACGATGAGCAAAAAGCCGATCTTGACCAGGCAAAAGCCATCGAATTGATGCTGGCCCAGCCGTCGATGATCAAACGCCCGGTTCTCGATCTGGGCGACAAGACGCTGGTTGGCTTCAAGCCAGATATTTACGCTGCCGAGCTGGCAGCCAAGAACTGAAACCGCTCGCCAAGACGAGCGCGACTGATAAAGGATTCCACCATGAGCAACTCCCTCTTCAGCCTGGCGTTTGGCGTCGGCACTCAGAACCGTCAGGGCAACTGGCTCGAAGTCTTCTACGCGCAGCCCCTGCTTCGTCCGGCCGGCGAGCTGGTCGACGCGGTTACACCGCTGCTTAATTACCAGGGCGGCAATCAGGCGATCGCCATCAGCACCACCCAGGCGGCGCTGCTGGCCGATGCAGTCAAGACGATTGATCCCGTTCAGCACGCGCTGCTTACCCGCCTCGCCGAAAGCCAGCGCCCGCTTGTGGTCACGCTGCTCGCCGAAGACGCGGCGCTGACTTCCACGCCGGAAGCCTACCTAAAGCTGCATCTGATCTCCCATCGCCTGGTCAAGCCACACGGCTTGAATCTCACCGGCATCTTCCCGCTGCTGCCCAACGTCGCCTGGACCAATCAGGGCGCCGTCGACTTGGCCGAGCTCGCCGAGCGGCAACTGGAAGCGCGCCTGAAGGGTTACCTGCTTGAAGTCATTTCGGTCGACAAGTTCCCGAAGATGACCGACTACGTGGTTCCGGCCGGCGTCCGTATCGCCGACAGCGCACGCATTCGTCTTGGAGCGTACGTGGGTGAAGGCACCACCGTGATGCACGAAGGCTTCATCAACTTCAACGCCGGTACCGAAGGCCCGGGCATGATCGAAGGTCGCGTCTCGGCTGGCGTATTCGTCGGCAAGGGCTCGGACCTGGGCGGCGGTTGCTCGACCATGGGTACCCTGTCCGGCGGCGGCAACATCGTCATCTCGGTCGGCGAAGGCTGCCTGATCGGCGCAAACGCAGGGATCGGTATCCCGCTGGGCGACCGCAACACCGTTGAATCCGGCCTGTACATCACAGCCGGCACCAAGGTGAACCTGCTCGATGAACAAGGCGAGCTGGTCAAGGTGGTCAAGGCGCGCGAACTGGCCGGCCAGACCGACCTGCTGTTCCGCCGGAATTCGTTGAGCGGTGCGGTCGAATGCAAGACACATAAGTCAGCGATCGAGCTGAACGAGGCGCTGCACGCGCACAACTAAGCGCAGCGTCAACGTAGACGGGCCGGCTGCAGCCCGCCTGTCTACGCATTTCTCCATCAGGCGTCCCGTCCTGCTTTCAGGAGTACCCATGCCGCTGACATCCCCCTGGCGCGCCGACTTCCCTGCCCTGGCTATCCTTGAGTCCCAGGGCCAGACCTACCTGGACAGCGCGGCCACATCGCAGAAGCCCCAGGCACTGATCGACGCCCTGACCGGCTATTACACCTGTGGCACCGCCAACGTCCATCGCGCCCAGCACCAGCCGGCTGAGCGGGCGACTCGCGCCTTCGAAGACTCGCGGATCAAGGTGGCGCGCTGGCTCAACGCCGCATGTCCGACCGAAATCGTCTTCACCCGCGGCGCCACAGAAGCGCTGAATCTTCTGGCTTATGGCCTGGAACACCTAATCACAGCGGGCGACGAAATCGTCATCAGCGCCCTAGAGCACCACGCCAACCTTCTGCCCTGGCAGCAGCTGGCCCGGCGCCAGGACGCGAAGCTGGTCGTATTGCCGCTCAACGAACACGGCATCATCGATATTGAAGCCGCAGGCAGCCTGATCGGCCCGCGCACCCGCCTGCTTGCCGTCAGCCAGCTATCCAATGTACTCGGAGCTTGGCAGCCGCTGGCAGAACTGCTGCCACTGGCCAAGGCGCAGGGCGCGCTCAGCGTGGTCGACGGCGCCCAAGGCGTGGTCCACGGCCGGCATGACATGCAAGTACTGGACTGCGATTTCTATGTACTTTCCAGCCACAAGCTGTACGGCCCGGAAGGCGTCGGCGCGCTCTACGGTCGGGGCGAGTCGCTGCTCAAACTCAGGCACTGGCAGTTCGGCGGCGAAATGGTCCGAGTGGCTGACTTCCAGAGTGTCGACTTTCATGCGGCACCGCTTGGATTCGAAGCCGGCACCCCACCTATCGGCGGGGTGATTGGCCTTGGCGCCACACTGGACTATCTCTCGAAGCTGGATGCCGGTGCCGTCGATCGCCATGAACAGGCCTTGCACAGTGCTCTGCTAACAGGTCTGGCGGAGCGACCAGGCCTGCGGTTATTGGGTAGCCCGCAATTGGCGCTCGCAAGTTTTACCGTCGACGACGTCCACCACGGTGATCTGGCCCATCTGCTGACCGAACAAGGCATTGCCATACGCAGCGGCACTCACTGCGCGCAGCCCCTGATGAAGTCTCTGGGTGTCGAGGGCGCGATTCGCGTATCGCTCGGACTGTATAACGATGGTGTCGATCTGCAGCGGTTCTTCGATGCGCTGGATCAGGCACTGGAAATGCTGCGATGACCGCGCCTCCCGAAGCCGCCGCCGAAACACTGCACGCCTTTCAACTGGCAGCAGGGTGGGAGCAACGTGCGCGGTTGTTGATGCTGCGCGGTGATCAGCTTGAGCCCTTGATCGATGACGAGCGAAACGAGCGCAACCTGGTTGCCGGTTGTGACAGCAAGCTCTGGTTGGTCGGCGAACAGCGAGGCGATAGCTGGTATTTTCGCGGTACCAGCGAGGCGCGCCTGTTGCGCGGGCTGCTTGCCGTGCTGCTGGTTCGGGTTAATGGCCTGGATGCCGACGAACTACAGCGGCTCGACGTAGCGCACTGGTTCGGCCAACTGGGCCTCGCTCGGCAGCTCTCGCCATCCCGAGCCAATGGGATGAACGCCGTTATCGGCAGAATGCGCGAGCTGGCGACGGCTGCCGGACCCACCTCGAAAGGCTGAGGTCAAACTGTGGCGGCTTCAGCTCTTCGAACGCTCCGCCGGTCTCCGAGCCCCGGCGACCAGCTTGTCCACTGCCCTGGCCGCGGCGACCAAGCCGAAACTGGCAGTCACCATCATTGACGCGCCGAATCCGCCGGCGCAGTCCAGCTTTACGCCCTCGCCGACAAAGCTCTTGCTCTGGCAAACGCCGCCGTCCGGCTTGGGATAGCGCAGCTGTTCGGTGGAGAACACACAGGGCACGCTGTAGGTCCGACCTGGCGTGCGGGAGAAGTTGTATTCGCGCCGTAATAGCGAACGCACTTTCGCCGCCAGCGGGTCGTTGAACGTCTTGTTCAGGTCGGCGACCTGGATCTGGGTGGGATCAACCTGTCCGCCAGCCCCGCCGGTCGCGATGATCTGGATCTTGCGCCGCTTGCACCAGGCGATAAGCGCGGCCTTGGCCGGTACGCTGTCGATGCAGTCGACGACGCAATCGAGCTGCTCGGTAATGTAGTCGGCCATGGTTTCGCGGGTAACGAAATCGGCCACGGGATGAACCACGCACGCCGGATTGATTGCTCTGATCCGAGCCGCCATCTCGTCGACCTTTGGCTTGCCCACCGCCCCTTCAAGCGCATGTACCTGCCGGTTGGTGTTGGTGATGCAGACGTCATCCAGATCGAACAGGCTGATTTCTCCAACGCCGCTGCGCGCCAGTGCCTCGGCGGCCCACGACCCGACCCCGCCGATACCGACCACCGCGACATGCGCAGCCGCCAGCCGCTGCAGCCCCTCGGAGCCATACAGACGGGCGATGCCGCCGAACCGTTGATCGTCGATAGACATGGCATACCTCAAACAAGACATCCGCGGATTATAGGCCCGAGCCCTTCGCCGTCCCAACCAGGCATACCGAGGCGTTTCATCCAGGCTGGTTCTGACCCGCTGCTGCCCTGCTTTTTAATTTAATATGGCGCCCTTTCCCCGCCTTGCCCCGGAGCCGTGATGACCGCCGCCGCCCTCTCCCCGACCCTCGAACTCGCCTGCGAGCTGATCAATCGGCCATCGGTCACCCCGCTGGATGAGGGCTGTCAGCAGCTGATGACCGAGCGGCTCTCTGCCTGCGGCTTCGCCATCGAGCCAATGCACATCGAGGACGTCGAAAACTTCTGGGCGATTCGCGGCAACGAAGGTCCGGTCCTGTGTTTCGCCGGCCACACCGACGTGGTCCCTACCGGCCCGATACAGGCGTGGCAGAATCCGCCGTTCGCCGCGCGGATCGATGAGCATGGCATGCTCCATGGGCGCGGTGCGGCAGACATGAAAGGCAGCCTGGCGTCGATGATTGTGGCTGTAGAGCGCTTTACCGCTAAGCACCCGAACCACAATGGCCAGATCGCTTTCCTCATCACCAGCGACGAGGAAGGCCCTGCACACTACGGCACCAAGGCCGTCGTAGAGCGTCTGCGGGAACGGGGCCAGCGACTGGATTGGTGCATTGTCGGCGAGCCATCGAGCACCACACTTGTCGGTGATGTGGTCAAGAACGGCCGCCGCGGCTCGCTCGGCGGCACGCTTACCGTTCGCGGACAACAGGGCCATGTGGCTTACCCGCATCTTGCCAAAAACCCGATCCATCTGGCTGCGCCGGCCCTGGCCGAGCTGGCCGCCGAACACTGGGATGACGGCAACCCGTTCTTCCCGCCAACCAGCTTCCAGATCTCCAATCTGAATTCAGGCACCGGCGCTACAAACGTCATTCCCGGAACGCTGGAGGCTGTGTTCAATTTCCGTTTTTCCACCGAATCCACGGTCGAAGGATTGCAGCAACGCACCGCGGCGATTCTCGACAAACACGGCCTGGACTGGAACGTCGACTGGGCGCTTTCAGGCCTGCCCTTTCTGACCGAACCAGGTGATCTGCTTGATGGCGTGGCTGCGGCGATCCGCAGCGTCACCGGCCGCGAGACCAAACCCTCGACCAGCGGCGGCACCTCGGATGGGCGCTTCATCGCCACACTGGGCACCCAAGTGGTCGAGCTGGGACCGGTAAACGCGACGATTCATCAGGTGGACGAGCATATCCTCGCCAGCGACCTCGATCTGCTTACAGAGATCTACTACCAGACCTTGGTCAACCTGCTCGCATGCTGATCTGTCCTATCTGCCACGGCGAGCTGGGTGCGGTGGAAAATGGCGTTGCCTGCCCGGCCAATCATCGGTTTGATCGAGCCCGACAGGGCTATCTGAACCTGCTCCCGGTGCAACACAAGAACAGCCGCGATCCCGGTGACAACCAGGCTATGGTCGAGGCGCGGCGGCGCTTTCTCGATGGCGGCCACTACGCGCCGCTGGCGAAACGCCTGGCACAACTGGCGGCCGAGCGATCGCCGCGTCGCTGGCTCGATATTGGCTGTGGCGAAGGCTATTACACGGCGCAAATCGCTCAAGCGCTGCCCGGCGCGCAAGGCTATGCGCTGGACATTTCCCGCGAAGCCGTCAAGCGCGCCTGCAAGCGCGCGCCGCAGATCGACTGGCTGGTAGCAAGCATGGCCAGGGTGCCGTTGGCCGATGCCAGCTGCAATCTGTTGGCCAGTGTGTTCAGTCCGTTGGATTGGACCGAAGCACGCCGCCTGTTAGCGCCCGGCGGCGGCCTGCTGCGCATGGGGCCGACTCGGGAGCATTTATGGGAACTGCGAGGGCTGCTGTACGACGAGGTCCGTGATTACGACGACCAGAAGCATCTGTCGCTCATCCCTGAAGGGATGCACCTCGCACACAGCGAGACATTGTCCTTCGAACTGCAACTGGACGACTCGCAGGCGCGAGCCGATCTGCTGGCGATGACTCCGCACGGCTGGCGCGCCAGTGCCGAACGCCGCGCAGCAGTCATTGAGGCGCCATTGCACGTACGGGTTGCGATACGCTATGACTGGATTCAACGAGACTGATCGGAACCTGCAAGCGAACGCTACCTCGACCTAGAGTCGGTCCAATACGCTTGATGTGGCGATTGAGGCCTCAACACTTACCATCCAACCGGCTGCAACGTCAGCCAGACAAGGCCATTCCATGCGTCAACCGGATATCGAAATCTACCTCAGGGACGCCAGCCAAGACGCCGTCACTGACTGGCTGACCCAGACGGTCGGAGCCTGCTCGCCGTGGCAAGCAAAGGGTAAAACCTTCAAGTGCAGGGCCGGCGACATTCCAGTGACCTGGCTGCCCAAGGCCGTGGGCAAGTGGCACAGCCTGCTGCTTGAAAGCGACGCCACGCCCTGGGAAGACGATATAGCCTGCGCCCGCGATGCCTATCAGGCACTCGGCGTGGAGATTCGCTGCGCACCGGGCGGTTGGCAGGAAGAGGAATCGGTGGAAGACGCCGACCGCTGGATCAGCGTCAGCGAGCGTGGTGAAGCTGAAATCGTCTGGCGCACCGACTGACCCTCAGCCAGCGCAGCGCACTCTATACATCTGTGACGAGACGCAAAGCCAGCAAAGGGTTCCGAGGGCGGAAAGTGAGCGGCTCAAGCCGCTCTGACGCGCTACTCGGAGCGACCAATCTGAAAAAACTGGCCATGGCTCCACACACCTAGCCAAGCGACACCATCGATTTCTCGCGGAACAGCCAGCTCCACCAGCTGGTAAAACACGTTGCGATGAATCAGCGCCTCGAGGTTTGCCCGTACATGAACGTAGGGCGCAGGCTCCTGCGTATCCGGATCCAGCTCGACCCGTATAGGGTGCTCGATTCCCGCTTCGGTTTCGTCGCCGACATTGGTGATAAAGCGCAGCACCTGGCCTTCGCCACTTCCTTCCACCACTAACTCGACAGCCACAAAAGGCGCGTCATCCACCGTGATGCAGACCTTCTCGACTGGGGTCACCAGGAAATAATCATCGCCGTCTCGCCGGATCACCGAGGAAAACAGCCGCACCATCGCTGGCCGCCCGATTGGCGTACCTTGGTAGATCCAGCTCCCGTCGCGCGCAATTCGCATATCCAGATCACCGCAAAACGGAGGGTTCCACAGATGTACCGGTGGCAGGCCTTTTTTCTCGGCCTTGGGAATCTGACTTAACAGGTTCGCAGCTTTTCCCGTATCGCTCATATCGGCTCCTCAGCGCCCCAGGCCTATCAGGCGCCGGGCGTAATCACGCAGGGGCGGCCCCAACAAGACCTGCGGCGTCGCGTCATAAATGTTTAGCAAACCGCCGCGGCTGCGAATAGTCGCCGTATCGACCAGATACCGATTGCCAGTCTCGATCAGCATCAACTGAACCACGCTGGTGTCGACACCTAGACGATCAAGCGCGCGCTGATCGTTGAGTTCGTCAAAACTGCCAATACGGTCATCGGCCGCGGCAAATCGCGAATACAACAAGTAATGGGCACCAGCAATCGCCGCCTGGTTCAATGCTTCCTCCAGCCCTACAGGTTCTGGTGCTCGCCGGACCAGCGGAAAGTAACGGACGAAGCTCTCAAACGCCTCTTCGGCCACCACGTTCGATCGAGGATAGGCCCCGCCTGGAGGGACGAAATGCCCCTGCGCAATGTAGATGAATGAATCCGGCTGCAGCCGCCACGAGGCGGACCTCACCGTCTCGCTATGGTCGAGAATGCCAACATCGCGCAGTTGGTAGCGGGTTTCCTCGGCCATATCGCTGACCTTCATACAGCCGCTCAGCATGAGCACGGCCACGATAAGGCTGAACACTTTCATCATTTGCACCAGTCCTGACGGAAATCCGACGTTCGGCAAAGCAATGCAGCAAACACGCCAGTTCGCAGAAATGTGTCTCTGAGCCCCCGCTGCCACTCTTGGCGCAGCGGTGCACGCTCCGGTGATTCAATGGCCTGGCGGACCTGAGCCAACAGGGCGCTTTTGTCCTGACCGAGAACGCCCTTGAGCACTAGGTAATTCGAAGCATGGTCGCTGCGGAATACAGTGTCCTCGAGTTCCAGCGACTGCAGCAGGGTTTGGATCTCGGCAAACAGTGCCTGACGGTCAAGCGCCTCGAAATCCGCAAATCCTTCGCGAAAACGCGCCTCGCCACCGGGGAAGCTGACGACGAGCGTAGACAAGTACTCGGGCTGCGCCTGGTTCATTAAACGAGCCGAGTTCACTGCATGCTGCTCACTGAGGGCCTTTCCGCCCAGGCCGTTGAGGATCATCACCGAGCGTGTGATTCCAGCCTGCCGCAGCTTATCCAGTGCCCTGAGCGTCGACTCGTAGGTCTCGCCTTTTTTGACCCTCGCCAGCACGTCGTCGTCTCCGGACTCCGCACCTATATAAGCCATCTTGAGACCAGCATCGGCAAGCTCCTTGAGCTCGTCGACCGACTTCTTACGAAGGTTACGCGGCAGGCAATAGCTCGACACGCGATCGACATCGGGCATGTACTTCCGAATCTGCAGGAGGATATTGAGCAGGCGGCGGGTAGGCAGTACCAGCGCATCACCATCGGCCAAAAACACACGCTGAACGATCAGGCGTTCGCCACACCGCCTGATCTCTTCGAGCACCTGATCCTCATCACGAGCGCGGAATTTCTTCTGCGGCTGAACGTACATCTCGCAAAAGGTACACGGTTCCAGGAACATCCGTTGGTAACGGGCAAGATTAGCGAATGCGCTTCACTTGGCGGCCGGAACACCGGCTCGATGTAGCTGATGGGAAATGTGCTCATCCGATGTACCCGCCTCGCCAGCTAGCCATTGCCGCTGGCCCAGGTTATTAGTCGCGCTTGCGCTTGTTGCCCATACGTACGCCGATATCCATCAGGAACTGGAAGAAACCTTCCTGATCCTCGAGAACATTGCTCCAGAATGGCGAGTGATACAGCGCAACAGCGCCATGCACCAGCGCCCAGGCGGCGCAATAGTGGAAGTAAGGCGGCACGTCTTCCAGCTTGCCTTCGGCGATGCGCCCCTTGATCAGCTGGGTCAGGTGCTCGAAGTTGGAGGCACGGATACGGTGAAGCTCCTCGACCATGTCCGGCACCTGATTACCCTTGACTACCTTTTCCTCTAGCCGGTCGAACAGGCGATAACGCTGGGGGTCGCCCATGCGGAACTCGAAGTAGGCGCGGGACAGCGCTTCCTTGTCCTGGTCGAGACTAGGCGAATGCAGCAGTTCGTTCAGATCCCGCTCGTAGTCGAGCATCAGCCGTAGATAGATCTCGGCCTTCGATTTGAAGTGCTTGTAGATGGTGCCTTTGCCGATGCCCACCCTGTCGGCGATCATCTCGACGGTGACGCTGTCTTCACCTTGTTCGAGGAATAACTGGAGCGCCGTGTCGAGAATCTCTTGTTCGCGACGGCGAAATTCGCGGACCTTGCGGGATTCATTTTGCATAAGAGGCTGCGGTGTGAACAATCGAAGCAGGTGATTATGCCTGTTTAGTCAGAAAATGCACGGAGCATTACCGATGAGCACATTGAATGACGAATTTCCGCAAATCGAAGGCTTACGATACCTAAATCATGCGGCCGT
>NZ_AGSX01000187.1 GCF_000235745.1 Stutzerimonas stutzeri SDM-LAC | reverse complement strand
GAAACCGAAAGGTTTCGCCTGAATGGATCGGAGCGGACTGTCTTGCAGAATCAGTCCAGGTTGTCCTTGAGCATGTTCAGCACGCGTCGGGACACTTCAGCCGGAGCGACGGTGTTGAGGTCTTTGTCGAGAGTGACCTGCACCTTGCCACCCACATCGGTTACGCGAACCTGATAGCGCTCGGCACGCGCCTCGATCTCTTCGCGGTCAGGCGCTCCGCCGAACAACCGGGAGAAGAAACCGGGCTTCTCATCCGGGTTCGCCGCCCCCTCCGACAGGTTGACGTAGTAGACGCCGAGGCTTCGATCAAGATCCTCGACGAGGATATCGCTCGTCGCCAGTGCGCGGCCAACGCTCGACCAGCCACGGTTGAAGTCTGTATCGAGCTGCAACACTGGCTCGCCGCTGCCGGCTTCGATCAGCGTCACTCGGCTTGGCGCGTCAAACTCGCGCTCTGCCAGCAGTGAGGCGGAACCACCTTGTGCGGTGCTGCTGTTCAGCCCCACCTGCAACTCGTCGAGCAGTACCCGATCGCGCTCCGCATTCGCCGGGGTTTCAGGCCAGGCAACATCGGCAGTGCTGTTTGCGGGACGATGAACGCTGATCAGGAAGAGTTCGCTGGTATCGCGCTGAACGCCTGGCTCGACGCGCACCCGGACGCGGGTCTCGCCTTCGCCCAGGCCAAGGTTGCGTACCAAGGCAGGCGCGAGCTGGTCACGGGTCTGCCAGGCGGTGACGAACTCACCGGTTTGAGGCCGTTCCTCGGCAATCTCGAAGCCATTGTCAGTAAAGAACTGACGCGCCGCGGCCCAAACCTGTGATGGCGCACGCGTTGCTACAAGCCAGCGTGCATTTTCAGAAGTCTGCAGGCTGTATTCGCTCACCTCGTCGGCGGCAACCAGTCGCTGTGGGCGGGGCACTTCGTACTCGCCTGTGGCACGGCTGTCGGCCACTTGCTGAGGGATCGGCAGCAGCGGCTCGATCGGACGCAGCTCCACGTCGCTGGGCACTTCCATTGGTGGCACCTGTTGTGCCTGCAGGTAGTCGCTGCCACGGTCGCGGAAATATCCGTCTTCACCCCATATCCAGCCACAACCGCTGGTTCCAGAGATAATCAGGGCTAGGGTCGAGAGGCCGGCCAATCGCTTCATGCATGTTCCTTCATTAATAAACCAGTACACCTGGAGACAATCAGGCCAGCACACCGGACTGACGCATCGCATCGCGAAGCGGCTCGTGGCACCGCTGGCTAAGCCAGGTGAGCGGCAGGCGAATGCCGTCCGGCATCAGGCCCATTTCATGCAGCGCCCATTTCACCGGGATTGGGTTGGCCTCGATGAACAGCGTCTGGTGCAGCGGCATCAACAGCGCATTAATGGCGCGCGCCTTCTCGGCATCGCCAGCAATGGCAGCGGCACACAGTTCGCTCATCGCGCGCGGCGCAACGTTCGCCGTGACGGAGATGTTGCCCTTGCCGCCCATCAGCATCAGCTCGACGGCCGTAGCGTCGTCACCGGAATAGACGAGGAAGTCCTTGGCCACGCGATCAAGCACCTCCTGACCGCGCTTGAGATCACCGGTCGCTTCCTTGATGCCAACGATGTTCGGCACTTGCGACAAGCGCTCGATGGTTTCTGGCAGCATGTCACAGGCGGTGCGCCCAGGGACGTTGTAGAGGATCTGCGGAATCGCTACGGCTTCGGCAATGTACCGGAAGTGCAGATACATGCCTTCCTGCGTCGGTTTGTTGTAATACGGTGTCACCAGCAGGCAGGCATCGGCGCCGGCCTGCTTGGCATTTTCGGTGAGTTCGACGGCTTCGCGAGTGGAGTTGGCACCCGTACCGGCGATGACCGGAATGCGGCCGTTGACCTGATCAACAACGCGACGGATGACTTCGATGTGCTCAGACACTTCGAGCGTAGACGCCTCACCAGTGGTACCGACTGCAACGATTGCATTGGTGCCTTCCTGAAGGTGAAAGTCGACAAGCTTGCTCAGGCTATCCCAATCAAGACCACCTTGAGCGTCCATGGGAGTGACCAACGCCACCATACTGCCCGCAATCATGCAACCCACTCCTGCCGGAAAAAGAGAGGCGTAATGGTACAAGGCTCCCGAGCGCTTTGCGAGTACGCTGGAGCCATCAACCGCGGGAACAGCAGCTGAGCGTCGACACCGCGGTCAAATGGCTCCCTCAGTTAACGCATTCCCACTGACGACGCTTTTCGCTACCCTTAGCCGTTTTCGGCTTGGCTGGCCGACCGATTCATCACCGCCAGGAACCTGCATGTCCACCCCCCCAGTACCCCGAGAACAGTTTCTCGTCATCAGCGCCATGGGCCGTAGCCCGATGGCGCTCACCAATGTGCTTTGCCGGGCCAGCAACGAGAATCGCTGCGCCGTGGTAAGCACGCGCCTGACTCGACACGGCGAATGCTGCGCCCTGGTCCTTGAAATCACCGGAACCTGGGACGCACTCGCTCGAATGGAGACAGCGCTGCCCAGCCTGGCCAAGAAGCATGAGTTCACCACTAATGTAGTGCGCAGCGAAGCGCTGGAAACCCGTCCGCAGGCGCTGCCCTATGTGGCGTATGTCAGCTCGGCCTATCGGCCTGACATCCTCAACGAGTTATGCCAGTTCTTTATCGACCATCGTGTCGAGCTCGAAGCCCTTACATGCGACACCTATGAGGCACCGCAAACTGGCGGCACCATGCTCAACGCGACGATGACCGTGACGCTGCCTGCCGGTACGCAAATCAGTTGGCTGCGGGACCAGTTCCTGGATTTCGCTGATGCTTTGAATCTGGATGCGCTGATAGAACCCTGGCGCCCTCAGAACCCTTAAGTAGGAAAACCACTATGTCTGTTGCGATTGACCAACCCGTGCCAGCCTTCCAGGCATTGGCGACCAGCAATACACAGGTCAACCTCGATGCGTTGAAGGGCAAACAGGTGGTCCTGTATTTCTACCCGAAGGACAACACTCCAGGCTGCACAACCCAAGGCCAGGGTTTTCGCGACCAGCACGATGCCTTCGCCGCCGCCAATACCATCGTGTTCGGCGTATCGCGAGACAGCCTCAGAACCCACGAAAACTTCAAGGCCAAGCAGGGCTTCCCCTTCGAGCTGATCTGCGACAAAGATGAACAGCTCTGCCAGCTGTTTAACGTGATCAAGTTGAAAAAGCTCTACGGCAAGGAATATCTGGGCATAGACCGAAGCACATTTCTCATCGACCGTGACGGGCTGCTTCGCCAGGAATGGCGCGGCGTGAAGGTGCCAGGACATGTTGAGGCTGTGCTGCACGCCGCCCATGCATTGCAGCAGCGTTAGAAGATCGCGAAGCAGGCCGCCTCAACGGCAAAGCGCGCAGCCAGCACATTGGCGCGCGCACCACGGGCTAGCTGTTAGCCCACGTGATCCACCACCGGCACCGTAGCTGACCGGCGCGGCCATGCATAAAGCACCGCCTTGAATAGGGTTGCCAGCGGAATCGCGAAAAATACCCCCCAGAAGCCCCACAAGCCACCAAACAGCAATACCGCGCAAATAATCGCAACGGGGTGCAGGTTCACCGCCTCGGAGAACAGCAGCGGAACCAGAACGTTGCCGTCCAGTGCTTGGATAATGGCGTAGGCGACCATCAGATAGATGAACTGATCGCCCAGCCCCCACTGGAACAAGCCGATCAACGCGATGGGAATCGTCACGACCGTGGCACCGATATAAGGCACGACAACTGAGATTCCGACGAGCATCGCCAGTAGCGCGGCGTAGTTCAGCTCCAGCACAGCGAAAACCGCATACGAGACCACGCCGCAAATCAGGATTTCGATCGCCTTGCCACGGATGTAGTTGGCGATCTGTACGTTCATCTCTTGCGCCACCTGGGTGATAAGCCCCCGTTCGTGCGGCAGGTAACCACTGAGCCAATCGTTAATCTGTTGGCGATCCTTGAGGAAAAAGAACACCAGGATAGGTACCAGGATCAAATAGATCATCAGGCTCAACAGTAACGGCAGACTCGACAACGAAGACGTGAGCATGATTTGACCGTAGCGCCCCACTTCGCCTCGGAAGAAATCGATACCGCGCAGCACCTGCACTTCGGTAAGCAATTGGGGGTAGCGCTCGGGCAAAAGAAGCAGCAGCGATTGCCATTCCACCAGCATCCGCGGGAGCTCATTGAACAGCGTCAGCACTTGCTGCCACATCAACGGCGCCAGGAACAGCATGCAGACCGTCAACAGGCCGATGAACATCAGAAACACCAGCCAAACCGCTACCAGATGCGGCAGTTTGATTCGTTCCAGCGCACCGACCAATCCCTGCATCAGGTACGCCAGCACTAGGCCAGCGATGACTGGAGCCAGCATGTGACCGAGGGTCAGCACGGTCGCAAAGGCGACCACCAGCAGCACCCCAAGGACCACCGCTTCCTCGTCCGAGAAATAGCGATGAATCCAGCCCCGCAACACATTCAACATATGCTTTCCCTAGCAGCCGTCAGGCCTTTCGAAGCCAGTAACGATAGAGCCCTTCTTGCGCCTCTTCGTGGAGCAGTACATGGCCGGCCAGCTTGGCGAAGCTGCGAAAATCGCGTTGCGATCCCGGGTCCGTTGCCGTGACTTTCAGTACTTGTCCGCTGGCCAGCCGATTGAGTTCCAGTTTCGCCTTGAGCAACGGCATCGGGCAGGCCAGCCCGACTGCGTCCAGCTCGGCATCGCAGGTCATACCGGGGGCAACCTGTTGAGTCATGTTCATCTCCTCGAAAGAGCCGCAGGATACCGAGCTGCGCCCGGCTCTGGCCAGCGACCCGAGCACAAGGCTACAGTAGCGCTCCTGCCTTAAAGAGCCAGTCTGGATGAAATTGCTGCACCCTACCCTGCTGACACTCGCCTGCCTGATTGGCCAGCCGGTGATGGCCAACGACCTTCCCTCGCTCGGTGACTCCAGCTCCGGCATCGTCTCGCCAGAGCAGGAACATCAGTTGGGCAGAGCCTGGCTCAGTCTGTTGCGCGGCCAGGTCCCACAGCTTTCCGACCCTCTGCTCAAGGATTACCTCGAACGCAGCGTTTACCGCCTGGCCGAGACCAGCCAGCTGCAGGATCGCCGGCTGGAATTCGTGCTGCTCGACAGCCCACAGCTGAACGCCTTCGCCGCGCCGGGCGGCATCATTGGGGTCAATGGCGGATTGTTTCTTCATGCCCAGACCGAAGCCGAATACGCCTCGGTACTTGCACATGAACTGGCTCACCTGTCCCAGCGCCACTTCGCACGCGGGCTGGAAGCGCAGAAACGTATGCAGCTACCGCTGATGGCCGCCATGCTGGCCGGTGTCGTTGCCGCTGCGGCTGGCGCAGGGGATGCCGGCATCGCAGCCATCCTCTCGACCCAGGCGGCGGCCATTCAGTCTCAGCGGCGCTTCTCCAGACAGAACGAGCAGGAAGCCGACCGGATTGGCATCGTCAACCTCGAACGAGCCGGCTATGACCCCCGCGCCATGCCAGAGATGTTCAATCGCCTGATGCGCCAGTATCGATACGACCAGAAGCCGCCAGAATTTCTGCTCACTCACCCGGTCACCGAATCACGCATCGCGGACACCAAGAACCGCGCCGAGCAATACCCCGACACCGGCGTCGAAGACAGTCTGCGGTATCAGCTTCTACGTGCCCGCATGGACCTGAAATTCGAAAGCACTCCAGGGGTGAGCGCCAAGCGCTTCCGCGCGATGCTCGCGGACGATCCGGACCTCGAAGCCGCCCGCTATGGCCTGGCGCTGGCGCAGATGAAAAGCGGCCAGCTGAAGGAAGCTGCGACGAATCTTGAGCCATTGCTGGCAAAGGAACCGGACGACGTTATCTACAACCTGGCCCAGATCGAGCTGGATATCACTGCTAACCGTCTTGGCGCCGCACGCACGCGCATGCAGACCCTGCTCAGTCTTTACCCGGGAAATTATCCGGTGCGTCAGGCAAACATCGATCTGCTGATCAAGGAAAGCAAACTGCAGGATGCTGAGCAACAGCTCAACGCACTGGTCGAAGCCCGGCCACAGGACCCGGATATCTGGTATCAGGTCGCAGAAATTCGCGGGCTCACCGGCAACATTATTGGCCTGCATCAAGCCCGCGCGGAATATTTCGCGCTCGTCGGAGATTACGACCAGGCGATCGAGCAGCTGGACTTCGCCAAACGTCGCTCTGACAATTTCCAGAGCGCCGCACGAATCGATGCCCGACAGAAGCAGCTGATCGAAGAAAAGCGGATGGTGGAAGAGATGTTGCGCTGAGTCATGCCACCCTTAGGGGTGCCGCACGACTCACTTGCAACCACCAGCACCCTTTGACGCGTCAGGCGTTGCCGGCCTGCCGGAGGCGCGCCGCCTGGGTAAATTCCAGCATGCGCTTGAGCGGCTTGACCGCGCGCGGAATCAATGCCGGGTCCACCTTGATCTCATCGCTGCCAGTGCGCAGGCATTCCAGCGTACGCTCGAGTGTGTTCATCGCCATCCACGGGCAATGAGCGCAACTCCGGCAGGTAGCCCCGCTGCCAGCTGTCGGCGCCTCGACAAATTGTTTGTCCGGGCAAAGCTGCTGCATTTTGTAGAAGATCCCGCGGTCAGTCGCAACGATGAACATCGGGTTCGTCAGGGTCTGCGCTGCTTTGATCAACTGGCTCGTCGAACCGACTGCGTCAGCAAGCGCGATCACCGATTCGGGTGACTCGGGATGAACCAGCACAGCCGCATCGGGGTATAGCGCTTTCATGTCCCCCAGCTGCTTTGACTTGAACTCTTCATGAACGATGCAGGCACCATCCCACAACAGCATGTCCGCGCCGGTCTCACGCTGCACATAGTTTCCGAGGTGCTTGTCGGGTGCCCAGATGATCTTTTCACCGTTGTCCATCAGGCTCTCGACGATTTCCAGGGCGCAACTGGAAGTAACGACCCAATCGGCACGCGCCTTCACCGCGGCAGATGTGTTGGCGTAAACCACGACGGTGCGCTCGGGATGCTGGTCGCAGAACGCCGAGAACTCCTCGACAGGACAACCCAGATCCAAGGAACAAGTAGCCTCCAGCGTCGGCATCAGAACCCGCTTCTCCGGATTGAGGATCTTCGCCGTTTCACCCATGAACTTGACGCCTGCGACGACTACGGTTTGCGCGCTATGTTCGTTGCCGAATCTCGCCATCTCCAGGGAGTCCGAAACGCAACCGCCGGTTTCCTCCGCCAATGACTGAATCACCGGATCGGTATAGTAGTGCGCAACCAGTACCGCGTTTTGCCGCTTCAACTCGGCGGCGATATCGCTGCGCAACTGTGCTTCCTGCTCAGCCGTCAGCGGCTTGGGCTGCTTGGCCGCCAGGTGAGCCTGCACAAGAATACGTTCGGGTATTTGCGTCATGTTCGCTGGTTCCTGCAAGCACGGCGGCGTACGAGTCGCCGATTATAGCCATCGAGGCCGAGAATACGGGCGTAGCGAAAGGAGAGGTGAAGCGAGGAAGACCGAGCATTTCACCCCTGCTGTTACCAAGGGGGCGAAATACTAGCCGAAGCGTTCAGAAAAGTGAAAGCGGACGGGAAACACCAAATTACTGCGCTGAACTGAAAAGCCCGCCGACTTGCATCGGCGGGCTCCGCATCACTTGCCTTTGAGCATATGACCGCGTTCTTCGAGATTGGTGTGCCAATCCATTGCCTCGTGCAGCAGGTGTGGCGTCTGCCCACCCTTCTTGCAAGCTGCGTCAAAGTAAGCGTTCAACGCATCGCGGTAAGACGGATGCACGCAGTTGTCGATAATTACGCGCGCACGCTCCCTCGGCGCCAGACCGCGAAGATCGGCCAGGCCCTGCTCGGTCACCAGGATCTCGACGTCATGCTCGGTGTGGTCAACGTGGGCGACCATCGGAACGACGCTAGAAATACTGCCGCCCTTGGCAATGGACTTGGTGACAAAGATCGCCATGTTTGCGTTTCGTGCGAAGTCGCCCGAGCCGCCGATCCCGTTCATCATCTTGGTGCCGCCGACATGTGTCGAGTTGACGTTGCCGTAGATATCGAATTCCAGCGCCGTGTTGATGCCGACGATACCGAGACGACGCACCAGCTCAGGATGGTTGGAGATTTCCTGAGGGCGCAGAATCAGCTTGTCCTTGTATTTTTCCAGGTTGCCGAACACGCGATCGTTGCAGCGCTCGGAGAGCGTGATGGAACAACCGGAGGCGAACTTCATCTTCCCTGCATCGATCAACTCGAAGGTGCAGTCCTGCAGCACTTCGGAATACATAACGAGATCTTCGAACGGTGAATCGATCAAACCGCAGACCACGGCGTTGGCGATGTTACCGATACCGACCTGCATCGGGCCAAGGTTCTTCGGCAGCCGCCCGGCCTCGACTTCCGTCTTGAAGAACTCAACCAGATGGTTGGCGATAGCCTGGGTATCTTCGTCCGCCGGGGTAACAGTCGAATAGGAGTCTGGCTGTTCCGTGATAACGATTGCTGCGATTTTCGCCGGATCGACCGGAATGGCCGGCGTACCAATACGATCATCCACCTTGGTCAGCGGGATCGGGCCACGATTCGGACGGTCACCCGGGAAATAGATGTCGTGCAAGCCTTCAAGGTTGGGGTTGTGTGCCAGGTTCAGCTCGACAATGATCTTGTCAGCAAAGACCGCCAGGTTGGCAGAGTTGCCAACCGAGGTGGTCGGAACGATATGACCCTGCTCCGTAATGCACACCGCCTCGATGATAGTCACATCAGGCCGCTTGATCTGGTGGTTACGCATCTGCTCGACGGTATGCGACAGGTGCTGGTCGATGAACATGACCTCGCCCTGATTGATCGCCTTGCGCAGTGTAGCGTCCGCCTGAAAGGGAACACGGCGGGCCAGAAGACCAGCTTCGGCCATCTTTCCGTCAAGATCGTTACCCAGGCTCGCGCCAGTAATGAGGCTGATCTTCAGCTTTTCATCCTTTGCGCGGTCGACCAGTGCTAGCGGTACGGCCTTGGCTTCACCCGCTCGGGTGAACCCGCTCATGCCGATGGTCATGCCATCGTTAATTAGGGTAGCGGCCTCTCGGGCGCTCATGACCTTGCACTGCAGGGAGGACAAGCGGATGCGATCAGAATACATGTGAGCCTCAAACCAACGGAACAATCGGAAGGCAGCAGTCTATTACGTTTATTTACCCGCGGGTCACAGACCAAGGTCGTAGTGAAAAACGCCAGTTATAACCACAAGAACTAGGCGCCCAAAACAAACGCAACGGACAGACATAAAAAAACCGGATGGCCTTTCGGCCTCCGGTTTTTTCGCCCCCGAAGGGAATTTGGTGGGTCGTGTGGGATTCGAACCTACGACCAATTGGTTAAAAGCCAACTGCTCTACCAACTGAGCTAACGACCCGATGCGGAGCGCATGATACTGATTTGATTGAGTAAATCAAGTTTTTTTTGGATCACGTGTAGCGGGTGGGATCAGCGACACCTGCCTCATCGAAACCAGCTGCCCGCAAACGGCAACTGTCACACTTGCCACATGCGCGCCCATCTTCGTCCGCCTGGTAGCAAGAAACGGTCATGCTGTAGTCGACACCCAACCGCACGCCAGCCTGGACAATCTCACCCTTGCTTAGGTTCTGCAGCGGGGCGCGAATGGAAAACCTGCGCCCTTCTACACCCGCCTTGGTGGCTAGATTGGCCAGCCGCTCGAAGGCTTCGATAAACGCCGGACGACAATCTGGATAGCCTGAGTAGTCGACCGCATTCACACCAATGAAGATATCCTGCGCATCCAGCACCTCAGCCCAACCCAATGCCAGGGACAGGAACAAGGTGTTGCGTGCCGGCACGTACGTCACCGGTATCCCTTCGCCCAACGTCTCAGGCACGGCGATGCGGCTATCGGTCAATGCCGACCCGCCGACCCCGTTGAGGCTCATACCGATAACCTTGTGCTCCACTACACCCAACTGTTGAGCGACCCACTCCGCAGCCTGCAGCTCTGCGCGATGGCGTTGGCCATAATCGAAACTCATGCTATAGCAGGCATAGCCGTCAGCCTTGGCCATCGCAACCACGGTGGCCGAATCGAGCCCGCCAGACAGCAGGATTACCGCTTTCTTGCCAGTCATCACGAATACCTGTCGAATTTTGCTGCGACACCTGAGCGGCAGCGACTCACGGCCGGTCAGTGCCCGGGCGCATCGTTCCAGAGAATCTTGTGCAGCTGCAGCTGCAGCCGCACCGGAAGGTTATCGCTGACGATCCAGTCAGCCAACGTACGTGCGTTCAATTGCCCGTGACTGGGTGAAAACAGCACCTCGCCTGCCCGCGCATCCAACCTGTACTCGATCAGCTTGGACACCGCCCAATCGTAGTCTTCACGTGAGCAGAGCACGAATTTGACCTGATCATTTTGCGTCAGATGACCGATATTCTCGTAGCGGTTACGCGCCATTTCCGCCGAATCCGGTGTTTTCAGATCCACGACCCGACTCACCCACACATCAGTCATTGATATATCCAGCGCACCGCTAGTTTCCAGCGACACTTCGTAGCCAGCATCACATAGACGCTCCAGCAACGGGATACAGTTCGGCTGAGCCACCGGCTCACCGCCGGTAACACAGACGTAACGGGGGTGATACGCGGCAATGCGGGCCACGATGACATCGAGCGGGATGACCTCTCCGCTATGGAAGGCGTAGGCGGTGTCGCAGTATTGACAGCGCAACGGGCAGCCTGTCAGACGAACGAATACGGTGGGCAATCCGCTGGTACGCGTCTCCCCCTGTAGCGAGTAGAAAATTTCGGAAATTCGCAAGGTATGTTGCATAGCACCACGGGCGTGACAGCTAAACAGGCCATCCGCCTCCGTTGCGGAAAGGGGGTGCGATTCTAACGAAAAACCCGCCGGAGGGGCGGGTTTGACATGGAGCAAGGCAAGTCCTATCGATTCAACTGACGCTGAGCCAACTGCGCCGCCGAGCTGTTCGGGTAATCGGCTATAACTTGACGAAGAATGCCGTTGGCCTTGTCACGATTACCCAAACGCAACTCGACATCAGCGAGCTTGTACAGCGAATCGGGAACCTTGTTGTGCTGGGGGTATGCCTGGCTGACCTTGGCGAACGCCTGTCCAGCACCCTGCATATCACCCTTGGCGAGATTCACTTCTCCCAACCAATACTGGGCGTTACCGGCATAGGGACTGCTCGGATACTTGCGTAGAAAAGCAGCGAAGGCCTGGCTGGCCTTATCGAAGTCCTTTGCCTTAATAAGGTCAAACGCGGCGTCGTAATAAAGCTTTTCCTTTTCAGGGTCAGCTGATTGGTTGCCTGCCATTTGCGGCGCCGAGGCACCCGCCGGCGGCTGCACAGGCCCGTTGGCATCGATGGCACCAGCGGGTGACGAATTCTGACTAGTCGATCCGCCCGACGAGGCGCTCGACAAGCGACGATCTAGATCTTGATAACGCTCCAGCCCTTCTTGCTTCAGGCGCTGGATCTCATTCTGTTGCACTTCCAACATCCCGCGCAGTTGCGCGATCTCTTCCTGCATTTGCTGCAACTGCACGAAGAGCATACCCTGCGCCGAAGACGGAGCTGATGCTCCACCTCCGGCATAGGCACCGCCAGTATCCGACCCAGCGGCGTAACCTGACTCCGCCGCGCCACCTTGGGCCTGCGAGTCATATTCCACAACTGGCACCTGAGCCGCCGCAACAAGCGGAAGCCCGAGCGTAAGAAGCGTCAGAGCATAACGGTGCTTGAGCATGGCTTATTACTTACGCAGTTCAACGCGACGGTTCTGAGCCCAGGACTGCTCGTCGTTGCCCATGGCAACCGGACGCTCTTCACCGTAGGAAACCAGCTCCAGCTGCGCAGGCGATACGCCCTGCAGAACCAGGTAACGCTGGACAGCCTTGGAACGACGCTCGCCCAGGGCCATGTTGTACTCGCGAGTACCACGCTCGTCGGTGTGGCCTTCCAGAACAACGCGGTTACCAGCGGACTTCAGATCCTTGGCATGGACGTCCAGGGCGCGCATGGCTTCCGGCTTCAGGTCCGAGCTGTCGTATTCGAAGTAGAAAGTGGTGATAGCGCGCAGAGCAGCTTCTTCGCTCATGCTGCCGTCAACGGAGCCACTGTCGGCACCGTAACCGGCGTTCGGATCAATGGCAGTGGAGCCTTCGCCCGAGTCGTCGCCGCCCTTGGACGAACAACCAACGGCTACGGCCATAGCCAGAGCCAGCGCAGCGAACTTACCGAATTTCAGCATTTCCATGTGTAACAACCCCAGGTGTGTTTTGGTTAGTAAAGCGTTGATACCGCATCAGTTCAGGTAAGGGGACCACGATGGCTCACGGACTTCGCCTTGAGCAGTAGGAAGCGGGAGCCTAACTCGACCATTGATTGATACGAGCATCAAGACTCCCCGGCCCTGCTGGCGGGTCGCGTAGATTAGCATGGTGCCATTAGGTGCAACAGTGGGCGACTCATCTAAACTTGTCTCGGAAAGTATGCGCAAACTACCACGCTGCAGGTCCTGCGCTGCGACCTTGAAGTTAGTGTAGCCCTCCTGACGGTGAATCATGACCAGCGTCTTTTCGTCTGCCGACAGCTTCGGGTTGGCGTTGTAGTTGCCCACAAAGGTCACGCGCTCGGCGCTATTGGTCCCTAGGCGTTGCTTGTAGATCTGCGGCTTGCCGGCACGGTCTGAGGTGAAATAGATGGTCCGCCCATCAGCGCCCCAGAAAGGCTCCGTGTCGATTGCGTAATGGTTGGTAAGACGCTGTAGCTGACGCGAGCTGAGATCCATCACATAGATCTCCGGATTGCCGTCCTTCGACAGTACAAATGCTAGGCGATTGCCATCCGGCGAAAATGCCGGCGCACCGTTCAACCCTTCAAAATTAGTGATCTGCTCGCGGCGACCGGTATCGATGTGTTGCATGAAGATGCGCGGACGCTTCTGCTCGAACGAGACGTAGGCAATACGGCGACCGTCCGGCGAATAGCGCGGCGACAGGATTGGCTCGCGGGACTGCAGCAACGTTACTGCGCGAGCACCGTCATAGTCGGAGCGCTGCAGGGTATAGCGCGTATTCGCGCCGCCAAGCCGCTCGACCGTGACATACAGAAGGCGAGTCGAGAACGCGCCTTTGATGCCAGTAAGTTTTTCAAATGCCTGATCGGAGGCATAGTGCGCCATGTCACGCAGTTGGTCCTGAGAACCGCCGACAGTGCCGGTCAGTACCTGCTGCTCGGTAGTTACGTTGTACACCTCGTAGCGGATCTGCAGCTTGCCGGCGCCCGGCGTGATGTTACCGACCATGACGTACTGGGCGCCCAGCGCCTTCCAGTCACGAAAGATGATTTCAGTGCCGCGGGTGGGCAGGCTGATCATGTTCTGCTTGGGAATAGGCTGGAACATGCCCGAATTGCGCATGTCATTGCCGATTATCTCGGCCATGTCTTCAGGCAGCACGGTTCCACCCTGCCAGCCAAACGGAACTACTGCGATCGGCGTGGCGCGGTCAGTGCCGCTGGTAACGACAAGCGGATCGGCCGCATGTACAACGCCGGCAAGCAGGAATAGCCCGAACACGACAAAGCGAATCAAAATTCTCACAGATCCAAATCCTCAGGTTTAAATATCATCCGCCGTTGTCGGTACAGCTGATCAAATGTGGCACGATCCATATCTTGCATTTCGGGGATTCTGCCAACGTTTCGTACAGCTGCAACTGCAGATCTGTCGAAGGCATTATCCCCGCTAGAACGTGTGACGCTCGCGTTGGTAATGGTGCCATCCGGCAACATCTGGATCGTAACCTCCACAGTCATGCCATTGCGTGCGGACGGCGGCCTTCTCCATTGCTGGCTGACCAGGCTGACTATCAGATCATCATAATTACCAGACGTCTGGTCGCCCTGGGTGTCAGCCAGCGCCTGCTGTCGCTCCGTATCATCGGACAACAGCTCGGCCAGTGCTTGTGCCTTCTTGTCTTCGACGGCCTTGCGAGCGGCCTCAGCGGCAGCCTTCTTCTTCGCCTCCTCAGCAGTCTTCTTCTTGGCTGCCTCAGCAGCCGCTTTTTTCTTCGCGTCCTCGGCAGCTTTCTTTTTCGCCGCTTCAGCTGCTGCCTTCTTCTTCGCCTCCTCAGCGGCTTTTTTCTTCTGTGCTTCTTCGGCCGCTTTCTTCTTGGCGATCTCGGCCTGCTTCCGTTGCTCGGCCTTCTTTACTTCTTCAGCTTTTTTGGCCTCAGCGACCTTCTTCGCAGCATCCGCCTTCGCTGCCTCGGCCTTTCGAGCCTCATCAGCCTTTTTTTGTTCCGCAGCTTTTGCCGCCGCCTGTTTTTGCTGTTCGACCTTGCGCTGTTCCAGCTGCTCGGCTTCATACTGCTTTGCAGCAGTCTTCTGCGCTTCGCCAGCGATTTTCTGGTTCGTCTGCACCTTTGCCTGGCTCTGCGACTTGAGCTGATACAGGGTGGCCTGAACGATAGGTTTGGACGGCGGCAGTTCCGGCGTCATGGCGAAACTGACGAACAGCGTGCCAAAAATGATGACATGCAGGCCCACCGCCAGAATGGTGGGCCAATAGAGGCTCTCAGAGCGCGAACGATCCGACCGCTGCATCAAGGCGCCTCGGTGATCAGGCCGACATTACCCACGCCCGCCTCCTGCAAGCCACCCATGGCCGCCATTACCGAACCGTAATCCACAGCTTTGTCGCCTCGAACGAAGACCTGGATCTGCTTACCCTGACTTCGGTTCTGATTCATGATCGCGGTGACCGCCTTGGTCATTTCCTCGAGCGTCAGTGCCTTGTCCTGGACGGTATCAGTGTCGACCTCGCTGCCAATATTCCAGTAATAGGTCTTGTCGGCCGTTATCGAGATTGTCAGGACCCGCGAGTCATTATCCTGAGGCAGCACTTCGCTGCTCACTTTCGGCAAGTCCACTTTCACGCCTTGGTTAAGCATCGGGGCGGTCACCATGAAGATCACCAGCAGTACCAACATCACGTCGATGTACGGCACTACGTTCATCTCGGCGACAGGCTTGCGTCTGTTGCGAATTCTTGCCATGGCCTATGGGCCTCAATCTTCGGAGGTGTGAACTTTGCGATGGAGAATCGCCTGGAACTCATCGGCAAAGGTGTAATACCGGCCGATGAGCATCTCGCCACGCGCCGCGAAGCGGTTATAGGCAATGACCGCTGGAATCGCTGCAAAAAGACCGATCGCCGTGGCAATTAATGCTTCGGCAATGCCCGGCGCCACGGTCGCCAGCGTGGCTTGCTGAACCTGCGCCAACCCGCGAAAGGAGTTCATGATGCCCCATACAGTACCGAACAGGCCGATGTAGGGACTGGTGGAACCCACTGTTGCCAGGAACGGCAGGCCTTGTTCGAGTTTTTCTTCCTCGCGCGAGATGGCGACTCGCATCGCGCGATTCACACCATCCATCACCGCGTCCGGATCGACGCCTTGCTGCTGGCGCAGGCGGGAGAATTCCTTGAAACCGGCACGAAAAATCTGCTCGACCCCCGAGTCCGGATCCGGATTGCTTCCGGCCTGACGGTAAAGTTTGGACAGATCGATACCCGACCAGAACCGTTCCTCGAAAGCGTCCAGCGAACGCTTGGCGGCTCGGATCATATTGCCGCGCTGAAAAATCAAGATCCATGAGGTCACCGAGGCGGCCACTAGAATCAGCATCACCAACTGAACCACAAAGCTGGCGTTGCTGATCAGGCTCCACATGGACATATGATCGACGTTGGATTCCACGCTTACTCTCCTGCTGGGGGTAGACCCGACCTGACGAAAGCGGCACGCAGCAGCTCGGGAATAGGACGGGGTTTCAAACTCTCGGTGCGCACACAGGCCACCACGAACTGCCCCTCGCAGAGCAGTACATCATCGTCAGCTCGCCGCACCTGCTGTTTGAAACGCAGGCTCGCACGCTTCACTTCGACCACTTCGGCAGTTACCAGCAGCTCGTCGTCCAGACGCGCCGGCGCGTGATAACGCGCTTCACTCGAATGCACGACGAAAAGCAGGTCTTCACCGACCAGCTGTGACTGGGCAAAACCCAGGCTACGCAGCCGCTCGGTACGGGCCCGCTCCATGAACTTCAGGTAGTTGACGTAATAAACGATGCCACCCGCGTCGGTATCTTCGTAATACACGCGACAACGGTGGGAGAACAATTGAGCTTGTGATTCCGCGCGCATACTAGTGCTAGGCCCTGCAATTGCCAATCGGGTACAACAAAGAAATTTTTGTCACTCTGTGTCGCCACTGAACAGGTCGGGAGTGGGTGTATCGCCCAAGCGTTTTGGCAGGTTCAAACCGAAGTGCAGGTAGGCGTGACGCGTAACAACGCGCCCCCTTGGGGTGCGCATGATGTAGCCCTGCTGGATCAGATAAGGCTCAAGCACATCCTCGATGGTGTGACGCTCTTCGCTGATGGCAGCCGCCAGGCTGTCGATGCCAACCGGACCACCATCGAACTTCTCGATCAGCGTAAGCAGCAGCCGGCGATCCTGATGGTCGAGGCCACGTTCGTCGACATCGAGCATGTTCAGCGCGAGGTCCGCGGTGCTGCGGCTGATCTCGCCATTCCCACGCACTTCGGCGAAGTCGCGCACCCGGCGGAGCAGGCGATTGGCAATACGCGGCGTACCTCGGGCACGACGAGCAATTTCAACCGCCCCTTCCGCCTCGATAGGTAGGCCGAGAATCCCGGCTGATCGAGTGACAATCGTTGCCAGGTCAGCTGTCGAGTAAAACTCGAGACGCTGAACGATACCGAAACGGTCGCGCAGTGGATTGGTCAGCATGCCGGCCCGCGTCGTCGCACCAACCAAGGTAAACGGTGGCAGGTCGAGCTTGATCGAACGCGCCGCAGGCCCCTCGCCGATCATGATGTCGAGCTGAAAATCCTCCATCGCGGGATAAAGCACTTCCTCCACGATTGGCGACAGCCGATGGATCTCGTCGACGAACAGCACATCGCCTTCTTCCAGGTTAGTCAGCAGCGCCGCAAGATCTCCCGGCCGCTCGAGCACTGGGCCCGAGGTGCTTTTGATCGAAACGCCCATTTCCTGCGCGATGATATTGGCCAACGTGGTCTTGCCCAGGCCTGGCGGACCAAAGATCAGCGTGTGGTCCAGCGATTCTTTGCGTCCACGCGCCGCGCGAATGAAAAGGTCCATCTGCTCGCGCACGACCGGCTGACCAATATATTCCGCCAGACTCAGCGGGCGGATGGCGCGATCGAACTGTTCTTCGCGGTCACGACCGGTAGCGGTGATGAGGCGGTCAGCTTCGATCATGAGCGCCCACCTTCAACCGACTCCGCTCCAGGTATATCCGTCATGAGGCGCAACGCCAGCGCACCAGCTGAGCAAAGCACGGACGGACAAAGCCGCTTCGCGACCAACGCCGTCGCAAACATTTGAGAGCGCACGCTAGACCATTCCCTTCAATGCACGGCGGATCAGGTCTTCACTGCTCAAGTTTTCTTCCTGTACGGCTGATACGGCCCGGCTCGCCTCTTGCGGTTTGAAGCCAAGGGAGATCAATGCGCTGACTGCGTCATTCTCGGCGCTTGAGACTGCCACAGAGCCACGGGGTTCCACTACCAGCGTGGCGATTGACGGCATGGTCTCCCAGGCCTTGAAGCGATCCTTCAGTTCGACCAACAGGCGCTCGGCAGTCTTCTTGCCGACGCCCGGGATCTTGACCAGCACAGAGGTATCCTGCGCCTGGACGCAGCGCACCAGCTCATCCACCTCAAGGCCGGACATCAACGCAAGGGCGAGCTTCGGCCCGACGCCGTTGAGCCGAATCAGTTCCCGAAACAACTCACGGTCACGCTTTTCAGCAAAGCCATAAAGCAGATGCGCATCTTCACGTACAACCAGATGGGTGTGCAGCGTGACCGGCTCACCCACCAAAGGCAGTCGATACAGTGTGGTCATCGGCACCTCGAGCTCGTAGCCGATGCCATTGACGTCGAGAATCAGATGAGGCGGCTGTTTTTCCGCCAGGGTACCGCGCAAGCGTCCAATCACTGTGATACGTCCTCGTTCGATCGATACTCAACCGATCGGATTACTCAAACCTGCTCTCAGACATATGCCGAAGAGTTCAACTACAGCCGCAGGCGCCCGGCTCTTCGCTTAGCGCCGGCAAGGCCATGCGGAATCAGGCTCTGACGATGATGTGCATGGCACAAAGCAATTGCCAGAGCATCAGAGGCATCGATCTGCGGCTTCTGCGTCAATTTCAGCAGATGCATCACCATCATCTGTACCTGCTGCTTGTCCGCACCGCCGGTTCCGGCAATCGCCTGTTTGACCTGCGTGGCGGTGTATTCGGAGATGTCGAGCCCTTGCTCCGCAGCCGCCACGATTGCAGCCCCCCTCGCCTGGCCCAGCTTCAATGCGGAATCGGCGTTACGCGCCATGAACACCTGTTCAATGCCCATCGTCACGGGACCATGCAGGCGAATGACTTCGCTGACACCGCAGAACACCGCCTGCAAGCGTGACGAAAGCTCACCGCTACCCGTGCGAATGCAACCCGACGCGACATACTCGCAGGTGCGACCGTTATCTCGCACCACGCCGTAGCCGGTGATTCGTGAGCCCGGGTCTATACCCAGAATAAGCGTCATGCAGCCGCCGTACTGTCTATTTATCCAGTCGCTAGTATAAGGATGCCCCTTCCCCGCGGCCAGAGACATAACGAGACACCGGGCGCTCCTCGAAAAAAAACCGGAAGCACTTTTGGTGACTTCCGGCTCTTTGTCCATCGCAACGAGTCAGTCCAGCTGCTCCATGAGCTCATCCGGAATCTCGGCGTTATGGTAGACGTTCTGCACGTCGTCCAGATCCTCCAGCGCATCGATCAGACGCAGCACCTTCTGTGCAGTGTCCAGATCTGTCAGCGGCGCCGCGATCGACGGGATCATCGCGATGTCCGCTTCGTCACCTTTGAATCCCGCAGCAGCTAGCGCCTCGTTGACCGCGTGAAAATCCGTAAAGCTGGTAGACACCAGAGCCGAGCCGTCTTCGCCCATTTCCACATCGTCGGCGCCGGCCTCCAGCGCCGCTTCCATCAATGCGTCCTCTTCTACGCCCGCGGCAAAGCTGATCTGCCCCTTGCGATCGAACATATAGGCGACCGAACCATCCGTGCCGAGATTGCCGCCGTGCTTGCTGAAGGCATGACGCACTTCTGCGGCCGTACGGTTACGGTTGTCGGTCATGGCCTCGACGATGATGGCGACACCGCTAGGCGCGTAGCCTTCGTAGGTCAGCTCGACCACATTATCAGCGTCGTTAGTGCCTGCGCCGCGCGCAATGGCACGGTCAATCACGTCGCGCGACATATTTGCAACCAATGCTTTATCGACCGCCAAACGCAGTCGCGGATTGTCTGCTGGAATAGGCCCGCTCTTGGCGGCGACCGTCAGCTCGCGTATCAGCTTGGTAAAGATCTTGCCGCGCTTGGCGTCCTGACGCCCCTTGCGGTGCTTGATGTTGGCCCATTTGGAATGACCAGCCATTAACTGCCTCCCTTTCCGATCAACTTTTCATCTTGCTGAAACCAAGAGCCCAGGTTTCCCTGGGCTCTTGTGCCGTCATTCGGCTTTCGGCTGCTCGCGCAGGCGAATATGCAATTCACGCAATGCCTTGCCATCCACCGCACCCGGTGCCTGGGTCATGACGTCCGCGGCACTCTGGGTTTTCGGGAAGGCGATGACTTCACGAATCGATTGCGCGCCGGTCATCAGCATCACCAGACGATCGAGGCCGAACGCCAGCCCACCATGCGGCGGCGCGCCGAACTTGAGCGCATCGAGCAGGAAGCCAAACTTTTCGTCCTGCTCTGCCTCATCGATGCCCAGGATGCGGAATACCGTCTGCTGCATTTCCTTGCGGTGGATACGGATCGAACCGCCACCCAACTCGGTGCCGTTTAGCACCATGTCATAGGCACGCGACAGTGCACCCGCCGGGTTCGCCTCGAGCTCCTGCGGTGTGCACTTCGGCGCAGTGAAAGGATGATGCAGCGCGCTGAGCGAGCCGTCATCGTTCTCCTCGAACATCGGAAAGTCGACCACCCACATCGGCGCCCACTCACAGGTCAGCAGCTTCAGATCATGGCCAAGCTTGATGCGCAGTGCGCCCAGCGCCTCGGATACGATCTTGGCCTTGTCCGCGCCAAAGAAGACGATATCGCCGTCGACGGCGCCAACGCGATCAAGGATCACGTTGAGCTTGTCTTCCGGGATGTTCTTCACGATCGGGGACTGCAGACCCTCGACGCCTTTGGCGCGCTCGTTGACCTTGATATACGCCAGACCCTTGGCACCGTAGATACCGACAAACTTGGTGTAGTCATCAATCTGCTTGCGCGGCATGCTCGCCCCGCCCGGTACGCGCAGCGCGGCAACGCGGCATTTGGGGTCGTTCGCCGGGCCGCTGAACACCTTGAATTCGACCTGCTGCAGCTGATCGGCGACATCGACCAGTTCCATCGGAATGCGCAGGTCCGGCTTGTCGGAACCATAACGACGCATGGCCTCTTCGAACGGCATGTGAGGGAACTCGCCGAACTCGATGCCCAGCACTTCCTTGAACAGCTTGCGCACCATGCCTTCGGTGATTCCGATGATGTCGGACTCTTCGAGGAAGCTGGTTTCAATGTCGATCTGGGTGAATTCCGGCTGACGGTCTGCACGAAGGTCTTCGTCACGGAAGCACTTGGCGATCTGGTAGTAGCGGTCGAAACCCGCAACCATCAGCAACTGTTTGAACAGCTGCGGCGACTGAGGCAGCGCGAAGAAATTACCGGCATGGGTACGGCTAGGTACCAGATAGTCACGTGCACCTTCAGGCGTCGGACGCCCGAGAATCGGCGTTTCAACGTCGAGAAAGCCATTCTCATCGAGGTAGCCGCGGATGCTGGCAGTGATTTTCGAGCGCAGTTTGAGCTTCTCGGCCATCTCTGGCCGGCGCAGGTCAATGAAGCGATAACGCAGACGAGTTTCCTCGCCGACATCGCTGTATTCATTGAGCGGAAACGGTGGGGTTTCAGCTTCATTCAGGACTTCGAGTTCGTAGCCGAGCACCTCGATAGCGCCGGAAGCCATGTTCGGGTTGACCGCACCAGCCGGGCGCAGGCGCACCTTGCCGGTGATCTTGATCACATACTCGCTGCGCACCTTGTCTGCGGCGGCGAAGGTATCGGCGCGATCAGGATCGAATACGACCTGAGCCAGCCCCTCGCGGTCACGCACGTCGAGGAAGATCACCCCGCCGTGGTCACGGCGACGGTGAACCCAGCCGCAAAGAGTGATTTCCTGGCCGTCCAGGCTTTCGTTCAACTGGCCGCAATAGTGGCTGCGCATCATGGTGAGGTTCGCTTCTCGTATCTTGGAAATTCATTGGGTCGCTCGAATCGCGACTGTGCAGACGGCTACCTGGTGGCGTCCCGCCTGGAATATCGATAGTCGGTAATGGAAGGATCAAGCACCAGCACCGCAGCACTTCCCCGCACGGCAAAACGAGCCGCCCGACACAAGCGCGGGATTATATCCGCATAATCATTTCAACGCAGCCGGCTGCCGATAGGGACGAACAATCGATCCAATAAGCATCGTTTTTTGAACCGAAATCGTCATTGTGCCTTCCAAGCCATAAATCGCAGCTGCCAGCGCAGCACGCACCGAAGACACTCATTTTCTGGCATAGAATGTCAGCGAATTCACCAAACGGGAGAAAACCATGGAAATCGACATTGGTATTGCCGAACAGGATCGCGCCGCTATTGCGGACGGTTTGTCCCGCCTGCTGGCCGATACCTACACCTTGTATCTGAAGACCCACAACTTCCACTGGAACGTGACGGGCCCGATGTTCAACACACTGCACACGATGTTCGAGACCCAGTACACCGAACTTGCGCTGGCGGTGGATGACATTGCTGAGCGTATCCGCGCGCTGGGTTTTCCGGCTCCGGGCACTTACGCCGCCTATTCGAAGCTGTCGTCTATCAAGGAGCAAGAGGGCATCCCCGCTGCCGAGGAGATGATCAAACTGCTAGTTGAAGGCCAGGAAGCGGTAGTCCGCACTGCACGTGGCATTTTCCCGCTGCTGGAAAAGGTAAGCGACGAGCCCACCGCTGATCTGCTGACCCAACGCATGCAGATCCACGAGAAAACCGCCTGGATGCTGCGCAGCCTGCTGGCTGCCTGACCATCCGCCAGCGTATTCGCTTGCAATTGGGATAGCCGCACGTGCGGCTATCCCACCGGAACCCCTCCAGCGCAAACGAACCTGTAAGACTCGACCTGACCCGCCCCACGCCCCGCTCAATCGCGAACCTCAAGCACACCGAATTGAGCGACGTCACCCTTTGCTGTTAAATTCGCGCGCGCCGCAGGCAGGGCACTATCCAAATACGAGCGATCGCCTCACTTACGCTCAGCGTCTCCACTCGCCCTGAAGCCTGCCGCTTTCTGTCGTGCTATTTAACTGTGAGCCATAAGAATGCTTAAGATCCTTCATGTATTAACGGGCGTAGCCGCCTTGATATTATCGTTCGTCCCCAGCCTGACCGGCGCCATGCCACTACTGGTCCAACCTGCAGCGTTGTGCCTGCTGCTTCTGGGCCTGCTGAACGTGCAGTTCGCTGCCTCCGCCCAGCTGAACACCAGCGGTCATACCCGCCCACTATTGTTCGGCGCATCGGCACTGCTAGTTGCTGCAGCTGCCGTCCAGATTGTTGTCGTGTTGATTCCGGTCGCCAGCGTCGCAGGCCAGCCGGCAACCCTAGCCAGCCTAATGCTCGCGTTCATTGCCGTACTGCTGCAATTGGCAACAAGCCAAACGAAAACCAAAAACTCAGGTACACCGAACCGCAGCGCTGGTAAACCCCGCAAAGTGCAGCCCAGTCACGCTGCCGCTCCGGCCGCCGGGCGCGAGAAAGGCACCGTCAAGTGGTTCAATACTTCAAAGGGTTTCGGTTTCATTTCCCGTGACAGTGGCGACGATGTCTTTGTCCACTTCCGGGCGATTCGAGGCGAAGGGCACCGGGTACTTATCGAGGGCCAGCGCGTCGAATTTACCGTCATGATGCGCGACAAAGGCCTCCAGGCCGAAGACGTAGTCGCCGACTAGGCCAACCGCTGACTGCTGACGCAGGGCGCCAGCGCACTCTGCCGCTACCACGCCGCCGCCCTGTCAATAATGGGGCGGCGGCGCTTCGTCTCCCTCCCCCTCCATTCTGCTTTGCAGGTCTTCCTGTCGCCTGGCGAGCAAACCGAGCTGCGCCTGCAGCCGGTCGACTGTTCGCTGCTGTGCGACCAGCACATCGCTCAGCGTCTGAATGGTGTCATCCTGAAAAGCTAGACGCGCCTCTAAGTCGGTGATGCGTTGCTCCAACTCCATTACCTGCCCTCCTCGAATTGAAAGCCGTCGGCAAGGACAAGTTTCAGCTTCTGCCTGACAACGGCCAGTTGCGCTTCGTTATAAGGCCTGGCTGGCTGAAAGCCCCAGACCGGCGCCGGCCAGGCAGCGTCGTCCTGCCGCCGAGCGACCACATGCACATGCAATTGGCTCACGACGTTCCCCAGCGTTGCCAGGTTCATCTTGTCCGCGCCGAAGGTGTCCTTGAGTATCTCGGCAAGCATTGTCGCCTCTTGCCATAACAGTTGCTGGTCAGCCGGATCCAGTTGGAACAGCTCACTGACCTCCTCTCGACGAGGCACCAGGATGAACCATGGGTAATTGGCATCATTCATCAATAGCAACCGGCACAGCGGAAAATCACCCACCGCCAGCGTATCCCGCTCCAGGCGTGCATCGAGAACGAACATAACGGCCTCCAGTTCTTTATTGATATTGGCGGCAGCAAGCTGTGCCTGACCGATTGCCGCAGGATACTCCAGCGCTCGATGGGATCACCAACGCCGGCGCGCACCAACGCAGCGCAAGCGCGTTCGCATTCTGTCCCGCTTTAGCGCGATCGCCACCAGCCATCGACCCGAATCGTCGCGGAAATTCGATGATTGGATTTGTGCACAGTTATTGCTTTGATTAAAAAAAGCTGCACGAACAGGGGAAGAAAATCGGAAATAGCTGAGTTAAGCTTGCTCGCGCTAGTTTACCCAGCTACACAGTAATTCTCGGAATGCATTCCAAGGCTTGCTGCAGGTTTACGACCAGCTAGGCAGACATGGATTGAATTGAGCTTGAGAACCGAAAATAAAGATGCCTCTTTCCGGCGAACGCAGGAAAGCAAGCACCAATTTGAAACCAAAGGAGCAATCATGAAAGTGATGAAGTGGAGCGTTATCGCCATGGCCGTTGCGGCCGGCACATCGCAAATGGCGCTGGCGTCCAGCCAGTCGGAGTCGGAAGGCTTTGTGGAAGGCAGCAGCCTGACTATCTTCAACCGCAACCTGTATATGAACCGTGACTTCCGTGGCGAAGGTCAGAGCTATCGCGAAGCATGGGGCCATGGCTTCATCGGCACCTTCGAGTCCGGTTTCACTCAGGGCACCATTGGTGTGGGTGTCGACGCGATTGGCCTGCTGGGCGTAAAGCTTGACAGCGGTAAAGATCGTGCCTGGCCGGACATTTTCCCGAAAGACAGTGAAGGCAAGCCCCAGGATGATTACTCCGAGGCGGGCGTTGCAGTCAAATTCCGCGTTTCAGATACCGTTCTGAAATACGGCACACAGTTTGTGGCCCTGCCGGTGTTCTCCACTGATGATGCTCGACTGCTACCAGAAACCGCACGCGGTGGCTTGATCACCAGCAGCGAGATCGAAGGCCTTGAATTAAACGCCGGTCGTTTTACTGCACTGAGCGCGAAATCCGAAGCCGATCATGACTCTGTAGGCCTAGACGAGATCAACTTCGTCGGTGGCACATACGCGTTCAGCGACAGTCTGAGCACCTCGCTGTACTACTCGGATGTGAAAGACGCATTCGAAAAGATCTACGGCAACGCCAACTACAGCATGGGCCTAGGCGCCGACCAGTCGCTGGCCTTTGATTTCAACATTTACCAGACCGAGTACGAGTCGGAATTCACCGGTAACGGTAATGACGAAGACAACACAATCTGGAGCCTCGCAGCGACCTATTCTATGGGGGCGCATAGCTTTACCGCTGCATATCAAAAATCCCATGGCGGCTATTTTACTACCGACAGCGAGGGCAACCCGATTCAGGCCGGCTATGGTTACGGCATAGATGGCGGCGGCACCGTTTGGCTGGGCAACTCGGTTCAGTATTCCGATTTCTATAACAAGGACGAGCAGTCGTGGCAGGTCCGCTATGACCTCGATATGGCAGCCTATGGCGTATCCGGTCTGAGTTTCATGACCCGCTATGTTGCAGGTAGCAATATCGACATGCCGGTCGGTCCAGATGCCGAAGAGTCCGAATGGGATATCGAAGCCAAATACGTATTCCAGGAAGGCCCAGCCAAGGACCTATCGCTACGCGTTCGCCAGGCGTTCTATCAGGCCACCAACAACCTGGATCGCGACCTGAGCGACACCCGCCTGATCGTCGAGTACCCACTGAACATCCTGTAATACAGGCCCTTCAGTTGTAACTCGAGCTGAACAAGAAGCCCGGCACCCACCGGGCTTCTTCGGTTATGACGCAACCGTCCACGCTAACCATTCTGTACGTCAACCTGCACCCGCCGTACAATGCCGAGCCAAATTCTCCGCTCTGCAAGGACACAACGGCCCACATGCGCACCAGTCAGTTCCTGCTCTCGACCCTTAAAGAAACCCCTTCCGATGCGGTTGTCATCAGCCATCAGCTGATGCTGCGTGCCGGCATGATTCGTAAGCTGGCCTCGGGGCTCTATACCTGGATGCCGATGGGGTTGCGTGCATTGCGCAAGGCCGAAGCCATCGTTCGCGACGAGATGAACAAGGCCGGCGCACTGGAAGTACTGATGCCCGCCATCCAACCTGCCGAGCTGTGGCAGGAGTCCGGTCGTTGGGAGCAGTACGGTCCTGAACTGCTACGCCTGAAAGACCGCCATAATCGCGAGTTTTGCGTCGGCCCGACGCATGAAGAAGTCATCACCGATCTGGCGCGTAACGAGCTCAACAGCTACAAGCAGTTGCCGATCAACTTCTACCAGATCCAGACAAAATTCCGTGATGAGATTCGTCCACGCTTCGGATTGATGCGCGGGCGCGAGTTCACGATGAAGGACGCGTATTCGTTCCATGTGGATCAGGAATCGTTGCAACAAACCTACGACCGCATGCATCAGGCCTACTGCAACGTGTTCACTCGCCTGGGGCTGAATTTCCGCCCGGTTCAGGCCGACACCGGGTCCATCGGCGGCACCGGCTCACACGAGTTCCATGTCCTCGCCGAGTCCGGCGAAGACGATATCGCATTTAGTGACAGCTCCGACTACGCCGCGAACATCGAGAAAGCAGAGGCGATCCCGCGCGAAACCGAGCGCGCAGCCGCCAGCGAGGAGCTGCGACTGATCGACACGCCGAACTGCAAGACCATTGCCGCACTGGTCGAGCAGTTCCAGCTACCCATCGAGAAAACGATCAAGACGCTGGTCGTACGCGGCACAGAAAAAGGTCAACTGGTCGCACTGGTCGTCCGCGGTGATCACGAACTCAATGAGATCAAGGCGGCTAATCTGGCTCAGGTCGAGAGCCCGTTGGTATTCGCCACCGATGAAGAGATACGTACAGCCATCGGTGCAGGCCCCGGCTCACTGGGCCCGCTGAACTTGCCTATCGCCTGTGTAATCGATCGCTCGGTCGCCTTGATGAGTGATTTCGCTGCTGGGGCCAACCAGGACGACAAGCACTACTTCGGTATCAACTGGGAGCGCGACCTGCCGCTTCCGGAAGTATCCGATTTGCGCAACGTGGTCGCGGGTGATCCAAGCCCTGACGGTGTCGGCACGCTGGTCATCAAACGTGGCATCGAAGTTGGGCACATCTTCCAACTGGGCACCAAATACAGCGAGGCGATGAATTGCAGTGTGATGGGTGAAAACGGTAAGCCTGTCATTCTGACCATGGGTTGCTATGGCATCGGCGTGTCTCGTGTCGTCGCGGCCGCCATCGAGCAGAACTACGATGACCGCGGCATTCTCTGGCCGGACGCGCTCGCTCCGTTCCAGATTGCACTGGTCCCGATGAAGTATGAAAACCAGGCCGTCCGCGAGGCCACCGATAAGCTCTATGCGGAACTGACCGCGGCTGGCTACGACGTTCTGCTCGACGACCGTGACAAAAAGACCAGTCCAGGCGTCAAATTTGCCGATATGGAGTTGGTAGGCATACCGCATCGCATCGTTGTAGGCGACCGCGGGCTTGCCGATGGCACGCTGGAATACAAGCATCGACGTGATGCCGAGAGCCAGGCCATTGCTACCGCAGACATTCTCGAATTCATTAATTCCCGCGCCAG